>JBBASH010000013.1:10779-55851 GCA_040399305.1 Cyanobium sp.
GCTGAGCCGTAGCCCGCCACAAACACAGCTGGAGCGGCTTCAGGAGCTGGCTGTTCTGAGAGCAAATCCGCCGGCGCTGAGCCGTAGCCCGCCACGAACACAGCTGGAGCGGCTTCAGGAGCTGGCTGTTCTTGGAGCAAATCGGCTGGTGCTGAGCCGTAGCCCGCCACGAACACAGCTGGAGCGGCCTCCTCTGGCGCTGGTGCCTCTGCGGTGGCTGATGGGGCCGGGGTGCCATAGGAGCCCACCACCGCGGGACTTCCGCTGTCCACCCAGCTGGATTGGTTGGTCACCTCGGCTGGCTGTGCGCCGCCGAGGGACTCTCCCGAAGGATCAGGGTGGGGGGCCGCCGCTTCTGCCTGTGGGGCTTCAGCCGGGACAACGGGGATCTCGGGGATCTCGGCCATGGTGGGCGTAGGGTCTGGGCGGAGCTTACGGCCGTTTTCCGCCAACGCCCCGTCCCGACAAGGATCTGATCAGGGGGACCGCTCAGGCCTCAAGCGGGATCAGGGCCGGCCGGGCAGCCAGGGGCAGCAGGGGCAGCCGCAGCGGGAAGCGATCGGCCCGCAGCCGTTCCGCCAACTCCTCGGCCAGCTCCTGGGCCAGACGCGGGCTATGGCAGGGCGCCGCTGGGATCCGGTTCCCATGCACCGCGATGGCGCCGGCCTTCAGCGCTGCGTACGACACTCCGCCGAAGCTGGGCTTGATCCGCCGCGGGATCGAGACATCGAGCACCGGAGCCTCCAGTTCCGCATCCGGTGTGGCGGCCTGGGCGGCCGTGGGCCCATCCAGCAGCGGGATCGGCGCGGCGATCGCCACCAGCAGGGCACTGCCGTGGCCCTCGAACTGGCAGGCGCGCACCCAGCGGCCCTCCAGAGCATGGAGGTCCACGCTGAGGGCCGCCACCGCGCCGGGGCTGCGGGCATGGCCGCTGGCCAGCCTGCGGGGATGGGGCTGATGGGCGCTGCCCGTGCCGACCACCCAGCCGATGCCCCCACCCACCAGCACCGGCGAACCCGGGCCCAGGAGGGCCAGGCCCGGCATCGCCAGCCCGATGCTGTCGGCTCCGGAGGCGCTGAAGAGGGCATTGCCGAAGGGGCCCAGCAAGGGGCCCCAGGCGGAGTGGATCACCCCTTCGGCACTGCTCACCGCCACAACACCGTTCTCCACGATGCCCCGGTGCAGAAGGAGCCGGCCGTTCCCGATCCGCTCAAGGTCGAGGCGGGTGTGGAGTTCCCGGCGGGGCTGCAGCGGGGTGGGGTCGCCGGCGGCGCTCAGCTCCACGCTGCCGCCGGCCAGCAGGGTGGCGAGCGCCTGGGCGCCGCCGTGGCGGAAACCATCGCCCCCCCCGATCGGGAGCACCAGATCGCTGCCGGACCCACCGGCCAGGGCCGCCACCCCATCGATCTGGGGTTCCCGGGGACGGATCGGCGGATCGGTGGGCCCCAGGTTCAGCACCAGGCTGGCCTGGTCGGTGAAGGTGGCCTCCGCCGCCACCACCACATCGGTGGCGCCATAGGCCTCGGCCAGCCCCTCCTCGGCTACCAGGCGGCGGAAATCGGCGGCCACCCGCACCCGCAACACTCCGCGCCGCTGGCGATCCCGCAACTCCTCCTCACCGCGGCGGGGCAGATCGGGAAGCTCGCTCCGCGGCGGCCGATCGGCGGAGGTGCTGCGTGGGGCCATGGCCGCTTCCCCTGCCGTTCCATCAGAGCGACCCCAGGGTGGCGGCGATCATCACGACCTGGCCAGGGCCCCACTCCAAGCACTGGCCAGGGCCCCAATCCACCCTCTGGACAGGGGCCCATCCCACCGATCTAGGGCCGCCGGGATGGCAGGGGAGCGGGGTTCGATAAAGTAGGAGGAATCCCTGGCGGTCGTGCATGGCGGATCCCACCGGACCCGGCGAAAACAGTCCCGGCGAATCCGACGGACGGATCATCCAGACCGATCTCCGCAATGAGATGTCGCGCTCCTACATGGAGTACGCGATGAGCGTGATCGTGGGCCGGGCCCTGCCCGATGCCCGCGATGGCCTCAAGCCCGTGCACCGGCGCATTCTCTACGCCATGTACGAGCTGGGGCTCACCAACGACCGCCCCTACCGGAAATGTGCCCGTGTGGTGGGTGAGGTGCTGGGCAAGTACCACCCCCACGGCGACACGGCGGTGTACGACGCCCTGGTGCGCATGGCCCAGGACTTCTCGATGCGCATGCCCCTGATCGATGGGCACGGCAACTTCGGCTCGGTCGACAACGACCCTCCCGCCGCGATGCGCTACACCGAATCGCGGCTCCAGGCGCTCACCACCGACGCCCTGCTGGAGGACATCGAAAGCGAAACCGTCGATTTCATCGACAACTTCGATGGCTCCCAGCAGGAGCCCACTGTGATGCCGGCGCGGGTTCCGCAGCTGCTGCTCAACGGCTCCACCGGCATCGCCGTGGGGATGGCCACCAACATCCCCCCCCACAACCTCACCGAGCTGATCGACGGACTGCTGGCCCTGATCGCCAACCCCGAGCTCGAGGAGCGGGCCCTGTTGGCGATCATCCCCGGCCCGGATTTCCCCACCGGCGGCCAGATCCTCGGCCGCCGCGGCATCCGCGAGACCTACACCACCGGCCGGGGCTCGGTGACGATGCGGGGCGTGGCCAACATCGAAACGATCGAGGCCAAGGGCCGGCCCGATCGTGATGCGGTGATCATCACCGAGCTTCCCTACCAGACCAACAAGGCGGCGCTGATTGAGCGAATCGCCGAGCTGGTCAACGACAAGAAACTCGAAGGCATCGCCGATATCCGTGACGAAAGCGACCGCGACGGCATGCGGATCGTGATCGAGCTGCGGCGCGATGCCTATCCCCAGGTGGTTCTCAACAACCTCTTCAAGCTCACGCCGCTCCAGAACAATTTCAACGCCTACTTGCTGGCGCTGGTGAAGGGCGAGCCGATTCTGCTCACCCTGCGCAAGATGCTCGAGGTGTTCCTCGACTTCCGGGTCGAGACGATCGAGCGGCGCACCCGCTACCTCCTGCGCAAGGCCGAGGAGCGGGACCACATTCTGCTGGGCCTGCTGATCGCCCTCGACAACCTCGACGCGATCATCGCCCTGATCCGCTCAGCTGCCGATACCGCCTCGGCCCGCCAGGGCCTGATGGATCAGTTCGGTCTTAGCGACGTGCAGGCCGACGCCATCCTGCAGATGCAGCTGCGGCGCCTCACCGCCCTGGAGGCGGACAAGATCCGCCTGGAGCACGAGGATCTACTCGCCAAGATCACCGATTACCAAGACATCCTGGCCCGGCGGGAGCGGGTGCTCGGCCTGATCGTCGAGGAACTCCACGCGATCCGCACCCGTTACAACTCCCCCCGCCGCACCGAGATCCTCGACCTGGAAGGCGGCCTCGATGACATCGACCTGATCGCCAATGAGCGTTCGGTGGTGTTGCTCACCGAGAACGGCTACTTGAAGCGGATGCCGGTGAGTGAATTTGAGGCCACCAGCCGCGGCACCCGCGGCAAGGCCGGCACCCGCAGCCAGGGCGAGGAGGCGGTGAAGCTGTTCATCAGCTGCAACGATCACGATTCCCTGCTGCTGTTCAGCGACCGCGGGGTGGTGTATTCGGTGCCGGCCTACCGGGTGCCGATCTGCAGCCGCACCGCCAAGGGCACGCCGATCGTGCAGTTGCTGCCGATTCCCCGCGAGGAGGCGATCACCTCCCTGGTGTCGGTGAGTGCCTTCGATGACGACGTTCAGCTGCTGATGCTCACCAGTGGCGGCTATGTGAAGCGCACCCGCCTCTCGGCCTTCAGCAACATCCGCTCCAACGGCCTGATCTCCATCTCCCTCGAGGATGGTGACGACCTGCGCTGGGTGCGGCTGGCCCTCCCGGGCGACAGCGTGCTGATCGGCTCCCTCAAGGGCATGACGATCCACTTCCGGCTCAGCGATGAGGAGCTGCGGCCCCTCGGGCGCACGGCGCGCGGGGTGCGGGCCATGAACCTGCGCCAAGGCGACCGGCTGGTGAGCATGGATGTGCTGCCCGCCGAGCTCGCTGATCGGGTGGCCAGCAGTGAGGCCGACGAAGCCGCCGCTGACGACGACGAGGGCGACGAGGTGGCGGCCAGCGAGGGCCCCTGGGTGCTGGTGGCCAGTGCCAGCGGCCTGGGCAAACGGGTGCCGGTGGATCAGTTCCGGTTGCAGAAGCGGGCCGGCATGGGCCTGCGCTGCATGAAGTTCCGCCGCGATGGTGACGTGCTCGTGGGCCTCAAGGTGCTCGGCGCCGGCGACGAGCTGCTGCTGGTGAGCGAGCGGGGCGTGATCGTGCGGATGCAGGCCGATGCCATTCCCCAACAGTCGCGGGCGGCCACCGGTGTTCGCCTGCAGCGCATCGATGCGGGGGATCGGCTGGCCGAAGTGGTGTTGGTGCCCCCGGCACCCGAGGGCGAGGAGGCGGAGCTGGGGGGCAGCGCAGCCCTGGCGCTCACCGATGGGGAGCCCCCCACCGAAACGATCGCCCCCCCTGATGGCGAGGCCGCGGACTGAGGCTTCTGCCACTTGCACAGTCCTGGGGGGCCCCCACGAGATGGCACCGAGCCGCCCAGCGGAAAGCCTGATCGCAGCATCGGCCGCGATTAGCCTCCCGGAGCTCGAAAGGCTCCTGCCCTGACAACCACCACCGCCAGCCCTGCTGCAGCTCCGCCCGGCCCCGGGGAGCTGGCCGATGTGCTGGTGGTTGGGTCGGGGCCCGCGGCCTTGGCGATCGCCGCCGCCCTGGTGGAGCGGGGGCTGCGGCTGGAGGCCCTGGCCCTGGACGATCCGGCGGCTCCCTGGCCCAACACCTATGGGATCTGGGGGCCGGAGGCCGATCGGGCTGGTCTGGGCCACCTGCTGGCGCACCGCTGGAGCGACACCGTGAGCTGGTTCGGTGCTGAGCCCACCCGCCATGGCATCGATTACGGCCTGTTCGACAAACGGGGCCTTCAGCAGCACTGGCTGGAGTTGCTTGCCGCCGCCGGGGTGGTGTGGCATCGGGGCCGCGCTGTGGCGATCGAGCACCGCCCGGCCCACTCGGTGGTGACCATGGCCGGCGGTGATCACCTGGCGGCCCGGCTGGTGGTGGATGCCAGCGGCCATGACCCCGTGTTTGTGCAACGCCCGGAAGGGGAGCCCATCGCCGGCCAGGCCGCCTACGGCATCGTGGGGCGCTTCTCGGCAGCGCCGGTGGATCCGGATCAGTTCGTGCTGATGGATTTCCGCGCCGACCACCTCAGCGCGGCTGAGCGGCAGGCGGAGGCCCCCAGCTTTCTCTATGCCATGGACCTGGGCGAGGGCCGCTTCTTCGTGGAGGAGACCTCCCTGGCCCTGGCCCCGCCGCTGCCCTTTCCACTGCTGCGGGAGCGGCTGCAGCGTCGCCTGACCCACGCCGGCATCCGCGTGGAGGCGATCGAGCATGAGGAGTTCTGCCTGTTTCCGATGAACCTGCCCCTGCCCGATCTCGATCAACGGGTGGTGGGCTTTGGTGGCGCCGCCTCCATGGTGCATCCCGCCTCCGGTTACCTGGTGGGCTCCCTGCTGCGGCGGGCTCCGGATCTGGCCGCCGCCATCGCTGCGGCCCTCTCCGATCCGGCCCTCGATGGCGAGGCCGTGGCCCGCCAGGCCTGGGAGGGCCTCTGGCCCCTGGAGTTGCGCCGCCGCCATGCCCTGTTCCGCTTCGGCCTGGAGAAGCTGATGCGTTATCCGGAGGATCAGCTGCGGGCCTTCTTCACCACCTTCTTCGCCCTGCCCCGCGAGGAATGGAGTGGCTTTCTCACCAACACCCTGCCCCTGCCCCGGCTGGTGGGTGCCATGGTGCGGTTGTTTGCCACGGCGCCCTGGAGCGTGCGCTGGGGCCTGATGGAGCAACGGGGCCGGGAACCTGGCTTGCTGGCTCGGGTTTTGGCGCCTTGATGGGGTTCTCGGCCTGATCGCGATTGCCCTTTGCCGGCCCGCCAACGATTCCTGGGCGCCCCGCCATCGCCTAACCCTGTCATCCATGATGCGGGTCGAAGATCGTTGTTGGGCACCATGGCTTCGGGCGTTGCCAGCACGGGCATTCCGGCGGAATCTGCCGCGGATTGCCGCACCGAAGTGCTCCAGCTGCTGCGGGATCGGGGCCACCCCGGTTCGGCCGCTGAGGCGCCCCGGGTGCGGGAGCTCCTGCAGCGCCTCGAACACCTTCAGCCCGCCAACCTGGCCGTGGAGAGCGATCGGCTCACGGGGGTGTGGGAACTGCGCTGGAGTAGCGGCCGGCAGCCCTATCTCACGGTGGCGCCGTGGCTGGAGAACCTCCAGCTGCTCGATCCGCGGCGGGGCCGGGCCATGAACCTGCTGCGGCTCGCCGGACCGGTCGCTCCCCTGGCCGGCATTGCCGTGCAGGCACGGATCTCGGTGGAAGGTCTGCAGCGGGTGGGGGTGCGCTTTGTGCGGGGCGGCTGGCTCGGACCCCGGATCGGCGAGCGGCGCCTGCAGCTGCTGCGGGAGGTGAACCAGAGCTTCCCAGCCTGGCTCGACATCACCGTGCTCGATGACGATCTGCGGGTGTGCCGCGGCAACGCCGGCACCCTGTTCGCCCTGGTGCGCCGCCCGGAGTTGCAGCTGGAGGACTTCTTCGGGGAGCAGCCCGGCCCCGGCGAGGCAGCGGCGGGCTGAGCCAGCCCGCCATCCCCGGCGGAAGCGAAGGTTTTCCTCATGACGGCAGCCTGGGCCCTGCCTAGGTTTGGTGCTGATGGGCAGTCTCCCAAGCGTGGAAGCAGCAACGGCCGCCGTCTCTGGCTTACCGCCACCAGAAAGGCTCCCACCAGCCCCGCCGAAGTGGAGTCTCTTTCTCAAGGTGCTGCCCCTCACGGCCCTGTTTGCCCTGGCCAAGGTTGGCGTTCACACGCTTGGTTTTGAACCCTGGGAGTTCGATTCGCTCACGGGCTCCTTGTTTGGTGCTTCCACCTTCGTGCTGGCGTTCGTGTTGAGCGGCACCTTGGCCGCTTACAGCGCCAGTGAGGACACGGTGGTGCAGTTCATCAATGCGATTGAATCGATTAACGACATCAACAACTACGTGGCCAGGCTGCAGCCCAGCCTCGAAACCACCCGACTCACCTCGCGCCTGGCCGATCTGCTGGGGCAGCTGGGGCAATGGCTGTCCAATCAGGTTGGCTTTGAGGTGATTGATGCCGGCCTTGCTGATCTTAACTTGATCTTGGCGGACCTGCGCCTGACTAGTGGTGATTCCGTTGTGGAACGAGGTTTGCCTGAGCTCGCAAGGATGCGCATCCTGGTCAACCGGATGGCCAGCAATCGAGATAGTGATTTCCTTGGCCCTGCCTATGCGATGCTCGAGATTTTTCTGGTGGGCGCCGTTGTGGCGCTGCTGCTGATCGGGGCTGAGCGATTCAGTGAGAACATGGTGGTTTCCTGCTTTTTGTTCACCTCCTTCACCTATCTGTTGCTGCTGATTCGTGATCTTGATAATCCCTTCCAGTACGACGGCAGCTCCTGCGTTGATGTTGACCTATCCGTTTTACATTCCTGCCGCCAGCGATTGCTGGCCCGGGGAGGCGCCACGCCTGATTGAGCCTGATTGAGTTTGCTTCCACGTTCATCTCTGTAAAGCCATGGTTCTGAAGCTTTTTCGTCGACTCGGTGTCCAGTCCAAGGTGCTGGCCATGGTGCTGCTGGCCAGCCTGCTGAGCCTCTTGCTCACGGGCCTAGTGAGCTTCAGCATCAGCAGCAATGTAGTAGCCACCGCAGTCTCGAATCAATTGGTGGCCTTGCGCAACAGCCGCGCGGACGCATTGCAGGATTACTACGGCTTCCTCCGCAACCACGTGCTCACGATGAGCGAGGGCTTTCTGGTGATTGATGCTATCAAGGATTTCCGTGCCGCTTACCCCAAGCTTCAGAACACCACGCTGAGCGCGGAGCAGCAGAAAAAACTCGTTGCCTATTACACCGATATCTTTCTACCAAAGCTTCGCAAAAATATCGAAGGCGATCCTGCTCTTGCCACTTATCTGCCCAACACTCCAACAGATCGTTATCTCACCTATCACTACACCGCCAATAATCCCAATCTTACGCACCCTGAGCTATTAAGCGATCCAGGTGATGGTAGTGAATACAGTGCTGTCCATCGAAAATACAGCCAACGCTTTCGTCGCCTTACCGAGGTCTTCAATTATCGCGACATCTATCTTGTTGATGCTGACAGCGGCGATGTTATATTTTCTGTGGCCAAGGAAGCGGACATGGGCTCCAACCTTAAAACCGGCATTTTTGCCGATACGGCTTTGGCTAAGACTTTTGATGAGATTCGTAAATCGCGTGATCCCAATTTCGTTTATATGTCCGACATCGAGCACTACAAGGCCAGCTACGGCGAGCCGTCCTTCTTTATCGGCACAACCGTGTTTGATGGCGATCAATTCATCGGTGCCCTGATTTATCAGTTGAATCCGGATGCGATTGATCGGGTGATGACCGATAATAAGAAATGGGAGCAGCAGGGGCTTGGTAAAACTGGTGAGTCTTTTCTGGTGGGCCAGGATTTCAAGCTCCGCTCCTCCCCCAGGGCGTTTCTGGAAAACCCGAAGGAATACTTCCAAAATCTTCGTGCTAAGGGAGTTTCGCAAGAGAAGATTGATTGGATCAAGAGGGCCAATAGTCCGGTTCTGATTCAGGAGGTGAGAACCGAGGGGGCAAAGCGCTCTCTCGCCGGCCAGACCGGTGAAATCGAGGACATCGATTACCGCGGCAAGCGGGTGTTGAAGTCTTTTCAGCCGATCCGGTTTGGCAATTTAGAGTGGGGGTTGGTGTCCAAGATGGATAAGGCCGAAGCGCTGCAGGGGGTGCGCCGTCTGCGCGATGCCCTGCTGCTGCTGGGCGCCATTCTGATCCCCCTGCTCACCCTGATGTCCCTGGCTCTGGCGCGCAGTTTCATCCAGCCGATTCAGCGCTTGATGGGTGCCACCAAGCAGATCATTGCCGGAGATAGCGCTGTGCAGGTGAAAGTGGATTCTGCCGATGAATTTGGTGAGCTTTCTAGCTCCTTCAACAGCATGGCCACCACCCTGCAGCAGCGGGAGGAGGCGATCCGCTCCCAGCTGCAGGAGAACGACCGGCTGCTGCTCAACATCCTGCCGGCCCGTACCGCCGAGCGGCTCAAGCAAGGGGAACAGTCGATCACCGAGCAATATCCGAGCGTGAGCGTGCTCTACGCCGATCTCGAGGGCTTCCAAGACCTCTCCGCCGAACTGGCGCCCGAACAAGCGATCGTGGTGCTCAATGAATTGATCGGGGCCTTCGATGATGCCGCTGAACGCTGCGGCGTCGAGAAGTTGCGCAGCACCGGCTCCAACTATCTGGCGGTCTGCGGCCTTTCGGTGCCGCGGATCGACGACGAGAAGCGCACGGTGGAGCTGGCCCTGGCCATGCTGCAGGTTGTGGAGCGGCTCAGCGCCAAGCATGGCGTGCGGCTCAGCCTCGATATCGGCATCCACGCCGGAGCCCTGGCGGCCGGGGTGGTGGGGAGTGGCAAGTTCTACTACGACGTCTGGGGCGAAACCGTGACGATCGCCCGGGCCATCCACATCTCCCCCAAGCAGAACGTGATCCAGGTCACCGAACCGGTGCGGCGGGCCCTCGATGGGCTTTACAACTTCGAGCCGCTGCCGCCCGTTGAAGTGAAGGGCGAGGGGGTCATTCCCATCTGGGAGCTGACCCGCTTGGATCCCGCCCTGGTTTCCGTTGCTGTGGGAGGCGCAGCATGAACAGTGCGCTCCTGTTCGCTGCCGCCGCCGCCAGCTCGGCCGCTGCGCCCTCCAGCGGCGCTGGCGGCAGCGCTGCCACTCCCGGTGGGAGCGCAACCCTGATCGGGCCGGGCGGCGCGGCGGCGGCAGCCCTCGGACAGGTCAATCCCTTCTGGGTTGTCGCGCTGGTGCTGGGCTTCCCGCTGCTGATGCTTCTGCTCGGCGAGGCCCTTCGTTGGCTGCAGCGCAACCAACCGGTCTTCGTGGCGCCTCTGGCCATTCTGCGCAACTGGACCCTGCCGGCCCTGGCCCTCTATCTGCTGCTGGTGGATCTGCTGGTGCGGCCCCGATCGGCGGTGGGGGTGCGGATCAGCGAGACCCTGGTGTGGATCACCCTGATTCTGGCGGCCCTCTCGCTGCTCAATGTGATCCTGTTTGAGGGGGCACCGCAGGGCAGCTGGCAGGCCAAGGTGCCGAAGTTGTTCCGGGATCTGGGCCGCTTCCTGCTGGTGCTGATCGGCTCGGCGATCGTGCTCTCCAGCGTCTGGGGCGCCGATCTGGGCGGCTTCCTCACCGCCCTGGGGGTGGGATCGCTGGTGCTGGGTCTGGCCCTGCAGGACAGCCTCGGCAACATCTTCTCCGGCGTGGCCCTGCTGTTCGAGCAGCCGATCGGCATGGGTGACTGGGTGGAGATCGGCGACAGCCTTGGCCAGGTGGTGGAGGTGAACTGGCGTTCGGTGCACCTCAAGACCTTCAATGACGATCTGAGGGTGATCCCGAACTCGGAACTCGCCAAGGGCCAGTTCATCAACTTCAGCCGTCCAACACCCCTGCACCGCGTCGAGGTGCCGATCTCCTTCTCCTACGACGATCCCCCCAATCGGGTGCGCCAGCTGCTGATTGGCGCGGCGCTTGAAATTCCCGCTGTTCTCAATACACCGCCGCCGGATGTGGTGGTGGTGAGTTATGGCGATTTCGCGATCAACTACAAGGTTCAGGTCTTTGCACCCGATTACCGCACCGGTGACGGAATCCAGGATGAGCTCAACCGGCGCATCTGGTATCTGGCCAAGCGGCATGGCCTCACGATGCCCTACCCGGTGCAGCAGGAGGTTCCCTACGCGTCCACCGCACCCACTCCCCTTCAGCAGGGTGTGGCCTCGCTGAGGTTGCTGAAGAGCACACCCGGCTTCGCCTCCCTCTCCAGCGAAAGGCTGGAACAACTGCTGGCCGAGTGCGAGGTTCGCTCCTATGCCAGCCATGAGGTGGTGCTGCACCGCCTGACGCCCCTCGATGGCCTTTACCTGATCTTGAGCGGCGAGGCCGAGCTGGTGCTGCCCGATGCCAAGGGTCGGCCCTGCAGCCTGGGGGTGCTGCTGCGGGGGGAATGCTTCGGCGAGAAGAGTTCGCTGCTGCATGGCCGTATCGCTGAAACCACCGTGCTCGCCTGCGATGACCTCGAGGTGCTGGTGATCCCCTACGAGCGTTTGCAGGAGGTGCTGGTGGAATCGCCGCGCCTGGCCGCCGATCTGGCCGAGGTGATCGAGATCCGCCAGAGGGCCGTGGAGAAGCTGCTGGAGGGGGGGCTGCAGCGGCGGGGATCTGGGCGAACCTCTTTGCCAGAACCGGTCGAAGGCCCGGCGGTGGGTGGGAGTGCCTCTGGGGGTGTGCAACGGTTGCTGGGTTGAGAGCTGGACTTGAGTTGTTGTGGAGCGGCTCGGGGTCGCTTCTCGGGGTCGCCTGTGATCAGCGGTCGCCCTTGATTGGCCCTGCTGAGTTTCTCGCTTCCCCTAAAACTCCTTCTGACTTCCCTTCGAACTCGTCTTAGCTTCCCCTTGGAACTCTTCGCCTCTTCCCATTAGAACTCCTCCTCGTCGTCCTCTTCCTCGTCCTCCGGCGGCCAGGCCAGGTTGATGATCACCGGGGCGTGGTCGCTGGGTTGCGGGTTGCCGCGCATCGGGGCTTCGATCGTGCAGCCCAGGGCGTGGTCGCGGAGTTCGGCATCGAGATAGATGTGGTCGATTCGCCAGCCGCGGCCCATCTCCCAGCCGGCGGTGCGGTAGTCCCACCAGCTCCAGTGACCGCTTTCGGGCTCGAACAGGCGGAAGCCATCCTCCAGCCGCTCGCCTAGGGCGGCTCGCAGCGCCTGCCGTTCCGGCTCACTGGCCATGATCCCCCCGCTCAGGCGCGCCGGGTCGTGGATGTCGCGCGCCTCAAGGGCGATGTTGAAGTCGCCCACCATCACCAGGGGTTCTCCCTCGGCCTCCTGGGCATCGAGGTAGCGCTTCAGGCAGGCCAGCCATTCGAGCTTGTAGGCGTATTTCTCCGAGCGCAGCGAGGAGCCATTCGGCACATAGAGGTTGAGCACCCGCAATCCGGCGATCTGGGCGCTGATCAGCCGCTTCTGCTCCCCCAGGCCCGGCGCCTCCGGGTCATCGGGCAGGAGCGCCGCAAAACCCACTTGCACATCCTCGATCGGCAGCCGGCTGAGGATCGCCACGCCGTTGTAGGCCTTCTGGCCGCTGATCGCCGCTTCGTAGCCCAGGGCCCGGAAGGGCGCCAGCGGGAAGAGCTCATCGGCCACCTTCGTTTCCTGCAGGCAGAGCACCTCCGGCCGCTCCGTGCCCAGCCAGGCCAGCACCTGATCCAGGCGCGTGCGCACCGAGTTCACGTTCCAGGTGGCGATCCGCATGCACAGGCCTCCCTTCGGGCGCTTCTAAACTGGGCCCAACCATGAGCCATCGGCGCGCAGGCTATGGCGGATCCCGCCGCTCCATCTGAATCAGCCGGCACCCTGTTCCGTTCCGGAGCCCCCACGGGCGCCTCACCAGCGGCTGCGGCCGGCCTGGGGCCGGGCGGGCCAGGGCGCCCTGCCGCCGAGCGGCTGTTCCGGCATCCGGCGCAGGCCCCGGCGCTGCTCGCCTCCCTGCTACTCCTGGTCCAGCCCACCCCGGTGGCGGCCCAAGCTGCCGCAGGTTTCAGCCAGCCGCTCGGCGTGACCCCCCAGGACCGGCAGATCTTCGGCAACGGAAGCGGTTCCGGCAGCGGCGTGGGTCCGGCTGGCGGCAGTTCCGGCATCGACCTCAACAACCCGATCGACCTGATCAACCGGATCCGGCGCAGCACCGCCCTCGATGACGCCACCCCCCCTGCCTCGGCGGTGGATCAGGCGCTCAAGGCGCTGGATGCCCAGTCGGGCCCGGCGCCTACAGGGCCGGCGGCTGGGGGGCGGTCGGTGGCTTCACCTCCGTCTGCTGGGGGGCGCCCGGCGGTTTCGGGCCCGGCGATGCTCCCTGGGTCGCCCTGAGTTTCTCCAGCCCCCAGGTGGCCGCCAGGGCATCCAGCCGGGGATCGGCCTTCCCTGGATCCGGGCTGCGCCGGCGCGCTTGCTGCAGGGCCTCGAGGGCACCAGCGCTATGACCCCGGGTGTGCCGCAGCAGCGCCAGGCCGATCAGGGGCCGTTGGTCCTGGGGGAAGGCCAGCGCCAATTCCTGGTAGGTGAGCTCGGCGGCGGAGGCCTCATTCCGTTTCTGCTGGAGTTCGGCCAGCAGCAGGCCCACACCCAGGGCCTCCGGTTTGGGTTCAGGCTTGATCAGACCCCCGTACACCCCCTTCACCTGGGTTTCGGCGGCGGCTGCCTCGCCACGCTCCAGCCGGATCAGGGTGAGCAGCTGCAGGGCATCGATCTGGTTGGGTGAGCGGTTGAGGATCTGGCGCAGTTCCCGTTCGGCCCCGGCGGCATCTCCCTGGTTCCGTCGCAGCTCGGCCAGCATCAGCCGCAGCGCCCAGCGGTCGGGTTCGCGGTCGGCCATCGGCTCGAGCACCGCGATCGCCTCGCCGCGGCGATCGAGGCCCACCAGCAATTCGAGGTAGCGCTGGCGGTCGCTGTCGTTCGCTTCGCCGCGGATCACCTTCTGGCGCAGCAGGTTGTTCTCCTGCACCAGGGCAGCGCGGCGGCTGTCCTCCGGGATCCCGCTGGCCTGATGACGGCCCAGCCACCAGCCACCGGTGAGGGCCACCAGGCAGAGGGTGATGGCCCCGGCCCCGGTCCAGAGGAGGGTGGCGCTGCTGCGGGTCGGGGTGGGCATTCAGGCGGGAGTGGGCGATGCAACTCCAAGCGGAGACTACCTGCCGTGCTGGCTACATTGGCCCCGATCCGACCGTCCCATTCCGGGGCGTTCTCCCCTCCACCATGCGCGCCCACCCCATTTCCCCGGTCACCGAGCCGATGCAGTACCGGGCCATCGGAGTGGTGCGTGGCCAGTACGTGCCGAGCGATCCGGCCCAGCCCACCCGCGGGGTGATCCGCACCGCCGATGGCACCGAGCTGGAGGCGGTGGTGCTTGGCCGTCTGCTCACCCTGATGCGTCGCCACCTCGACCTCGAGCTGCCCCATCTCTGGGTGGTGTACCCCCGCAGCCGCGACGAGAACCAGCTCCATCTCCAGATGGTGGGGGTTTGGGAGCCGAGCACCCTGGCTGCCGCCGATGCCCTGGTTGTCGCCGATGCCCAGGTGGAGGCGGAGGAACCGGCGGAGGAGGAAGCCGCGCTTCCTTCCGATGACCTGGCTGAGGGTGACGACTACTTCTCGGTGCGCGGCGAGCTGATCTACACCCGGCCTGAAACCGGCGATCTGGTGGTGAAGGTTCGGCAGCTGCCCCGGGCGGACGGCAGCCGGCCGGTTCCGTTCAAGCTGCAGCTCCGGGGCGAGGTCCCCCTGGAACACCTGCGCCACTTCGTGGCCCTGGATCTGCGCCGCCAGGGTCAGCAGCTGTGTCTGGAATCCTGTGAGGTGGTGGCTCCCCTGGCCCAGCGGGGCACCCGCGGCGGCAAGGGCCGCCGTGGTGGCGCCGCCGGCAGCGGGGGTGGCGGAGGTGGCGCAGAACGGGGCGAGCGCCGCGGCACCGACCGCAGGCCCTCCGAGGCCGACATGGCGCGCGGTCCGGGCCCGGCGCGGAGCCATGGGCAGGCCGTGAGCCGCCCTTCCCGTTGAACGCCGCGAACCGGCGATGAGCGGGGCGACGGCTGCGGGAGTTGCGGTGCTGGTGGTGACCCTGCTGGCCCTGCTGGGTCCCCTGTTGGGTCTGTCCCCGTGGTTTACCACCGCCCTGGTGGCGCTGACCCTCTCAAGCCTCACCGTGGATGCCGCCCGCTTCGGCGGCCGAGGCGGTCACCTGTTGGCCGAAACCCTGCCCGGGGGGCTGCTGCGTCTGCGCCGAATCGCCCTCCATGAGGCGGGCCATGTGTTGGTGGCCGAGCGGGAGGGGGTGGCCGTTGCCGCCATCCATGTGGGCAGCCTGGCTTGCCTGCGGGCGGGCCTTTCCGCCGGCGGCACCACCGTGCTCACGCCCCCCGCCAGCGTTCGCCTTCCGCTTGAGGAGCTGCGCCGCTGGAGCCGGGTGCTGCTGGCCGGTATGGCCGCGGAAACCCTTGTTTATGGCGAGAGCGAGGGGGGCGCCGATGATCGCTCCCTGCTGGGCCGGCTCTGGGGGGTGTCTGGCCACGACGTGGCCACCGCCCAGATGGAGCAGCGGCGGGCCCGGCGCGAAGTGGAGCAGTGGCTCCGCGGCGAGCGCTCCCGGCTGGAGGCCGAGGCCGACCGCCTCGCCCGTCAGGCCCCACGCCTCGGCAGGCCTGACAGCCCGGAAGCCGGGCCATGAGCCTCGCCCTGCTCGATTGCCCCACCGGTCTGGCGGGCAACATGCTGCTGGCCGCCCTCCTGGATCTGGGGGTGCCGGAAGCGGTGCTGCACCCGCCCCTGGAGGCCCTCGGCCTGGCCGGCCGCTACCGGCTGGTGGTGGAGGA
This sequence comes from Cyanobium sp., assembly GCA_040399305.1. Taxonomy (GTDB): domain Bacteria; phylum Cyanobacteriota; class Cyanobacteriia; order PCC-6307; family Cyanobiaceae; genus Cyanobium. The sequence continues at coordinate 26,372 of JBBASH010000013.1, forward strand.
GCGCCGCAGCGGCGGCCTGCGGGGCCTCCACCTGGCGGTGGACAGCCTGGAGCCGGACCCACCCCACCGGGCCTGGGGGGAGCTGCGGCAGCGGATCGCCCAGGCCCCGTTGGATCCTGTCCTGCGGGAGCGGGTGCTGGCGGTGTTCTCCCTGCTGGCCGAGGCCGAGGCGGCGGTGCATGGCCATGCGGTGGAGCGGGTGCATTTCCATGAGGTGGGGGCCCTCGATGCCCTCGTGGATGTGGTGGGGGTCTGCGCGGCGCTGCTGCATCTGGGGGTGGAGGAGCTGCTCTGCACAGCCCCGCCCGCCGGCCATGGCAGCGTGGCCACGGCCCATGGCCTGCTTCCCCTGCCCGCTCCGGCGGTGCTCGAGATCGCCCGGAGGCGCGGCATGCCCCTGGCCTCCAGCGCAGGATTTGCCCCCGGCGAGCTCACCACCCCCACCGGCGCGGCCCTGGTGGCCAGCTGGGCCAGCGGGTTCGGGCCCCATCCCGCCGCCCTGCCCCTGCGGATTGGGGTGGGCCTGGGCAGCCGGCAGCTGGATCGCGCCAATCTTCTGCGCCTCACCCTGGCGGAGCCCCTGCCGGCGGGTCCCCGACCAACGCCGGGGGAGATCCGCGAGCCCCTGCTCGTGCAGCAGGCTCAGATCGACGACGCCTCGGCGGAGGATCTGGCCTTTCTGGGGGAGGCCCTCCGCCAGGCCGGAGCCGTGGAGGTGTTCAGCCAGCCCGTCACCATGAAGAAGGGGCGGCTCGGCACCCTGGTCACAGCCCTGCTGCCGCCGGATCTGGCCCCGGCCCTGCGGCAGGTGTGGTGGCGCCACAGCGGCAGCTTGGGGGTGCGGGAGGAGCTGCAGCAGCGTTGGATCCTGCCCCGCCGCCAGGCCACCCTGGCCACCTCGCTCGGACCGGTGCGGATCAAATGGGCCTGGCTGCCGGAGGGCCGCTGGCGGGCCAAGGCCGAGGCCGACGACCTGGCTGCCCTGGCCCACCGCCATGGGATGGCCCTGGGCCAGATCCGGGCCCTGGTGGAGGAGGCCCTGGCCGGGGCGGCCCCTGTCGAGCCGCCGGAGCCAGGTCAGGCGGGTCCTGAGCTCCCGGCGCCGGGCGGTACCGGTGCCGCCGATGCCGGGACGCGAAGATCCCTGCCATGACCCATCCTTTCCGCCCCTTGCTGGAGCGCCTGCGGACCCTCACCGGCGGGCTGCCATGGCGCCCGGGATCGTGGCGTTCCCGGGCGGGAGCCGCCCGGCCCTCCGGCTCCCTGCCCACCCCGGAAGCCCCCGCCCTCACGCCGATCGCGCCATCTCCGCAGGCGCCTGCGGCGCTGGGCTCCGCAGCGGCCCCCGGGAGTGGCCGCTCCGCCGCTTCCTTCCTGGCAGCTCTGGGGGCCCGCCTCGGCAGGTTGCCCTCCCTGCCGGGTGGCCTGAGGCCCTGGATCACCCTGGCCAGCCTCGGTTTCGTGATGGCCGCCCTGGTCGGTAACGCCCGACCGCTGCTGCAGCAGGGTCTGGATCTCCAGGGTTGGCTCTGGCTGGTGCTCGGCGTGGGCTTCAGCCTGCTGAGTGTGGTGGTCAACGGCCTGGCCTGGACCGTTCTGCTGCGTTGGCTCGGGCTGCGGCCCCGCTGGGAGGCGAGTGTGGCCCACTTCATGGTGACCAACCTGCGCAAATTCCTGCCGGGCGGCATCTGGCATCTCGCGGCCCGGCTGCAGGCCCTCCGCGGAGGCACCGGTGGCGTGGAGCTGCCCCAGAGCGCCGCGAGAAGCCTGCTCGTGGTGGTGCTTGAACCGCTGCTGGCGGCGGTCGCCGCCCTGGCGCTGGTGGGGCTGGGCGGCTGGCAGGGGGGGCTCGGCCTGGCTGCTCTGCTCCCCTTGGGGCTGCTCAATCCCCGCTGGCTCCAACCGCTGCTGGGCCGTCTGGAGCGCCGCAAGGCCCGCGACCTGGCGGTGGAGCTGGCCGATCCGGAGGCCGCCTCCTTGGCCGCCGCCGCTCCGCCGGCTTCGCTGCCCGGCTATCCCTGGCCACCGCTGCTGGCGGAGCTGGCCTTCGTGCTGCTCCGTTTCGCGGGCTTCGCCTGTTGCGTGTGGGCCTTTGATTTGCAGCTCTCCCTCCCCTGGACCACCTGGCTCTCGGGCTTCGCCCTGGCCTGGACGGTGGGCCTGGTGGTGCCGGGGGCGCCAGGGGGCCTCGGGGTGTTCGAGGCGGTGCTGCTGCTGCGGCTGGGGGGAGGGCTGGCGGCCGCTCCGCTCCTCGCGGTGGCCCTGAGCTACCGGTTGGTGGCCACCCTCGGGGATGTGCTCGCCTCCCTCCTGGCCGACCTGGATGCTCGCCTGGCGAGGGGCGGCCCTGGCCTCCCTTCTCAATAACGCCTACTCTTGCGAGCACAGACCGGCGGTCGGCAGTGGCGGCGAAGGCCCAGGGTCCCAATCCTTCCCTCGGCCTGCGCAGCAGCCTGCATGAGCGGGGCCAGCGGCTCACCCCCCAGCGCCAGAAGGTGCTGGCCCTGTTCGAGCAGCTCGGCGAGGGCCGTCATCTGAGCGCCGAGGACGTGCACCAGCGCCTGCCCCGCGGCGATGGCCGGGTGTCGTTGGCCACCGTGTACCGAAGTCTGCGCTTGCTCAGTTCCCTGGGGCTGCTTCAGGAACTCGAACTGCCCGAGGGGGGGCGCCGTTTTGAGCTGGCCAGTGATGCCCACCCCCATCACCACCATCTGGTCTGTGTGCGTTGCGGTCGCACCGAGGAATTCGAAAGTGGCGCCGTGCTGGTGGCCGGTGAGCAGGCCGCCCTGGCTCAGGGATTCCACCTGCTCGAGTGCGTGCTGAATGTGCGCTGCCTCTGTCCGGGCTGTGCCGCCGAGGGCGAGCCGGCCGACGGTGGCGGACAAAGCGACTCACTCCGCTGCTGATCGATCGCTTCAGACTGACGGCAGGGCGCAATCTGCGGATGGGACCTCCAGCTGCAAGAGGCGCCGCTGTTGTTGCTTGCTGCGAGGTTTTCGGCCTTGGATTCCCTGCGTATCGCCCAGATTGCACCGCTTTGGGAGAGCGTTCCGCCGCTTCGCTATGGAGGAACCGAGCGGGTTGTTCACTACCTCACCGAAGAGCTGGTGCGCTTGGGCCACTCGGTGGTGTTGTTCGCCAGCGGGGATTCCTGCACCAGTGCCGATCTGCAGAGCTGTATCCCTTCCTCCCTGCGGCTGGGCGGCCATCGGGGCGATCCCTCGGTGTATGAGCTGATTCAGCTCGATCGGGTGCTCAGCCAGGTGGAGCGGTTCGACATCCTCCATTTCCACACCAGCCCCCTCCATTTCCCGGCCGTCAGCCGCTTGCCGGTTCCCTTGCTGAACACCCTCCACGGCCCCCAGAACAGCCCGGAACTGGCGGCGCTCTACCAGCAGTTCCCCTCCGTGCCCCTGGTGTCGATCTCCGATGCCCAGCGCCGGCCGATCCCCACGGCCCCCTGGCTCGGAACGGTGTACCACGCCCTGCCGACCGATCTCTATCGGCCGGGCTACGACCCCCAGCCCTACCTGGCCTTCGTGGGGCGGGTTTCGCCGGAGAAGCGGCTCGACCGGGCCATCGCCATCGCCACCGCCGTGGGCCTGCCCCTGCGGGTGGCGGCCAAGGTGGACCTGGCCGATCAGGCCTACTGGCAGGAGGTGATCGAACCCCTGGTGCGGGGGAATCCCTTGGTGGAGTTCATCGGCGAGGTGGATGACGCCGGCAAGCAGGAGCTCCTGGCCAATGCTCTGGCCCTGCTGTTCCCGATCGACTGGCCCGAGCCCTTCGGGTTGGTGATGATCGAGGCCAATGCCTGCGGCACCCCGGTGATCGCCTGGCGGGAGGGATCCACCCCGGAGATCATCCAGAACGGGGTCAATGGGGTGTTGGTGGACTCGATCGAGGCGGCGGCGGCGGCCGTGCGGGGGATCGATCGCCTCGATCGCCGCCGGGTGCGCGCCAATTTCGAGCGGCGTTTCAGCGTGGCGCGCCAGGCCAACGACTATCTGACTCTCTACCGTCGCCTGATCGAAGCCCAGGCCGATTCCGGGCTCACAAGATCCGTGGGGGTTGCCGCGGCGGGTAACGGCGTCGGGCCGGTGTTGCATGTCGCATGACCAGCTGCCTCCGTTCGTTCTCAAGGACGGAGAGACCTTCGCGATGCTCGACAGCCGCGGCGAGATCTGCCCCGAGACCCACCCTGATTCCGGCATCTTTCACCGCGGCACTCGCCATCTGAGCCGCCTGCAGCTGCTGCTCTGGCAGCGGCCTCCCACGGTGCTGAGCTCCACGGAACGGGGCGAGATGGGGCTGCATGTGAGCCACCTCAGCAACGAGAACGAGGGCGGCACCGCACCCTCCCGCGGTTCGGTGCACCTGGAGCGCAGCACCCTGCTCACCCCCACCTCCTGCGTGCAGCAGCTCAGCTTCACCAGCTTCGAGCCGGAGCCGGTGCGGATGCCCCTTTCCCTGCGCTGTGATGCCGATTTCCGGGACATCTTCGAGGTGCGCGGCATGCCCCGCCGGCGGCGCGGGAGCCTGGTGGCCCGGGCGCTGGCCGATGGCCTCGAGCTCACCTACCGAGGGCTCGACGGGGAGGCTCGCCGCACCCTCCTGCGGCTCGGAGCGCCACCGGAGCACCGGGGCGAGCACCACCTCAGCCTGCATCTGGAGCTGGAGCCGCGGGTGACCCGGCGCTTCTGCCTGGTGCTCGATTTCCACCCCGACGGCCCCGCGCTGGCGGCTGACTCCGCCACACCCGCCGACCTGTTCGATGCGGCCCTGGCCGCCACGATCGAGCGGTTTGATGAGGCCCGCCGCTGCGCTGCCGCTCTGGTCACCGACAATCCGGCCCTGAACGGCTGGATCCAGCGCTCCTACTCCGATGTGCACCTGCTCTCCAGCCGCCTGGAGCACGGGCTCTATCCCTTTGCCGGCGTGCCCTGGTTCAGCTGTCCCTTCGGCCGCGACGGTCTGATCACGGCGCGCCAGCTGCTCCTGGTGGAGCCCCGCCTGGCCCGGGGGGTGCTCGGGTTCCTGGCTGAGAACCAGGCCCATCAGCACGACCCTGCCAGCGACGCCGAACCCGGCAAGATCCTGCACGAGGCGCGGCTGGGGGAAATGGCGGCCCTCGGCGAGGTGCCCTTCCGCCAGTACTACGGCACGGTGGACGCCACGCCGCTGTTCGTGATGCTGGCGGGTGATTACCTCGAGCGCAGCGCCGATCGGGGCTTCATCGCCGGTCTGTTGTCGGCCCTGGAGGCCGCCATGGCCTGGATCCGGGCCGCGGAGACGGCCAGCTTTGATGGTTTTCTGCGCTATCGCCGTGCAGCCCAGGGGGGCCTGCGCAACCAGGGCTGGAAGGATTCCGACGATGCGATGCACCACGCCGACGGGCGTTTCGCCGAGGGATCGATCGCCCTGTGTGAGGTGCAGGCCTATGCCTACGGCGCCCGCCGGGCGATGGCCCGGATCCTGCGCGCTTTTGATCGCCATGGCGAGGCGGAGACCCTGCTGGAGGAGGCCTCAGATCTGCGCCGCCGCTTCCATGCGGCCTTCTGGAGCGACGCGATCGGCACCTATGCCCTGGCGCTCGATGGCGAGGGTCAGCCCTGTGCCGTGCGCAGCTCCAACGCCGGCCACTGCCTGCTCACCGGGATCGTTCCGACGGGGGCGGTGGCTTCGGTGGCGCGCCAGCTGCTGGCCCCCTCGATCTTCAACGGCTGGGGCGTGCGCACCCTCGATGAGCGGGAGGTGCGCTACAACCCGATGAGCTATCACAACGGCTCGGTCTGGCCCCATGACAACGCCCTGATCGGCCTCGGGTTGGCCCGCTATGGCCGCACCGCCGACGCGATGCGCATCTTCAGCGGTCTGTTCGACACGGCCCGGGCGATGCCGATGCTGCGGCTACCGGAGCTCTTCTGCGGCTTTCCCCGCCGGGATGATGAGGGTCCCACGCTCTATCCGGTGGCCTGCAGTCCCCAGGCCTGGGCCAGCGGAAGTGTGTTCGGCCTGCTGGAGGCGATGACTGGCATGGCGATCGGCCGCGATCCCGACAGCGACCGGGTGCAGGTGCGCTTTCGCAATCCCGTGCTGCCCCGCCCGGTGAACCTGCTGGAGATCAGCGGTCTGCGGCTTGGGGAGGAGGAGATCGACCTGCAGCTGCATCGCAGTGAGCACGACGTGGGGGTGCTGGTGCGGCGGCGCTCGCCGGGGGTGGATGTGGTGATCCTGAAGTGATGGAACCTTGATCGCAGGTGAGCTTGTTGCGAGCCACTTGCAAAAGGGTCGGGGTCTTGTTTAGGTTGCGAGTCATTCGCAATAGGGCCTCCCGCGCCGCCCTCCTCTTGATGTCCTTCCGCTTCCTGCCCGACCAGCCCATCGCCTCCCTGCGCATGCCCGCTGGCCAAACCGTGCTGCTGGATCCCGCCGCCCGGGGCAGCGGGGCCAGTTGTCTGGAGGTGCTGGAAGGCATCGCCCGCGTCTACTGCCCCTGTGAGGAGACCGAAGGGATGACCCTGGCCTTCCTGCAGCCGGGTGACCAGCTCCGCACCGACCGCCTCTGCAGCGAGGGGGTCTGCGTGGAGGCGCTCACGCCGCTGCTCTTCCGCAGTGATGCCGAGCCGGTGGCGGGCCATGGCTTCGATCCGGTGAACGAATGGACGCTGCAGCTGCTGCGCATCCGCCATCTCGGCAGCGCCGAACAGCGTCTCCATGCGCTGCTGGGGTTGCTGGTGCGGCGCCTCGGCCGCCGCTGCGGCGACTGGTGTGACCTCCCCTTCCGCCTCACCCATGAGCGGATCGCCGAGCTGATCGGTACCACCCGGGTCACCACCACCCGGCTGCTTTCGCGCATCCGCCGCGAGGAGCTGCTGCAGGTGCCCAGCGGCGAAAATGGCCTGAGGCTGGCACCGGCCCTTGTGGAATCGGCGCCGCTGGCGGCGGCGGCCTGAGTGGAATTTATTCCAGATGAATAATTTGGCTGATGTTTAAGCTGCGAACGATGCGTTTTTTGGTGGCCACTGGACCCGGCAGAACGGGTGGACCAGAAGCTTTGCACCAACTTGTGCACACACTCACAAATCTTGGCGCGGAGGCGTCAATAATATATTTGAATGAGGTCAATGGTGTTCTTGTTTTGTCTGACTGCGCTCAAAATCAATATCCCGAATACGTGCAGATTAAAATAACCAGTCAAATGTTGATTGACGAGGATAGCATCTTGGTCCTCCCGGAAGTATGGGTGAATCATGCCCTAGACTTTGCAAAAGATTGTAAGGTTTTAGTTTGGTGGCTTAGTGTTGACAATGGGCTTTTTCGTTGGGTAAAATCGCATTTTACCTGGACCTTTTCCGCAGCCACCCCCACATCTTTCACGCCTATCAGTCTACCTATGCTAAAGAGTTTCTGAGTTCATTGGGTCTTAATCAAATCCAGCTACCCCTTTCCGACTTTATCAGTGGTGCCAAAGATCTTCCTCGGGTGAAGATGAGTAGCCAGCAGCCAAGACCACTTCAAATTTGCTTCAATCCTGTAAAAGGAGCGTGGCTTGCTCAACTGTTTCAGGACAAACATCCCAATGCAACATACACACCTATACAGCACATGGATCGAAACCAGATAAAGCAAGTCTTCATTGAATCTGATTTTTATGTCGATTTTGGTCATTTCCCCGGGAAAGATCGACTGCCACGCGAGGCCGTAAAATCTGGAACAAGGGTTTTTCTCCGTGATTGTGGAGATGGCTTTCATTCATGCGACTGGCTACTGCCAAGTCATTGTTACTTTAGTGCGGAGGATTGCTCATCTGGGGCTCTCTGGAAATCATTGCATTATGAACTAAGCAATGGCACTTCGGAAATGTGGCGCCCGGCACAAGCAAAGGTTGTAGAGGAAGAAAAATTATTCAAACAAGAATGCCAAAATTTAATAAATGTTTTCGCTTCTCAGGATCAATCAAAAAGCATTGACATTTTAATTGATCAGATAAACTCAACTCATCGCTATCCCGACAGGCTTACAAAAGCTGAGCAAGCTCTTCACAATATACGAACCAGTTCAAGCTGGAAGTACACATCTTTGATTCGAAATGCCATCTCGAGACTAAAGGGCGCAGGCTATTCTGCGGCCAATGATTAAGCCTAAGCCTCTAAACAAATTTTAAGAGGCGTCGCGTTGACCTTAGGGAGACTCTGGAAAACCAGACCAGCTTACGCGAGAATGGCGGGGTAATCGCAGGCCCGGACTGAATTGATGGGCGTCAAGCAGCTCAGCTTCTCTGATTACGAACAGACGACCGCCAAGAAACAGACCAAGCGCGAGAAGTTCCTGGCGGAGATGGAGTCGGTCGTTCTCTTGGACGCCTTGATCGCTCTGATCGAGCCCTTTCACCCCAAGACCAGCAAGAAGGGTGGGCGTCCTCCCTATCCACTTGCCACCATGCTGCGGATCCATCTATTGCAGAAGTGGTCTCGCTCAGCGACCCAGCCATGGAAGAGGCCCTGATCGAGTTGCCCACCATGCGTCGGTTTGCCGGCATCGAGCTGATCAGTGACCGAATCTCTGATGAGACCAGGATCCTGACCTTCCGCCACCTGCTGGAGAAGCATGAGCAGGGCGAGCAAATCTTTGAGACGGTCATAGCCCACCTCAGCGCCCGGGGCATGACGATGAGGCAGGGCACGATCGTCGATGCCACCTTGATCGCGGTGCCCAGTTCCACCAAGAACAAAGAGGGGAGGCGGGACCCGGAGATGCACCAGACCAAGAAAGGTAATCAGTGGCATTTCGGGATGAAAGTCCACATCGGTGTCGACAAGGACTCCGGCCTGATCCATTCAGTCGACACCACGGCCACCAACGTGCATGACCTAAGCCCAGCTGCCAAGCTGCTGCATGGCGACGAGGAGGTCGTGTACGGCGACGCCGGCTACCAGGGCATTGCCAAGAGACCAGAGATGACAGGCAAGCCAAGGGAATTCAGGATTGCGATGCGTCCAGGCAAGCGCCGAGTTCTGCCGGATACTCCCGAGCGACGGTTGGCTGATTTGGTCGAAACCGCCAAGGCCCACATCCGCTCAAAGGTGGAGCACCCATTCAGGGTGATTAAGCAGCAGTTCGGTTTTCAGAAGACCATGCTGAGAGGTCTAACCAAGAACCGCTGCAAGATCAGTGTGTCGGCAGCCTTGACAAATTTGTTCCTGGCACGGCGGCAGCTACTCGCAGCAGTGTGAGCAAGGGAATGGTTTGCCCAGACACCTGGATACCGGCTCAAACACCAGCCGGATGACGCTGACAGTGAGCCCGTAAAGCATCCAGTAGGCGGCCTCAGAGCCCATCCAGGGCAAAGGCAGCTTTGTCGAGCTCAAAGGGTTCTCGCACCCCTGTTGCCCAGAGATTCCCTAAGATTGATCAGCAAGAGCACTTCCTGCAAGCCTTCGGCGCCCATGGACCAATCTCCTTTCGCGACAAGCCGATCAGCCTGGGTGATTTTTATAGCCCAAAGCCAAGCTGATGTGAGCTAATATTATGAAACCACAGGAGAGCAGCCTGATTCGCCTGTGGATCCAAGATTTGGATTTAGCGAATTGAATTAGCCACTAAGCAGAATTAACACAGAAAAAACTATGGGCAAACTCACCTCCCGATTCGGCCGGCTTCTCAAAATGGAATCAATCCCCGATCCCATGAAGTTACGCTGGGATCACTTTCTTAATGACCAAACCACGATCCCATTAACATTGTCTCTGGTCAATGCTGTTCCTGACTCCAAACTGCGTGACACAAAGTACCTCGAAACTGAATTATTGCCCGCCCTTGGACTGAACGATGAGAACCTGAATGAGCAACCCGAGGAGCTATCCAAATTCTTCGGAACCGGACTTCATATTTTTCAGTATCCCAATCAGTTTGCAGCTTACCTAGCCTGGTTAAGCGACCACGCAACCGAAACCAGAAGTTACGTTGAGATTGGTTCTCGTTGGGGCGGGACATTCATCATCACTTGCGAGTGGCTACGTCGCATTGGTGCACCCCTGAATACGGTTATCGCCATTGACCCAATTGGCGAGACTCCACTGCTCAAGGCCTACGGTCAGCACCTCAGCAAACAGTCCACTAACTACAGCTTCGTTAAGGACTTGTCTTCAAGCCCTGTCGTTCGATCTCTTTTCGAGTCAACCCAACCAAGCTTTGTCTTCATTGACGGTGATCACTCTATGAATGGTGCCCTCTCCGATCACATGCTTGCTAGAAAGAGCGCCGACATTATTGTTCACCATGACATCGCATCGGACGCCTGCCCCGAATCAACAACACTTTGTCAGTATCTGAAAGAACTTGAGTCAAGACGCTTTGATCATTTCGAATTCATGGATCAGTACACATCGGTCCAAGGATCTTTTCTGGGAATCGGAGCACTCAAACGAAGCACCTAAATAAGTGGCATTAACTGTATCTTTTTCATGAACTCGTTGCAACAACCAAGGCCACCACGGCATTGTAGCGGCTAACGATGCAGCAACTAATACCATGTGAAGATATATTTTTATTGTGGAAGAAAAGCAAGATCTGTCGTTGCAGGCTCAGGTTCCACTACCAACAAATCCAACCCGTTCCCTGGCGAGGAATCCTCCACAGCGGTTGCCTTGAATTGTCTTCCCCTATCTTCGCGCGACGCGTGATGCCATTGATCGGCTGACCAGAGAATCCACTTGGACTGTTCAGTTAGGCATGTGATCCATTCCGCTCAGCCCCGTCGTTCCAGCTGCGGCACCAGGGCCAGGGAGGCGACCAGCCCCAGGCCCAGGATCAATACCGCGGGAAGCAGGGCGGCCCCGAGGCGCTCGTCGCTGGCGTACTGATACACCCGCACCGAGAGGGTGTCGGAATCGAAGGGCCGCAGGGCGAAGCTGAGCGGCAGCTCCTTCACCACATCCACGAACACCAGCAGGGCCCCCACCAGCAGCGGCCCCCGCAGCAGCGGCAGGTGAATGCGGCGCAGCACGGCCCACCAGCTGCAGCCCAGGCCGGTGGCGGCCTCATCGAGGCTGGGGGGAAGGCGTTCGAGCGCCGCATCAAGGCCCTGGCGGGCCACAGCCAAGAAGCGATCGGTGTAGCCCCACAGCAGCAGCAGCAGGGGCGGCACCCCAAGCGGAGCACCGAGCAGCAGCAGGGCCAGGGCCAGCACCGCTCCGGGCACCGCATAGCCCATGCCCGCCAGGAAGGCGAGCCGCCCGAGCCAGGGGCCTGCGAACCAGCGGCGGCCCAGGGCCAGCACCAGCCCCGCCGCCAGTGTGAGCAGAGCGGCGGCGAGGGCCAGCGTGAAGCTCCGCAGTCCCAGGGCGGCCAGGTCCGCAGCATCGACCGCCTGGAGCTGGTCATGGCTCAGCAGCATCCAAGCCAGAGGAAGCCCGAGGCTGAGGGCCGGTGGCACCAGGGTCACCAGCTGGGCCAGAAGGGCCCGCCAGCCATCAAGGGTCCAGGGCATCCCCGCCTCGCTATCGCCACCGGCCAGCCAGCGGCGGCTGCGCCGGCGCAGCTGTCGTTCGCAGGCCACCAGCAGGCTCACCAGGGCCAGGGTGATCAGGGCCAGCCCCACGGCGCCGCGCGGATCGCCATCGCTCTGCCAGCGCTGCAGGATCGTGCCCGAGAGGGTGGGCACCCCGAGCAGTTCCACCGCCCCTAGCTCGTTCACCACCTCCATGCCGGAAAGGGCCACGCCGGCGCCGATGGCGGGGGCGGCCATCGGCAGGGCGACCCGGCGGAAGCTGCCCCAGGGACCCACCCCGAGGCTGCGACAGGCCTCAAGCTGCCGCTGGCCGCCGGCGCTGAAGCTCTCGGTGGCCAGCAGGAACACATAGCTGTAGGTGCCGAGGATCAGCACCGCCGCCGCCCAGAGGTCGCCATGGAGGCGCAGGCCGAAGCGGCTGCCCCCATCGATCAGGGTGGCCGCCAGCAGGTAAGGGGGGGCCGCTAAGGGCAGCAGCTGGGCGATGCGCAGCAGCCGGCGCCCCGGAAAGCTGCAGGCGGAGGTGAGCCAGCCGGTGGCGGTGCCGAGCAGGGCACCGCCCAGCCCCACCAGCACCACCAGGCCGGCGGTGTGGGCGAGGGCTTCGCTGCTGCCGCTGCCTAGGCCGAGCCCCACCAGCATCCCAGGATCCAGGAGGGAGCCGGATCCCCTGGCACCCTCGCCTACGGCAGCGGCTTCGCCTCCGGCGTCTGCCCCGATGCCCCCCAGCAGCGCATAGGGGCCGAGGCCCAGGATTGGCAGCAGGGCCAGGCTGGCCACCAGGAGGAGCAGAAGCAGCAGGGGCCAGCGGCCCCGGCTGAGGCTGGCCCCCAGGCTCAGGCCTGGGCCAAGGAGGCTGGAGCCCAGGTGGAGGATGGCGGCTCGGGGGTTGCTGGTTGCGGAGTCCCTTCCCTGGTCGACCCGCCAGAGCGTTCCGCGGCCTGATTCCCCATGGCCTGGTGGGGCCAGGTGCGGTCCGCTTCCGTTTATTTGCCCCAACTGCGGCTTCAGGGCCATCCGGCCGCCCGCATCAGCTCCACGGCCTGGCCATTGCGGGCACCGAGTTGCTCGATCGGCACGCCATCGCCGCGCATGGGCCCGAAGCCCTTCACCACCGGATCGTTGCCGCTGCCCACCAGGGGATATTCATGGTTGGCCTGGGCATAGCCGGCCCCGCCGCCCTCCGGGGAGGCCAGGAACTCCAGCAGCTTGCGGGCCGCCTCCGGATGCTTGGAATGGCGGGTCACGCCGGCGCCGCTCACATTGATGTGGGCCGGATCGGGTACCACCACCTTCACGCCCTGCATCAGGGCCTTGTCCTCGGCGCCGCCGTCGCCGGAGAGCAGGCGGGCCACGTAGTAGCTGTTCACCACGCCCACGCCGCAGTCGCCGCTAGCCACGGCCCTGGCCAGGGGGATGTCGGAGCTGAAGAAGGGGGGCTTGAGGTTGTTGATCAGGCCGGTGAGCCAGCGGCGGGTTTCGGTCTCGCCCCGCAGGATCAGTTGGTCGGCCACCAGCGACTGGTTGTAGACGCTGCGGCCATTGCGCAGGCAGAGGCGGCCCTTCAATTCGGGACGGGCCAGATCGGCATAGGTGCGGATCAGGGCGGGATCCACCTGCTTCGGGTTCACCACCACCACCCGCACCCGGCGGGTGAGGGCGCTCCAGCGGCCGGCGGAATCGCGCAGCTCCGGCGGCACATCCCGGCGGATGGCCTCGGAGTTCACCGGCTGGAAGAGGTCCTGGTCGGCGGCCCGCACCAGCCGGGCGGCATCCACCAGCACCAGCAGATCAGCGGGCGTCTTGCTCCCTTCGGTGCGTACCCGCTCGATCAGGGCGTCGTCCTTGCCCTCCAGCAGCTTCACCTGGATGCCGGTCTGCTCGGTGAAGCGCCGGTAGAGCTCCTGATCGGTGTTGTAGTGGCGGCCCGAATACACCCCCAGGCTGATCGGGCCGGCGGAGGGGGCCCGCCCTTGGCTGCAGCCGCCCAGCAGGGCAATCAGCCCCAGCCCCAGGGCCCAGCGCTGCCGGTGGAAGGATCGGCGCGGCGTTGCCGGGGGCATCCCGGCGGCAGCGGCAGGTTGGCGGCGAAACAGCAAGAGCATCCGTTGGACCGGAGGCGGCAAGGTTCCATGAACCTAGGAAGCTCGCTCAGCGGTCTTCGTACAAACGATCCGGGACGTTGTGCCTTTAGTCACAGCGTGGGAGTCACCGGACCCGAGGTCCAGGGGTTCCACCGGTTGTGGATCAACTTTTCTGAACAACCTCTCGTGAAGCAGCCGCTCGCTGGCCTAAGGGAGCTAATCCCCTGTTCAGCGGTAGTTCCGAACCCGGACCGGGACAAGAACCGGGGCCATCAGACCACCGCCGCCATTGTCGTCGTCGGAGCCGAAGGCCAGCCAAACCACGTAGCCGAGCAGTCCAAGAGCAACCAAGGTGAGGAGGAGTTCGTTCATGCCCGGTCCTGCAGTGGTTCGCAGCCTAGCGGGGGTGAACAGGGGTGTCGTAGCGGTTGCTTCATGTCGGGCGCTGTGGAGGCGCCGCCAGCGGGCTCTGCTCAGAGCGAGAGATTTCGGCTTTGATGAGCTGAACCACCAATGCTGAAAGAGTGGAATCACTCTCATGGGCATAGAGTTTCAAGCGTTTGTGTAATTGGCGTGAAAGGCTGATTGAGAGGCGGGTCTGCTCGGATTCTGGTGAGGAGGAAGTCATGAACGCAGGCAGATTTGATGTTGCTCAGCTGCACTCAATTTGCCCGGTTGCCCGGACATCCACCCGGAAGGCCAGGAGGCGGCTGGTGCGTGTGAGCAACAGCTGCTGCAACGATGCCGCAGAGAATGAGCTCAGATTTGCCGCGGGGCTGCATTTCACCCAATTGGGTGGAAAGCCAGGGGAGCAGCCGTGGGTGTTGTGAACTGAAGACGCCTCAGCCACGAGCCTGCTAAAAACCACCCTCACAAGACGATGGTTGGGCGGCATCTGCGGGGCTAACGGCTGACAATCCTTGCGAGGCCAAGCTTGAGCAGCTTGCTTGCCGCCTGGGTGCGGGTGCTGGCACCGAGTTTCTGGCGCAGCCTCTTGCTGTGGCTGCGCGCGGTTTCGTAGCCCACGCCGAGCTTCTCGGCGATCTGGCGATCGCTCAGGCCGTCCACCATGAGCTGCACCATCTCCATCTCCCGCGGCGTGAGCTGGGGGGCTGGCTCACGCCACTGCTCCGCATGGGTCCGCCGCTCGGCCATGGCCGCCAGCACGGAGCGGGAGCGGAAACGTTGGTTCAGCGCCAGCTTGCGGAACAGGGTGATGACCGGCTGGTCCGGTTCAAAACAATCGGCCTGGTTGAACACGGCATCCGCCGTGGACAGGCCAGCCTCCACCAGATCGTCGTGCCTGTCATCCACGATGAGCACTGTGCGGATATCGGAAACCACTGCGCGGGCCTGGGCCACAAGCGCCAGGCCCGATCCCTGTTCCAGTTGCTCCGTGACGATCAGGATTCCGGGCCGGGTGCGTGCCAGTTCCTGCAAGGCCTCCTCTTGGGTGGTCACTAGAAAGGAGGCCCGTGAGCGATCCACGGCTGAGTGGAAGAATCCCATCAAAAGCAGGCGATTGGCAGCTGCAAAACCGGCCCGAGGACGAATCTCACTCGTTAGAAGCCAGGAAGCCCACGCTGGATGATTCCTTCTCATGTTTGCAAGAAAAGGAAGAAGGTTCACGCTGATGTTGGGGGCACTTATCAGGCTGGAATTTTAGGGATGCAGGGCCGGTCAGTTTCAGATCAGCCGAAGCCCTTGCCCGCATCCTTCGCTACGCAGGCCTGCAGCTGGCGGCGCAGGGTGGAGTGGTCGAGGCCCTTGCCGATCAGCACCAGCTGGTTCTTGCGGGGGCCACTCCAGTCGCTGTCGTCGAGCGAGAAGCGCTTGCCGGCTAGGTGGAACACGTGCCGCCGCTCGCTCTCGTTGAACCAGAGGATCCCCTTGGCGCGGAACACCCCCTGGGGCATCTGGTTGTCGAGGAAGTTCTGGAACTTGCGCAGCGCGAAGGGGCCCTCGCTGGCGAAGGAGAGGGAGGTGAAGCCCTCGATCGTCTGGTGGTCGGGATGGGCGCCGTGATCGTGTGCGTGGTCGTGGTGGCCATGACCATGACCATGGCCGTGATCGTGATCGTGGCCGTGGTGATGACCCTCGTGACCGTGATCGGCGTGGTCGTGGCCGGCGTGGGCGGCATCGCCATGGCCGGGGTCCTCGACACCGGTGTGCTCACAGTGGCCGTGATCGTGGTCGCAGGCGCTGTGATCCTGCCCGTCGTGACCATGGGCCCCATGGTCATGGTCATGCCCGTGGCGATGCGCGTGGTCATGCCCGGCCCCGGACTCATGCACGCAGACGCCGTGGTCGTGGTCGCAGGCCTCATGGCTCTGCTGGGCCACCACCTTGTCGCTCTCGAACAATCCCACGCTCAGCAGCAGCGGCAGGGGCACCTCCCCCTTCACCGAGCGGAGAATGCGGGCCTCGGGCTTGATTGCCAGCAGCTCCGCTTCCACCGCCGCCAGCCGCGCCTCGTCGACCAGATCGCACTTGTTCAGCAGGATCATGTCGCTGTAGACGACCTGGGAGCGCGCCACCTCGCCCTCGAGGATCTCGGGGCCGAAGTTCTCGGCATCCACCAGGGTGATGATCGAATCGAGCCGGGTCAGGTCGCGCAGGTCGCTGCCCAGGAAGGTCATCGCCACCGGCAGCGGATCGGCCAGCCCGGTGGTTTCCACCACCAGGTAGTCCACCTTCTCGGGGCGCTCCAGGATGCGATACACGGCCTCCAGCAGCTCGCCGTTGATCGTGCAGCAGATGCAGCCGTTGCTGAGCTCCACCATGTCGTCACCCGTGGCAACGACCAGGTCGTTGTCGATGCCGATCTCGCCGAATTCATTCACCAGCACGGCCGTCTTCAGGCCCTGCTGGTTGGTGAGGATGTGGTTGAGCAGCGTGGTCTTGCCCGCGCCGAGGAAGCCGGTGAGGATCGTCACCGGCAGGCTGGTGGGCAGGGCCTCCATCACGGCATCGATGCCTGCGGCGGCCTGGGTGCCGGAGGCAGCGGCGGCCGGGGCTGGGGGGCGGGTGGTGGTCATCGGGAGGGGAGGGCTCAACGGCCGCAGGGTCGCCAGGGCCGACGCCCTGGCACGACGATAGACAGGGACCACCAGCGCCCGGCCATGCCCCATTGGTTTTTCCCCCGCCGCTCCGGCCGCCCCGCCGGCCGCTCCGACGCCCGCTCCGGTCGCTCCGCCGTCCGCTCCGGCTGCTCCGCCGTCCGCCCCGCCCGCACCATCGTCCACACCGACGGCCACCACCGGCTTCCTGGGGAGCCCGCCGCCGCCGCCCTGCTGCTCCGCTCCGCGCTGCTGCTGCTCCTGTTGCCGGGCTGCGCGTCGCAGCCGGTGGGGCGGGGCACGCCGGTGGGCCGCGGCGGCGATGACCTCCTGCCCGTGCTGGCCACGGCTGCGCCGGTGACCCTGCTGGCCCAGGCGGTGGGGGCCGGCTGCGCCCGGGTCGAGCCGCTGGTCTCCGGCGCCCGCGACAGCCACGATCTGCACGCCACCCCGGCCGATCTGGTGCGGCTGGGCCGTGCCCGGGTGCTGGTGATCAATGGCCTCGGCCTGGAGCCGGAACTGCCGGCCCTGCTGCGCTCGGTGGCCAATCCCTCCCTGCGGCTGATCGACAGCAGCCGGGGCGTGACCCCCGTGCTGAGCCAGGGGCATCCCGATCCCCACATCTGGCTCGATCCCCGCCGGGCGCTGGGCCAGGTGGAGGTCATCCGCGACGGCCTGGTTACCGCCGATCCCGCCTGCCGGGCCCGCTACACCGCCAACGCCGACGTGCTGCGGCGTTCCCTGCAGGATCTGGACCAGGAGCTGGCCGCGCAGCTGGCTCCCTATCGGGGTGGGGTGGTGGTGAGCCCCCACAGCTTCCTGGCCTCCTTTGCCGATCGCTACGGCCTGCGGGCCGAGGGCCTGGTGGCCACCCCGGAGGCCAGCCCCAGCCCAGGCGACCTGCGGCGGGTGCTGGCGCTGCTGGCTGGCACCGGTCCGCGGGCGCTGGTGGTGGAGTCGGGCGAGACCGGCGGCTCGATGGGGGCCTTGGGCCGGGATCTCGGGCTGGAGCCCGTGCCCTTCGATCCGATGGAGGCGGGCTTCGCCCATGCCCCTCCGGCCACGGCCGCTGATCCCCTCGGCCCCTACGCCACGGTGCAGCGGGGCAACGCCCGGCAGCTCGTGGCGGCGTTCCAGGCCTCCCTGGCCCGCGGGCAGGCTCCCTGAAGCGGGCTCCCGCCCACCACTTCGCCCAGCACCCACCACACCGGCCGAGGGGCGCTGGCATGGCGCGGGAGCGGCAGGGAGCCTTGACATCCCTGTCGCGCTTCCCGGGTCTCCCCTCAGCCCGGCGGCAGCCAGAGGCTGAGGCGGGCCGACTGCTGGATTGGGGTGGCCTCCAGGCTGGAGGCGTCGATCAGCACGGGGCGGGACTCCGGCTGAGGCAGGCGCACTCCCCCATCGTTTCCGGCGGGCCGGAGGGTGGTGAGCAGCTGCTGGGTGCCGGGATCGAAGTGGAGCCCGGCGCCGGGCTCCAGCTCCCAGCCCTCCAGCCGCCGTTGGCGGACGATGGATCCCCGGGCATCAAGGGCCAGCAGACTGAGCAACGGCCGCTCCTGACCATCCAACAGCAGCAGCCACACCCGCTCGCCGCCTCCGGCGCAGGCGCCTCCCACCACGGCGGCGCTGCCCAGCCAGAGCTGGCGGGGGGGGAGCCCCGGTTCCACCCGCTCCAGGGAGCGGCGGTAATCGGGCCAGTGGCGCAGCAGCAGGGCCCGGCCGGAGCGAGGGCAGAAGGCCAGCAGGTCGCGGCTTCCCGGCAGCATCTGGCGCCGTGGCGGCCGGGGAGGCAGGTCGACCAGGGCCAGGCCTTCAGGGGTGGGCAGCACCACGCCGCCCCCTTCCGGCAGCAGCCGCATCGCTCCGCCGGCCCGCAGGGGTAGATCGAGGCGCCCACCGGAACGGGGCAGCAGGGTCACCACCTCCTGGGCCCCTCCGGAGCTCTGCACCAACAGATCGCCGCGGCGGTTGCTGCTGAGATGGGCGAAGAGCAGCTTCCCCCGCACCAGGGGCCGCGGCGGCTCGATGCCGGGGCGGCGCGCCGCCGCGTCGAACGGGACCACGGCGGGCTGCCGCAGTCCAACCCGCCAGATCGACACGTTGCCCGCGGTGTCCTCGCCGCTGAAGGCCACCCCCGAGCCGTCTCCCTGGGGTTCCACGTTCTGCAGCCGTGGCCAGATCGGGCTCAGGGGCAACCAACGGCCGTCGTGGTCCCTCAGTTGAAGCTGTTCTCCCGTGGCCACCGGAACCACCGCCAGCAGGCGGGGCCGCGGGTCCCAGTGCCAGCGGGAGGGCCGCAGGGCCAGGCCGCGCCGGTCCCGGCCTGCCAGCGCCAGCTGCAGGGGCTGCCGCACGGGCGCCTGGTCGAGCAGGGTGAGCTGGGGGCGTTCCCCCTCGCCCAGCCAGCGATGGGGGCGGGGGGGATCCAGCCGACTCTCCTCCTGCAGGCTCTCGAGGGCCATCGGCCGTGAGAAGCGGGCCTGCAGGGCGGCGCTGCCCGCGCTCGCGGCAGCGCCGCCCAGGCTCTCCAGCCGCGGCGGCCGCCGCAGCAGCCACTGTTGCTGGACCAGGGCCAGCACGGCGGCCGAGAGCAACACCGCCCCCAGGAGCCAGGGGGCACGGGAGGGCCCTTTCATGGCTCCAGGGGATGGCGGGGCCGGGCGATCGACCGGATCGTGCTGGGCACCACCACTAGGGTCGGGCCCGACGGGCGTGCTTCCAGGGCCATGCGACCCTCGATTGCCAGCCATTGGTCGGCCTCCGGGGGTGGGCTGCCGGCGGGCCAGCGCACCGGCAGGCCCACCGGTGTGGCATCGGCCAGGCAACAGCGCACCAGCAGCCGGGCCAGCTGGGGTGGCTGGTCCGGCATCGGCAGCACGAAGCCGCTGATCCGCGCCGGGTCGCCGTCGAAGAGGGCGGGATCGGGCTGACTGCGCAGCAGCCGCACCCAGTCGGTGAGACTGCGCTCGGCGGGGGGCAGCACGAAGCTGAGCTCCCCGGCTCCGCCCCCATCGAGGGACCGCTGGGCGGCCAGATCGGCGAAGGAGGGGTTGGGGGGCAGGGCCAGCAGCAGGGCGGCGAGCAGGCCGGTGGCCAGGGCGGTCCAGCCATCGCGGCGCTCGGCGGGGTTCTGGCTGCGGCTCCGGGCCTCCACTCCTGGCTGCGCTCGGGTATCCCGTGGCTCGGCGTCCAGGGGCTTGGTCCCTAGCGGCCTGGTCTGCGGCGGCCGACCGGTGGGGGCCCCGGCGGCCGAACCGAAGGCCAAACGTCCCTGCAGGAGGGCCAACAGCAGCAGCACGACCCCCGAGAGGGCCACCAGGGGGTGGAAGCCACGGCGCAGCAGCAGGTCGAGTCGGCCATCGGCGCAGCTGCGCAGCAGCACCAGGGCCCAGAGCCCGAGGGCGACGGCCCGCAGGATCGCTGCGACTCGGGCGTCGTGGGTCGGGTTGCGGACCATCAGAGCTGCCACAGGTTGACCCACTGGCCGATCAGCAGCACCAGCAGGGCGGTGCCGCCGGTGGTGAGCAGCAGGCCGCGGGGGCGAAACAGCAGACTCAGCAGTCCCAGCAACTTCAGATCGATCACCGGACCCAGGAGCAGGAAGGCCAGCAGGGCTCCGGGGGTGACCTGGGCGGCGAAGCTCAGGGCCAGGAAGGCATCCACGCTGGAGCACACCGACACCACCAGGGCCAGCAGCATCAGGGCCAGGATCGAGAGGGTGGGGGCTCCCCCCACCGCCAACAGCCAGCTGCGGGGCACACAGGTCTGCACCAGGGTGGCCACCAGGCAGCCCAGTACCAGCATCAAGGCCAGGGAGAGAAATTCCCGGCTGGTGTGGCGCAGCAGCTCCTCCAGGCTGGGCCGCTCCAGCGTGGCCGGTGGCAGGGCCGGTTCCGGCAGGGCACCCACCATGCCGCTACGTCGCTCCAGCAGGCTCACCGCGGCCAGGGGCTGCCGCAGCCACCGTTCCTCCAGAAGATCCGGCTGGAGCAGCTCTCGCTCCGGCAGTAATGCCAGCAGCAGCGCCAGACCCACCGCCACCACCACCGCCCCGAGGGGTCGGCAGAGCAGCAGCCAGGGCTTGTCGGGGAAGGCGGCAGCCGTGCTGGCCAGCACGATCGGATTGAGCACCGGCGCCGCGAAGAGAAAGCCCAGGGCGGTGCCGAGGGGGGCGCCGCCGGCCAGCAGGCGCCGCGCCACCGGCACATTGCCGCACTCGCAGGCGGGCAGGGCGAAGCCGAGGGCGGCTCCACTAAGGGGGCCGAGCAGGGGGCCGGAGGGCAGCCGCCGCAGCCAGCGGCCATCGGGGGCCAGCCAGCGGGCTGCCGCGGCGATCACCACGCCGAGCAGCAGGAAGGGAAGCGCTTCGATCAGCAGGCCCTGGAAGATGGCCCAGCCGGTGGCCAGCCGGGCGCTATCCAGGCCCGCTGGCAGCAGCAGTGCCAGCGGCAGCGGCATGACGGCGAGCTGGAGCGCCCCCATCAGCTGCGGATGAACCATCCGGGGGTGGCGATGTAGCAGGCGGCGTTCTTCTCGTTCTCGCGGGCCTCGACCCGCCAGCAGCAACTGCGGCCACCGTCGCGCTCGCGCAGCAGGGCATTGGCCCAGCCCCACACCAGTTCGGCGGTGCTTTCCATGCCCACGTTTGCCATCACGCGCAGGTCGAGGGCACCCTGCTCATGGAGCGACTGCCAGGTGGCCAGCAGGGGGTCGTCGGCGTTCACCAGGAAGGTGTGGTCGAACTGGTCAGCCAGGCGCCGTTCGAGGTCACCGAGGCTGGAGAAATCCACCACGAAGCCGTGCTGGTCGAGGTTGATGGCGGCGAACCACACGGTGAAACTGCGGCTATAGCCATGCACGAAGCGGCAGTGACCGCTGTGGCGCCACTGCCGGTGGCAGCACGGGTAGCCGCTGAAGCGCTTGCTGCAGGTGTGGGCGGCTGGGGCATCCATGCCCAAACCGTACCGAGGAGCGGAACCGTTTTGGCGCTTCCCCGGGGCATCGGCGTGCTGGCCCGTCCCTGGTTACGGTGCGGCGAAACGCCACCACGTTGCGCAACACCCGGGGTCGTCGGCCCGCCGCCTCCTCCCCCTCCTCTGATCCGATCGATGCCTTCTCCGTTATCTGGTGCTGCTTCTGGTGCGCCCTCAGGTGCTCCCTCTGGGGTTCCCTCCCCCCTGCCGGATTCCGCCTGTGCGGCGGCCCTGCGCTTCAACGAGGCCGGCCTGATTCCGGCCGTGGCCCAGGACTGGCTCGATGGCGCCGTGCTGATGGTGGCCTGGATGAACCGGGAGGCTCTGGAGCGTTCCCTGGCCACGGGGGAGGTGCATTACTGGAGCCGCTCCCGGCAGGAGCTGTGGCACAAGGGCGCCAGCAGCGGTCATTTCCAGAAACTGCGGGGGCTCCGCTACGACTGCGACGCCGACGTGCTCTTGCTGAGCATCGAGCAGGTGGGGGAGGTGGCCTGCCACACCGGTGCCCGCAGCTGCTTCTACGACCAGGGCCCCAGCTCCAGCGGCGGTGGGCCCGGCGCCGATCCCCCGCCCGCCGATGCCTGCACGGAGCTGATGCGGGTGATCGAGGCCCGGCGCGACCATCCCGAGCCCGGCAGTTACACCAACAAGCTGCTCGAGGGTGGCGACAACCGCATCCTCAAGAAGATCGGTGAGGAGAGCGCCGAATTCGTGATGGCCTGCAAGGACGGCGACCCCAGCGAGATTGCCTGCGAGGCGGCCGATCTGGTGTTCCATCTGCAGGTGGCCCTGGCCCACCACGGCGTCGAGTGGCGTCAGGTGCAGGCGGTGCTGGCGGCGCGGCGCGGCGCCCCCCGGCGGGAGTGAGCTGTGACATCCAGCCTTCCCTCCACACTGCGGGCCCGCAAGGAGGCCGCCATGCGCCTGCGGATCAGCGAGGGTTCCGGCCGCCGCTGGCTCTGGGCCGCCGGCTGCGCCCTGCCGGTGCTGGGGCTGCCCCTGCTGGTCTGGCACGGCCGTCGGCACCGCACCCTGATTCCGTTTCTTTACGGCCTCACCACCCAGGCGATCGGGGCCTTCCTGCTGGCCACGGTGGCCAGTTCCCTCTGGGCTCCCCAGGCGCCGCTGGGGGCTGGAGGGCCGCGGGATGACAGCCACAGCACCGTGCCCCTGGCGCTGGTGCTGATGGCATCTGGCTGTTTTGCCCTCGGGCACCGCCAGGGCCAGGAGAAGGCGGCCCGCGATGCGGCCACCTGGTTGCGGCTGGACGGCTGAGGCCGGTTGCTGGGGCTGGTGCGCCGCTCAGAAGGAGTCTTCCGTCTGGCCGGCGAAGCGGCCGGCATAGCTTTCCGTGCCTTCCAGCTTCTGGAACACGAACTGGCAGATGGCGGTGCCGGGGTGCACGGCCAGGGGAGCGGGGCCGAAGTTGCTCATCTCCAGCACCTGCTGGCTGTCGATCCCGGGGCCCATGAAGGGGGCGCTGATGTGCACCATCAGGCCCAGCCGCGCGAAGCGGCTGCGACCCTCGAGCCAGCCGCACAATCCGGGGCCCAGGCGCAGGCGCTCGCGGGTGATGCCCAGTACCGTTTCGCCCGGCATGATCAGGATGTGGCCGCCGTCGGGCACGGTGATCTTGTCGGTGAGCTGCCGGTAGTCGGTGTGCTCGCCCACTTCGATCACCGCATGCACCTTGCGGAACACGCGGAAGCTGGGAGCCAGGGTGAGGTCCACCGAGGCGGGGCCCACGAGCTCGGGATCGAAGGGCGTGATCGTGATCGCGCCCTGCTCGATCGCCTCCAGGATCGCCCCTCTCCCGAGCACGGCCATGATTCACTCATCGGGGGGGTAGGGCTGGATTGTCTCAGGGCGGGGCGCCGAACGCATCAGCCGGGCTGATGGAGATCGGGGTCATCGTTTCAGCCGCCGCCATAGGCTGCTTGTTAGCTGAAAGCCTCGGGTGACGTTCGAGCAGTTCAGGCATTTCCTCTCGCGGGTGCAGCGTGACCCGGCCCTGAGGCGGCAGGTGGAGGAGGCGATCACCGCAGATGAGGTGGCGCGGCTGGCCCAGGATCTGGGCTTTTCGGTATCCGGCAGCGACATCCTGCGTTTTTCCGGCCAGTCGGCTGCGGGTGTGCGGGTGCAGCGCATCGATCACCCGGGCGAATATCCCGGCCGCTATTACTGATCCCTCCCCGCCCCATGACCCGGTACGTGATCTTGCGTGATGACGGCCTCAGCGATGCCATCGCCGGCCAGGTGTTCAACAGCTACGACGAGGCCTACACCGTGCTCGAGCGCTACTACGCCGATTTCTGCTGTTCCGATGAGCGGGAGTCCTACCGGATCGAGGCGGAGGCCGACGCGCCGTAGCGACGCAGCAGACTTAGCAGACGAATCAAACGGCAGCGCCCGCCAGCGAGGGATGGGCTTAGGGCTGCTGGGCGGACAGGTGGCGCAGGCGGCGGGTGGCGATCACCACGGGAGGCCGTTGAACAGGGCGCGGAAATCGCTTCCCTGCACCGAGAGCCAGGCGATGGCGCTGGTGACATCCAGCACGGCGGCCTTGGCGCCCTGCTGGCGGGCCGCCTCGGCGAAGCGCCAGGTCAGGACTAGGTTCTCGCCATGGCTGGCGCTGATCACCAGAATCTCGGGCTGGGCAGAGGCTGGCAGATCGGTGCTGGGCTTTGAGCACAGTGCTGTCAGAGCAGGGGCTCAGCCCACCGCTTCCAGCAGCTCCTGGCCGTCGTCAACCACGTTGCCAATGGCGCCGAGGCTGCGCTCGTGGGCCAGCTGGACCTGAAAGCTGGCGGGATCCAGCTCCGACGCCGCCCGCAACGCCCGCTCGCTCAGGGCGCCGCATTCGCGCAGCAGCGAGGCGAGCCGATCGGGAGTGACGGGGGCGGCAACAACAGGGCTCGAAGCCGGGTTGGCTGCAGCCTTCGGCCGCCCGCGCCGCGAGGGTTTTTCTGTAGCAGCTTCCGCCTGGCGGGCCGCCCGGATCCGTTCCAGCAGCACGCTCGCCGGTTCGTCGTTGGGGTCCTGGGGCACCAACTCGCCGCGGAAGGCCTTGGCCAGCAGGGCTGGGGTGAGGCGATCGACCACCTTGCGGGCGGTTGTGAGGCGGGCTTCGAGTTGGTCGGCGAGGGTGAAGAGGTCCTGAGCGCGGGAAATGATCTCCGCCTGTTCTTGTAGGGGTGGAACAGAAAAAACGAACTGCCGCTCTCGCTGCTGCCCAGTTCCAGCAGCAGCAGCAGTTGGTATGCTTCATCTGCTTGGGACCATCCAGGGTCTCCAAGGCATCCCAGCGCCATTCCTCGGGAATCCCCTGCTCCTGGCCCGTTTCCTTGGCCATCTTCAGGAACAGCAGATAGGTGAGCTCCGTCACGTACTGGTGATAGGTCACCCCGTCGTCCTTGAGGACGTTGCAGAGGTTCCAGAGCTTGCCGACGATGTCGTGCGTTGTGTTGGGCATCAAGGCGTCAGTTTTGTGCCAGGCCCTTGGCCACGCTGAGTGGAATGTTGGGGCTCTCGGGGTTCACATCCATGCTCTGCAGCTGGGGGCGCAACACCAGATCCATGTCTTCCATCGGGATCGCACCGAGCAGCACCTCATTGCCCAGCACCATCGCGCCGGTGAAGCAGCGGCGGTTGCGGAAGCGCACTTCCACCGGCCCCACATAGGGCACCGCGCGGCGATGACCATCCGCCAGCACCACCTCGCGCCGCTCCAGTTCGGCCAGGCTCAGCTGGATCGCCAGGTGCTCCGGGATGCAGAGATGCACCGCTCCACTGTCCACCAGGGCCGACACCTCCAGCGGCGCCAGATTGGGCCGGGTGGGGTTGCTGAGCGAGAACGTGCCGCTGATCAGTCCCATGGCGGCAGGCTAGCCAGCCCAGATCTCCTCCAGCTCCAGCACCAATCCCGGCAACACGGCACCGCCGTCGAGGCGCGTGGCGTTCTCCAGCCGCTGCGGTGCCGTGGCCACGCCGGCTGCGGAGCGGGCCGGCCAGATCTCCACGGCCTGCTGCTCCGGGAACAACAGCCAGCCCAGCTGGGCGCCATTGGTTTGGTAGAGAGCCATCTTGCGGCGCAGGGCTTCGGAGCCACGGGGGCCTGAATCCGAAGCACTGGCCAGCTCGATCACCAGATCAGGGCAGAGGGGTGGGAACGTGCGACGCTGCTCAGGGCTCAACGCCTGCCAGCGCTCCAGTTTCACCACGCACGCATCCGGACTCAGGACGGAGTCATCAGGAAGGCGGAAGCCGGTGGAGCTGTCGAACACCTCCCAGCCTCCCTGCAGATCGGCCCAGGACTGCAGCCGGGTCAGCAGGCGTGTGTTGCGGCGACCTGTCTCGCCTCCAGTGGGGGTCATCGTGATCAGCTGGCCATCGGCCGCCAGTTCCATGACCGCGTCAGGGTTGGCGACGCACACCAGCTCGAACTGCTCGGGCGTCAGCCGCAGATCCTGCGGCAGCAGCAACGGAGTCAGCCCGTTGCTAGCCGCTTTGGATGCAGCTGGGGCAGCAGCAGGTGGAGCGAACGTCATCTCCCCTGGGTCGTCGATGCAACAGCCTAAGCGGGCTCGCTGATCCAGCGGTCAGTTATCTGCATGCACAACGCATGCATGAAGCCTACAGTTGATCTGTGCTTGAGGGCCTCATGCCATCCCTGCAGATCCGCGACCTGCCGGAACCGCTTCACCGGTTGCTCCAGCACCGCGCCCAGACCCACAAGCGCAGCCTCAGCCAGCAGGCCCTGGCTGATCTGGAGGCGATCGCCGGCGGCGACCCCCGTGAACGCCGCCGCCAGGTGCTTGCTCGCATCTCCCGACGGGGCCCGATCACTGCTGCCCTGAGCACGGATCCGACACCGGAGGATCTGATCCGCGCCGACCGCGAGCGCTGATGGCCCTGGCCTGTGTGCTCGATGCCTCGGCGGCCGTGCGGCTGATCCTTGCTGACCCCGCCGCCGCGGATCTGGCCGAGCGGGTCGGTGGGGCCGCGCTGGTGCTGGCTCCGGAGCTGATGCTCACCGAGCTGGCCAACACCCTCTGGAAACTCCAGCGGGCCGATCGGCTCAACGATCTCGATCCTCAGGAGCTGCTGGCCGAGGCCCGCGAGCTGGTGGATCGGCTGGAGCCGGATCGCCACCTGCAGGCCGAGGCCCTGGCGCTCGCCTGCCACCTCAACCATCCGGTCTACGACTGTCTCTATCTGGCCCTGGCCCGGCGGGAAGCGGCCAGCCTGATCAGCAGCGATCGGCGCCTGAACGCCCTGGCCGAAAGGGTGTTGCCCTGAGCCCGGGCGACACCTCAGGCCGCCCATACCTCCCGCTGGAACTGCTGCAGCACGCCATCGTGCTCGCCGCCGAACAGCATGTTGAGCCGCGGCCAGCCGCCGCCTTCGCGGCGGAACAGCAGGGCATCGTCGTCGAGAGCGTCGCGATCCACGATCGTGATCGCCTTGGTCTGGTTGGCGATGCGTTGCAGCCAGTCGCGCTGCGGTTTGCTCCAGCTCCTGGGGGCCAGGATCCGCTGCAGCGCCCGCTCCACCCGCTGCTCATACGCCACGTGCGGCTCCCGTGCGATCCCCTCCACGCGGCTGACGGTTCTCCCCACCGGGAGATCCGGTTCGCCGCACTGGGTGGTGAGGGCCGAATCTCCAGGGGCGGTTGGCACGACCCGGGCCTGGGTCCAAACCCCCGACAGTGATCTCACCGGGGCACGGACCCCGCCCAACCCTCGCCAATGCGAACCATGTTGTCCCTGCGCACCACCTCTCCCTTTGATCTGTTCGACCGTCTCGAGCAGCAGCTCCAGTCCGCCGAGCGCGTGCCGGCCGCCGAGGTGCAGGAAACCGAGGAGGCCTACGAGCTGGTGCTGGAACTGCCCGGCGTCGACAAGGAGGCCATCGATGTGAAGGCCACCGACCGCTCCTTGGTGATCAGCGCCCAGCGCCGCAATCCCCGCCAGGCCGCCCCGGCGTCCGCCGAAGGCGCCGCTCCGGTCCCGGCTCCCGAGCCCGCCGGCCGTGGCCTGCTGCTCAGCGAGTTCCGCTACGGCACCTGGAGCCGCAGCTTCCGCTTCCCCGCCGGCATCGACCGCGACCAGCTGCAGGCCACCTACCGCGACGGCCTGCTCAGCGTGCGGGCTCCCAAGGCCCAGCGCGTCTCCACCGTTTCGGTGAAGGTGGAGGGCTGAGGACCGGCACCCTCCCACGGAAGCCAGATCACGACCCCTGGCTGCGGCCGGGGGTTTTTGCTGGCCGCTCCCCGCACGGCGGTTACAGCCGGGTGTTCCAGGCTGCGGCGCGCCTCCCCTTGGCTGGCTACAGCGGGGGCCGCTTCCGAGAGATCGATGAACGCCCTCCAGCTGCAGCCCACCGATGTGGTGCTGGTGCGCCACGGCGAGACCACCTGGAGCCGGAGCGGCCAGCACACCGGCGCCACCGACATCCCCCTCACGCCGCAGGGTGAGGAGGCGGCCCAGAGGCTGGCGCCCCTGCTGGTGCCGGTGCCCTTCGCCATGGTGCTGTGCAGTCCGCTGCAGCGGGCCCGTCGCACGGCCGAGTTGGCCGGCTTCGCGGATCGCCTGGTGCTCGATGGCGATCTGGTCGAGTGGAACTACGGCGCCTACGAGGGCCTCACCACGGTCGAGATCCAGGCCCGCGTGCCGGGCTGGCTGGTGTTTCGCGATGGGTGCCCCGGCGGGGAGAGCCCCGACCAGGTGGGGGAGCGGGTCGATCGGGTGATCGCCCGGCTGCGCGGCGGCGAGGGCCCCTCCCTGGTTTTCGCCCATGGCCACCTGCTGCGGGTGCTGCTGGCCCGCTGGATCGATCTGCCCCCCGCCGAGGGGCGCCGCTTCCTGCTCGACACCGCCACCCTCAATGTGCTCAGCCACTACGGCGGAGCTCCGGCCCTGCGCTGCTGGAACGCGGCGCTGCCTTGATGCTCTACTCGGGTCGGAAGATGGCCTTCCAGTCCTGCTTCATGTCCACCACGACCCAGCCGCGCGTGGGGGCCTCCCGCAGGGCTTCGACAAGCTTGCCGGTGCTCTTCGTCTTGGCGTCATAGGCATATTCGCGTTCATCATCGGTATGGTGCACAATCAGCCCGAAACTAGGGCGCGGGTTGTTGATCGTGGTGTACTGCAACATAGCGTGGTCGCCATCACTATTCCCACAACATATGACCGGTCGCCGGCCGATGAACTGATGAATCCCCACTGGCTTGCCCGCATTGTCATTCACGAATAAGTAATCCAGGGTTTTTATGAGCACCGGGCCGCTGTCGCGTAGCTCAAACGTCGTCCGGGCCGTGGAGCCCACAACCTGCTCCGGAGGGATGCCGTACACACGTTCCACCCAGACCCGCATGAAGTCGACGCCACCACCGGAAACGATGAAGTTCTTGAAGCCATTAGCCCGTAGATAGCTCAACAGTTCCTGCATCGGCAGGTAGGTGAGTTCGTCATAGGGCCTGCCGTAGCGCGGATGTTTGGCCGAGGCGAGCCAGGCCTCCACGGCGTCACGAAACTCGTCGGTCGTCATCCCGGTATGGGTGAGCGCCAGGATCTGCATCAGGCCATCGAAGTGGTCGCCTTCCAGGAGTTTGGCAAGATCGCCGGCCAGGGCGGCTTGCACCATTGAATTGGAAGCAAGCGCGGGCTCAACAAGGATGCGGCGCTTCAGTTCGTCGATGGCAAAGGCTGCCTGAAACGGCATCGGATTCTCCGGCCAAAGACAGCCGTCGTTATCAAACACGGCGATGCGTTCTGCCTGTGGCAGGAAGCCGGGGGATCCAGCCGTTGTCACCCTGGCGATGAAGGCGAGGATCGCCTGTTTGGCGGCGCCA
>JBBASH010000014.1:0-54327 GCA_040399305.1 Cyanobium sp.
GAAGCATCCACCGCCTCCCACCAGTGGCCCGCTCGGCCGATCAGGTTGTAGCGCTCTTCCGCATAGGCCTCCATGCCGTGGCCCAGCGCCAGGTTGCGCAGCCGCAGCAGGGCGGGGATCGGAACCTCCGAGGGGCAGGGGAGGCAGGCACGGCACTGGCCGCAGCGCTCGATCCCGAGCCTCCGGGCGCCGGCATCGGCCAGCTGTGCCATTGCCTGCTGTTCCGCCGGCGTGAGGGGCCCGGAGGCATTCGCCAGCCGTCCTGCCCAGGCCAGGTCCTCCGGCCGGGCTGCTCCGAGCGTGAGGGTGCTGACCCCCGCGGCGAGCAGATATCGATACCCCAGCTCTAGGGGCGCGAAGGGTGCGCAATCCTCCACGAGCTGGGGTGGTGGGTCATAGAGGCGTCCGCCCTTATCGGCCGGCGAGATGGCCATCACCCCCATCCCCTCGGCCAGGGCCCAGCGGGCCAGGGGCAGCCGTTCGGGATCAAACAGGTGCAGGTGCAGGCTGCAGAAGCTGAACCGACCACTGGCCAGGGCTGTTTCGATCAGGTCGTAGGCGCCATGGCTGGAGAAGCCCACCTGGCCCACCAGACCTTCGGCCACGACCGCCTTGAGCAGCTCGGCACCGGCCCCGCGCAGGGCCCAGGCCAGGTGGGTCTCGGTGTTGAGGCCGTGCACCGCCAGGTTGTCGAGCCGCTGGATGCGTAGGCGCCGCAGGCTGGCACGCACCTGCTCCAGCCCCTCGGCCAGTCCCACCCCCTCGCCGGAACCCGGCAGCAGCTTGCTGGTGAGCACCACCTCGGAGCGACCCATCGGATCGCGCTCCGCCAGGCCAGCGAGAACCTCGCCGAGGAAGGCTTCCGCCGGGCCGTAGGCCGGAGCTGTCTCGAGGTGGTTGATGCCGGTCTCCAGGGCCGCATCAACCACCCTCTCCAGAACCAGGGCGCTCTCGAGGGCCCGCATCGTGCCCAGGGTGAAGAGGGAGACCGGCCTCCCCCCGCCGAAGGGACGCCGGACCGATCGGCGATCGAACTCTTCTCGGGCTGGGCCGGCTGCGGAGTGGGGTGTCCCTTCGGGCCGATCACCGCCGGCGGTGGCCCCGGCGGCACGCTCCGCCGTCTGGCTTTCTCCGGTGCTGGATTCCAAGGATGGGGAACCGTTGCGGGCCGCTGCCGGTCTGCCCATGCCGGCCTCAGGGCCCTGGCGTGGCAGGGTCATCGGCTCCGGGATCGGCTCCCCCCCCGGGCGGCTGGTCATCGCTCTCCTTCTCGGCGGGTCCGGCTTCCTCAAGGCCCCGCCGCAGATGGCGCACCAAGTCCGACGGGCTGGTGCGGTCGAGGAAGCGCCGGAAATCCTCCTGGTCCTCCGCGTCGGCTTCGGCATCCACCGGGATGGAGGCATCGGCCACCACTTCCTCCAGCATCCAGATGCCGCTGCCCGTCCGCAGCGCCAGGGCGATGGCGTCGCTGGGCCGGGCATCCAGCTCGATCGCCTCCTCCTCGCCCCGGCGGAGTTTCAGCACAGCCCGGAAGGTGCTGTCCTCGATCGCATGGATCACCACCCGCTCCAGCTGCAGCCCGCCGGCTTCCAGCAGCTTCACCATCAGGTCATGGCTGAGGGGGCGGGGAGGGCGGTCGCCGTTCAGGCCCGCGAGGATGTTGTGGGCCTGGGCTTGGTCGATCCAGATCGGGACCTGGCGACGTCCAGAAGGGTCTCTCAACAGCACGAGCGGGCTGCGGCTGGCCGCGTCCAGGCCGATTCCCGCCACCCGCATTTCCACCATGGCCCTGTGCCCCCGGCGTTAGCCGTTGCGCCTGAAGCGATTATGGCCACAGTGGCAGGTAAGGCAGGCATGTTCACCGGACTGGTGCGGGCCGTGGGCAGGCTGGAGCGATGTCCAGCGGGGGTGCGGCTGCGGCTTGAGCCGGGGGCGCACGATGCCGCCGCGGGGGGCCTGGGCCCCCTCGCCCTGGGGGACAGCGTCGCGGTGGATGGCGTGTGCCTCACCGTGGCGGACTGTCTCCCCGATGGATTCCGGGCCGATGTCAGTGAGGAGACCCTGGTTCGCACCACCCTGGCCGCCAGGGCCGCCTCAGGGGCGGCCGTGAACCTGGAGCCGGCCCTGCGGCTCAGCGACCGGCTCGGCGGCCACCTGGTGAGTGGCCATGTCGATGGGCTGGGCACCGTGGTGGCGATCCAGAGGCTGCAGGACTCTTGGCGTCTGGTGGTGCGCTGGAACGATCCCGCCTATGGCCGCTATGTCTGTGAGAAGGCCAGCGTCGCCGTCGATGGCATCAGCCTCACCGTGGCCGGTTGTGAGAGCGAAGGCCAATTCTGGGTGGCCGTGATTCCCCACACCTGGTCGGCCACAACCCTGGCCCACCGCCGGGTGGGCGATGCGGTGAACCTCGAGGCGGATCTGTTGGCGAAATACACCGAACGCTTGCTGCAGGGTGCCGGGCTTCCTCAGGGCCTAGCTCTTCCGGCCCCTTCTGGAGCGGCCCTCAACCGTGACTGGCTGGCGCAGCACGGTTGGGAGTGAGCTGCCGCCTGGCCGTAGCCTTCCGCCGGGTCTCTGTCTAGCGTCCTGGAGTCGCGCCGGACCCGCCGTAACCATGGCTCCTGAACTCAGAGATCTGGTTTCTGGCTCCCCACCTGCGGGGCGCCTCGCCCGTGACAGCAGCGCCCTGCGCACCTTCACCTTCGCCGAGGGGGTGGTGATGCTGGTCCTGGGTGTTCTGGCGCTGATCTTCCCCGTGCTCGCCTCCGTTTGGGTCACCGCCATGGTGGCCATCGGTTTTCTGGTGAGTGGGATCGTGGGCTGGGTCAACACCCTCGCCCGGACCGCCCGTCTGAGCACCGCCATCAGCTTTTGGCGCTTCACCGTGTCCACCCTGTTCTTGGTGGCCGGCCTCTGGATGGTGCGGCAGCTGGCCTCTGGACCGGAGCGGGTCGCTTCCCAGGTGGCTTCTCTGGCACTCGCCATCGGCGTGGTCTTTATGATCGAGGGGGCGGTGGCCACGGTGGTGGCCCTCACCCATCGCCAGATCAAGGGTTGGGGCTGGGGCCTCACCAATGGAGTGGTAACCCTGGTGCTGGGCCTGATGATCCTGACGATGAAGTCCCTGAGCCTGCTCTGGGTTCTGGGCACCTTGGTGGGGATCAGCTTTCTGTTCAGCGGCCTCGACCTGCTCACCTTCAGCGCCAGCTTCCACCCGATCAGCAACGACAGATCGGCCTCGGCAGGTTCCAAGGGTCGAGCCGACCCTGCCTGAACGGCACAGCAACGGAAGTTGGGCCGGGGTCCTTCAGGCCCACTCCCGGCTCTCTGGCTTCTGCGGCTGCTTCAGTCGATGTTGTCCTCGCTGCCGGTGGTGCCCATCGGCAGTAGCCAGATGGAGCCTGTCTCCTTGTGGAGTTCGATCCGAAATTCCTGGCCGGGTTCCAATCCCATACGGCGGGTGTAGGCCTGGCCGATCAACAGGTTGCCGTTGCCATGCACCCGGGTGCGGAACACGGCCTGTCGCCCCTTGGCCGCTGCCGTTCCCCCATGGAGGGCCGAAGGGAGCACGTAGCCCTTGGCGGCCACGAGGGCCCGATAGAAGCTTTTCTTGAGGATCCGGCCACTCGGACCGACATAGCCGCAGGCCCTGGCGATCTGATCCTCGGGGCGGTTGCTTAGGGAGCGGGCCCGATCCAGTAGGGCCTTGCCTTCTAGGGGAGCTTCCCCTTGGCCATGTCCACCCTCGGAGCCAGTCGAAAACCTGTTGGCAGCCATCGAATTGAGCTAGGCGAGATGAGATTGGCTTGAAGGAGCCTGGTCCTGATCTCGATTGTGGCCAATCCGGTGAGGATTCGGCAAGTCTTCAACTGGAAAAGAAATCAGAGCAGATAGAGGATTCCGTAGAGAACCAGCCAGATCCCATCGACAAAGTGCCAATAGAGCTCAGCCGCCTCTAGGCCGAAGGGGGCGGAGGCCTTGATCCGGCCCGCCTGGCGGGTCTGCCACCACACGATCAGGATGCAGATCACCCCCAGGGTCACGTGCAGCCCGTGGAAACCGGTGAGGGCGTAGAAGGTGCTGGCGAAGAGGTTGTCGGTGAGGCCGAAGGGGAGGTGGAAATACTCCACCATCTGACCGGCGAGGAAGGCCAGGCCGAGAGCTGCGGTGATCACCAGCCAGCGGCGACAGGCCGGGCCCTCTCCCCGCAGCAGACCCCGGCCCGCCCGGTGGAACGTGAAGCTGCTCAGCACCAGCAGGAGGGTGTTGATGCTCGGCAGGAGCAGCTCCAGTTCGTAGTTGGAGTTTTCCGGCAGCGGGTTCACCGCCCGGAAGGTGAGGTAGGCAGCGAAGAAGCCCGCGAAGGTCATGCCGTCGGCCACCAGAAAGGTGGCCAGCCCGAACAGGCGGACATCAGGGTGTTCGCCATGCTCACCCTCCCCGTGGCTCTGGCCAGCGATGTCGACTTCGCTTGAGATCTGGGCGAGGTCACCGGTTCCTGAGGTGATGCTGGTCATGGCGAGTCGTGCACGGTTCGGAGCAGGGAAGAAGGATGGATCAGGGCTTCGGGTCGTTCCAGATCTGTTCGGCTGTCACCAGTTGGAGATCAAGACGATCGGCCGGTGCCCCGTAGCCGTAGGGGTGGGTCACCAAGGGGGCTTCGCCGATCCAGTTCTCCACCGGCGGCGGCGAAGAGGTGAGCCATTCCGGCGTGAGGGCCTTCCAGGGGTTGTCGCCGGCCACCTCACCACGAAAGGCACTCACCACCACATTGATCAGGAATGGCAAGGTGCTCACCGCCATCAGCAGGGCTCCCACGCTGCTCACCTGGTTGAGGGTGGTGAAGGAGGGGTCGTATTCCGCGACCCGGCGTGGCATGCCATTCAGTCCGAGCCAGTGCTGGGGAGCGAAGCAGAGGTTGAAGCCGATGAAGGTGAGCAGGAAATGAAGGCGACCTAGGTGTTCATCGAGCATCCGGCCAGTAAATTTTGGGTACCAGTGGTAGACGGAGCTGAAGATAATAAATACGGTTCCTCCATAGACAATGTAGTGGAAATGACCCACAACGAAGTAAGTATCGTGCACGTGGATGTCGAAGGGAACCTGGGCAAGAGCTACGCCTGTGATGCCGCCAAAAACGAAATTCACGATGAAGGCGCAAGCAAAAAGCATTGCGCTGTTGAGGGCAATCTTGCCTTGCCAGAGGGTGGCCAACCAGTTGAAGAATTTAATGCCGGTGGGCACGGCGATGAACGACGTTGCGATCGTGAAGAACAAGCGCATCCAGGGGGGTGTGCCGCTGGTGAACATGTGGTGAGCCCACACGACCAGGCCCAGTACCACAATGGCAATAATCGAATACACCATTGTGGCGTAGCCAAATAGCGGTTTCCGTGCATGAATGGGAATAATCTCGCTGACCAGGCCAAAGGCTGGTAGCACCATGATGTAAACGGCTGGATGGGAGTAGAACCAGAAGAGGTGCTGATAAACAACCACATTGCCCCCCAGAGCGGGGTTGAAGAAACCGGTGTGGGCAATGATGTCGAAGCTCAGCAGAATTAAGGTCCCAGCCAGAACGGGCGTGGAGAGAACTACCAGGATGCTGGTGCCCAGCATGGCCCAGCAATACATGGGTAGTTGCATCATTTTCAGCCCAGGCCTGCGCAGCTTCAAGATGGTGGCGATGAAATTGATGCCACCGAAGATTGAGCTACCGCCTAGGAGCAACACGCTGATGATCCAGATCACCTGGCCCAGAGCAGGAGTGGTGAGGCTGAGGGGTGGATAGGCAGTCCAGCCTGACTGGGCGGCTCCACCTTTGATGAAATAGCTACTGATCAGCAGAATGCCAGCGGGGGGGATCAACCAGAAGGCCACGGCGTTCAGCCTTGGGAAGGCCATATCCCTGGCTCCCACATAGAAAGGAATGAGATAATTGCCAAAAGCCCCATTCACCACGGGCACGATCCACAGAAAGATCATCACCGTGCCATGGAGCGTCAGCACTTCGTTGTAGGTTTCCCGGCTCACGAAGTCACTGATGGGGCTTGCCAGCTCAGTTCGGATCACGCCGGCTAGGGCACCGCCCAAGAAATAAAATAGAAAGCCACACACCATGTATTGAAGGCCGATCACCTTGTGGTCGAGGCTGAAGCTCAGGTAGCGCAGCCAGCCTTCTGGCTGCAGTCCCCGAGGTCCTCCCTGATCTGGTGAACTCTGCTGGGGAGCCTGGAAATCACTTGGGGAAGCAAGGGTCATCGTGGATCAGGCCGTTGGAATGGAACCGGAGCTGGCCACAGTGGCCGGCACTGGTGGGGTGTTCTTGCTGAGCCAGGTATCGAAATCAGCGGGTTCATGCACCACCACGCTCGAACGCATTCCGCCGTGGTAGGGCCCACAGAGCTCGGCACAGACGATCGGGTAGGTCCCTGGCCGGGTGGCGGTGAAGCTGAGCAGGGTCGGTTGCCCTGGAATCACATCCTGCTTGAGGCGGAACTGCGGAACCCAGAAGGCATGGATCACATCCCGGGCTTCCATGTTTAGCGAAACAGGGCGGTCGGCCGGGATGTGCAACTCACCGCTGATGATATTGCCTTCGGGATAATGAAAGATGAAGGCAAACTGCATGGCGGTGACATCCACCGTGAGGGTTTCTTCCTCATCAGTGTTCGCTCCGATCCCAGCCCATACCCTTCCAGGCTCCTGATCCGCTGCTGCCGCCGGCGCTGACGACGAAGAGGCCAAAACCGCCTGCTTCGAGCCATGAGCTCCGCCGTGGTGGTGATGATCACCAGCGGGCTGGGAGGAGGCATGCATGCCACCGTGGTCGTTCAACGGTGTCATGCCTCCCATCCGCTCGTAGATGTCGTAGCTGTAGATCCCTACAAACAGCACCACCACCGCGGGGATGGCGGTCCAGACGATCTCCAGGGGAAGGTTGCCCTCAATGGCGGCTCCGTCGGAGCTGTCGCCACTGCGACGGCGGAAGCGCACCAGGCTGAAGATCAGCACCCCCACGATTCCGAGGAAAAGAACCGTGCCAATGCTGAACAACACCTTGAACAGGGCGTCGTAAACCGGGGCATTGCTGCTGGCATCGATGGGCAGCAGGGAGACGTTGTAACCCACCCACAGTCCGGCAAGCACAAGTGCCATGCCCAGCAGGAGAGTGATCAAGGCTGAAGGGATCGGCACGGGGCTCTGCTGGACACGGTTCAAAGCCTTACCAGCCTATGGAGAACACAGCTGGGCTGGAAGTGACAACGGATTCGAAAGCCTCTTCCGGCTGAAAGTTCAGATTTGATTCATATTTACCCTTGAGATGTGCGGGATCGCTCATCTTTGTGAACTCGCTAACTTGTGCGCCCAGTTGCATGTGCGGCCATGGTCCGCAGGCCCTTCGCTTCCCGGGCTTCTGAGGTTCCCGCCATCTCCGATTCGTCGCTCGATGCCGGCCTGCCCTTCCCTGGCGGGTCCTGGCTTCCCGCAGCCCTCGACTGGCTGCTGGCCCACCTCGTTGTGGCCTTGGTTGCCCTTGTCGGTATTGGTGGGGCCACCCGCGTCATGCAAGCCGGACTGGCGTGTCCCGATTGGCCCCTCTGCTACGGCTCTCTCCTCCCTGGCCGCCAGATGAACCTCCAGGTGTTCCTGGAATGGTTTCACCGGCTCGATGCCTTCCTGGTGGGCATCGCCCTGCTGGTGGTGGCTTCCCTTTCCCTGTTGCGAAGAGCCCTCCTGCCCCGCTGGCTGCCTTGGGCGGCCGCGGCAGCCCTGCTGCTGGTGGCCTTCCAGGGAGGTCTCGGTGCCCTCACCGTGCTGGGCCTGCTGGCGGCCTCCACGGTGACCGCCCACTTGGTCACGGCCTTGCTGTTAGTGCTGCTGGTCAGCGCCATGCATCAGGCCCTGCGGCGCTCCTCCACTGGATCTCTCCCCTCTGCCTCCGGCGCTGCGCTGCCTCTCTGGTGGACCCTTCTCCTGGCCTTCAGCAGCTTGGTGCTGGTCGGCCAGTGCGCCCTTGGGGGTGCCATGGCCAGCCGCTGGGCTTCCTCGCTTTGCCTGCAGGCTGGAGAGGGATGCCGCTGGCTGCTGACCCACCGCCTCGGAGCCTGGGCGGCCCTCGCCGCCCTGCTGCTGCCGGCTGTGTTGGCCCATCTGCTTCCCGGCATCCCGCCCGTGCTGCGTCGCTTCTCTCTCGGTCCAGCCCTTCTGGTCCCCCTTCAGGTGGGGCTGGGCGTCTTCACCCTGCGGCTCCAGCTGCAGCAGCCCCTCGTCACCGTGGCCCATCAGTTGGTAGCGGCCCTGCTGGTGGCCTTGTTCGGCGCTCTTTGGGGCATCACCTTGGCTGCCCGTTCCCCGGTCCCGGTCGTTTCCTGTTCACCCTCATTGGAGATGGCCCATGGTTAGTGTTCCCACCCTGTCTCCTCACCCCCTTGTCAAGGGGAGCAGCGAGCCTCCGATCGTTGCGGCTCCCGCCTCGGTCCGACCCTCAGTGAGGCTTCCGGCCTGGCTGGAGGTGGCCAAGCCCAGACTCATCCCCCTTCTGCTGGCCACCACCATCGGCGGCATGGCACTCACGGCGGGTTGGCCCCTCGATGGAGTCACCATGGCGGCCACCCTTACGGGTGGGGCTATGGCTTCGGCCGCCGCCGGGGTGCTCAATTGCCTTTGGGAGGAGGAGCTTGATGGGCGCATGCAGCGCACCAGTCGCCGTGCCCTGCCATCGGGGCGCCTAGCCCGGCGCCAGGCCTTCGCGCTGGCTGTGCTGCTCACCTCGGCGGCCACCCTCGTGCTCGTGGTGGGGGTGAATCCCCTCGCCGCCTCCCTCAGCCTGATGGGCCTCTGCAGCTACGTGCTGCTCTACACCGCTCTGCTCAAGCCCCGCACCTCCCTCAACATCGTGATTGGTGGGGTGGCCGGGGCCATCCCACCCCTGGTGGGGGCAGCGGCGGCCAGCGGCCACCTGGGCTGGGCCGGGTGGTGGCTGTTCGCCCTGGTGATGGTCTGGACCCCTGCCCACTTCTGGTCGCTCGCCCTCATGCTGCATGAGGACTACCGCTCCGTGGGCATTCCCATGCTTCCGGTCGTCCGGGGAACGGAGGTCACCGGCCGGGCGATTGCTCGCTACAGCTTGCTCACCGTGTTGCTCAGCGGCTTCGGGGTGCTCGCCCTTCCCAGCGGCGGCTGGCTTTATGGATTGTTATTGCTGCCCTTCAATGGCCGGCTGCTGCAGCTGAGTGCCGCCCTGAGGGACAACCCCGACGACCCGCAGCGGGCCCGCAGCCTGTTCCGCTGGTCGATTCTCTATCTCTTCGGCATCTGCCTGCTCCTCGTCCTTGCCCGCACCCCACAGGCCATGGCCTCGGACAAATTCGTGCGGGTTCTCACGCAGCTCGCCTGAGACTCTCGAGGGCTTCCGCCCTCTGCGTGGCTCCTTCCCAGGGACGGAACCCGGCCAGCGCTGCCACTGCTCTCTTGCAGGACGGTTCTCCCCCAGCGGAGGTTGGGGGGCCTTGCCTAGATTCCACCCCATAGTCCATCGGGAGAGAGCCAGGCTTGATTGAGCTGCAGCATCTCAGCAAGAGCTATGGAACCGGTCGCAGGTCCGCCCCTGTCCAGGCTTTGGATCAGTTCTCCCTGACCGTTCCTGGAGGGTGCCTCTATGGCCTTCTCGGTCCCAATGGGGCCGGCAAGACCACGGGCCTGCGCATCCTGGCCACCCTGCTGGCTCCCGATGCGGGCAGCGTGCGGGTTGCGGGCCTTGATGCCCTGAGCAATCCTCGCGGGGTGAGGCGGCTCTTGGGTTACGTGGCCCAGGAGGTGGCGATCGACAAGATCCTCACCGGCCGGGAACTCCTCGCCCTCCAGGGCGATCTGTATCACCTCAATCGCTCCGAGCGGGATGGCCGCATCGCCGAACTGATCGCCCTGCTAGGCATGGCCGAATGGATTGACCGGCGCTGTGGCGGCTATTCCGGCGGCATGCGGCGCCGTCTCGACCTGGCTGCCGGACTGCTGCATCGCCCGCGGGTGCTGGTGCTTGATGAACCCACGGTGGGCCTCGACATTGAGAGCCGCAGCGCCATCTGGCAGGTACTTCGCCAACTCCGTGATCAGGGAACCACCGTGCTGCTCAGCAGCCACTATCTCGAGGAGGTGGATGCCCTGGCCGACAGGCTTGCCATTCTTGAGGCAGGCCGTGTGATCGCCGAAGGAAGCCCCTCCGAGCTGAAGGGAGCCCTCGGTGGTGACCGAGTGACCCTCAGGGTGCGCGAGTTCAGCGATGAGGCGGAGGCCAGGCGGGTTAGGGACCTGCTGGAGCACTGTGAGGGCGTGCGGCAGGTGGTGATCAACCGGGCCCAGGGGCATTCGCTGAATCTTGTCGTTGAGAACGCCGCCGTGGTGGAGCGGTTGCGAAACCAGCTGGAGGCGGCCCAGTTGCCGGTGTTTGCCCTCGCCCAGAGCCGCGCCAGTCTGGATGATGTGTATTTGCAGGCCACCGGCCGCACCCTCATGGACGCTGAGCTGGCCGTAGCGGGTCAGCGGGATCCCAAGGCGGAGCGCAAGCTGGCCATGCGTTGATCGCTGACATCTCCAATCCCCGGATTCCAGCCCTTCCAAGAACCGCAGCCTGTGCCATGACCAGCGCCTCCCCCAGCCTTGCCCCCCAGCCCGAGCTGGCGGTCGAACCCTCGGCCTTGGCCGAGATCGGCCAGGAAACCTTGGCCCTCACCCGGCGTCTCTTCCTGCAGTTGTTCCGGCGTCCTTCCACCTTGGTGGCCGGGGTTCTGCAACCCCTGATCTGGCTCGTGTTGTTTGGGGCCCTGTTCGCCAAGGCACCCGAGGGCCTCCTGCCGGGCGGCGGGAGCTATGGCCGTTTCCTGGGGGCTGGGGTGATCGTGTTCACCGCCTTCAGCGCCGCCCTCAATGCCGGCTTGCCCGTGATGTTCGACCGGGAGTTTGGCTTTCTCAACCGCCTGCTGGTGGCACCCCTGCGTTCCCGCAGTTCGATCGTGCTGGCTTCGGTGCTCTACATCACCAGCCTCAGCCTGGTGCAGAGCCTGGCGATCGTGGTCACCGCTGCCCTGCTTGGCTATGGCTGGCCGGGGGGGGCCGGCCTGGTGCTGGTGCTGATCACCCTCCTGCTGCTGGTGTTCGCGGTCACCGCCCTGAGCCTGGGCTTGGCCTTTGCCCTGCCGGGTCACATCGAGCTGATCGCCTTGATCTTCGTAGCCAATCTGCCGCTCCTGTTTGCCAGCACCGCCCTCGCCCCCCTTTCCTTCATGCCGACCTGGCTGGGGTGGCTAGCGGCCTTGAATCCCCTTACCTTCGCGATTGAACCGATCCGCGCCGCTTACGCCGGCACCTTCCAGCTGAATCACATCGCCACTGATGTGGTTTTGCAGGCTCCCTACGGCTCCCTCACCGCCGTGGGCTGCCTGGCCATCCTGGCGACCCTCGCCCTGGGGTTGTTCCTGGCCATCCGTCCGCTGCTGGATCGAAAACTCACCTGAGCCTCCCCTGCCGTGTCCCTGAATCCCCGCCAGCCCTCAGGACCAACGGCCCATCGTTCCGGCCCCGATGCCGAGGCATTGTTGCTTGAGGCGGTGCGGCAGCGCCGCCGCCAAGAGAGCCTGGATCGGCTTCAGCGCTGTGTGCACCGCAGGGGCCTGGACTGGCTCCACCACTTCCAGACCCTCACACTCCCGGCCTTGGAGGGCAACGAGGCTGCTGCCTGGCTCGGAGCCCTGCTGGGGGATGGGTCTGGCCATGCTGCTCGCGGGGCAGGCGTCTCGTTGGGGAGACCCCTTGGGGAGTCCGCCACCACCGACTCGCTTGCCCTGTTGATGCCCGCCGATCGCCAAGGCGTCGGCGAGGAACAGGCCTTGATCGAGCAACGGGCCACCGCCGCAGTCGACGGGGCGATCGCTTCGATGTTGGCGGAATTCCCCGAACTGATTCCGCAGGTCCAGCCCTTGGGGTTCGCACTGCCCCTGCCCCTCACGGTGGCCCCAGCCGTGCCAGAAGTGTTGCCAGGAAGAACGCCGCCACCGGTCTTCTCCTTCCCAGGTGGGCGGGCTTTGGTTCCCATGCCGGCAGCCGGCCTTCCTCTGGAGACCTTGCCAGGCGACGTCGCCGATGAGAGTGGCAAGGAGGGTCTCTCCCATCCCGAGCCTTCCGGTTCCGCTGCATTCATCGATGATCTTGCCCCGTTCGAAGGGTCGCCCGCCGATTCCGCTGCGCCACGGCAGCGGAGTGCGGCGGAGATCGGTGCCGCCATGCGCTCCGGCTTGCTGCGCCGGCTTTCTCGCACCGACTGGCGGAGGCTTGCTCGCATCCGTACAGAGTGGGGTGGGGCCCCGCAGGCCCCGGAGCTGGCCGCTGCGCCGAGATGGCAGCCCCCTGTTCCAGAGGAGTTGCAGGGGGCTGTGGCGTCCCCGTCACCTGCTGGGGCCAGCACTGTTTTTGCACACGATCTCGCCAACGGGGCCGGGAACCTCCCCCAACCTTCCGATCCGCTGGCCGTCGTGGTCCGACTGGCCGAGCGCCAGAGTGGCCCGATCATCCAGAAGGATGCCGCCCCCGCTCCATCGGCCCTAGCAGATCTGCGGGCCTGGCTTCCGGATTCCTCTCTGTCCCGGGCCAGCTGAGAGGGACTGAGCCACGGAGTCCCGCTTCCCCCATCGTCCTGCCCTCGTTCTCTCTCCCCATGGGTTCTGTCGCCCCATCGTTTCCCAACCGCACTGCCCTGGCGGGCGGTCTGATCGTTTCGGTGCAGGCTCCGGAAGGCTCTCCCCTGCGGGATCCCCAGGTGATCGCAGCGATGGCGGAGGCCAGCCTGCAGCAGGGGGCCCTTGGTGTCCGACTTGAAAGTCCTGAGCACATCGGCGCGGTGCGGCGGCGCTGCCCCGATGCCCTGATCGTGGGTCTGTGGAAGCGCACCTACCCCGATAGTCCGGTGTACATCACCCCGGGATGGGAGGAGATCCGGGCGGTCTGGGCGGCGGGAGCGGATGTGGTGGCCCTTGATGCCACGGAACGGCACCGCCCCGATGGTCAGGATCTCGGAGGGCTGATCAGACGCTGCCGCGACGAACTGGGCGCTCCGTTGATGGCGGATGTTGATGGGGTGGCCAATGGGCTCCGGGCCGCCGAGCTCGGTTGCGCCTGGGTGGGAACCACGCTGTATGGCTACACCGAAGCCACCGCAACCCTTCGTCCGCCCGGCTGGGAGTTGTTGCCCGTTCTGAGGCGGTCGTTGCCGGGGGCGGTGCCCCTGATCTGTGAGGGCGGCATCGCCTCCGCTGAGCAGGCTGTGCGGGCGGTGGCGGAGGGGGCCGATGCTGTGGTGGTGGGCACCGCGATCACCGGCGTCGACCTCCAAGTGGCCGCCTACCGCCGGGCTCTGCTGGAGCCGCGCAGCCGTTGAATCGCCTGAAATGCGGCGCTTGGGAGCCGCGGGCTGCCGCCTCCTCGCTGAACTCAACTTTTTTATAACTCAGGTGACCTGCTGTTCTGGCTTCGCCAACATGGAAGCAGAACGAGACAGGGACAGGAGGGACCCATGGCGACCCAGGGCAGCAAGGGTGGGACATGGACGTCGCGGTCTGGGGAGGGACGGCTTCCACTCCTGACCGCAAGGCTGATTCCCGGTTTTGGTGGTGGTGTGGTGGTTTTCGGCGTGGCCCTGCTGGGCCTTCCCTTCAGCGCCAATCACCTCTCTCAGTTTGAAGCCCTCAACAGGGAGCTGGGCAAGCTCTGCGCCCAGCCGCCTCCCCAGGCGCATAACGTCTGCCGGCTGCATGCCCGGCTGTTGAGCAGCCTCTGAGGCAGCTCAACAGTTGGGGCTTCAGGGCGAGGATCACATCATGCCGGGCATGCCCATACCGCCCATACCTCCCATGCCGCCATCACCGGCGGGAGGAGCTGGGGGTTCCGGTTTGTCGGCGATCACCGCTTCTGTGGTGATGAGCAGCGATGCGATCGACACGGCATCCTGCAGGCCGAGTCTCACCACCTTTGCGGCATCGAGGATGCCGGCGGCCAGCAGATCCTCATAGGTGCCGGTGAGGGCGTTGAAGCCCAGGCCACTACGCCGGATCTCTTCCACCACCACATCACCATCGCTGCCGGCATTGAAGGCGATCTGCTTCATCGGGGCCTCCAAGGCCCGCTGCACGATGCTGATGCCGGTGCGCTCATCGCCGCTGCTGGCGGCGATGAGACTATTGAGTCCGTCCGCCAGCTGCAGCAGGGTGCTGCCGCCCCCGGCGATGATGCCCTCCTCCACCGCGGCGCGGGTGGCGTTGAGGGCATCCTCGATACGCAGCTTGCGGTTGCGCAGTTCGGTTTCGGTGGGGGCCCCCACCTTGATCACAGCCACACCGCCCGCCAGCTTGGCGATCCGCTCGGAGAGCTTTTCGCGGTCGTAATCGGAATCGGTGGCCTCCAGTTCACGCTTGATTGACGCCACCCGGTCGGCCACGGCGGCCTTGCGGTCGTCGCTGGCGAGGATGGTGGTCTCGTCCTTGCGGATGGTGATCCGCTCGGCGCTGCCCAGTTCGGCCAGGGTGGCCTTCTCCAGGGTCATCGCCCTGTCTTCGCTGATCACCGTGGCCCCGGTGAGGATGGCGATGTCCTCCAGCATCGCCTTGCGGCGATCCCCGAAGCCGGGGGCGCGCACGGCTGCCACCTGAAGCACACCGCGGGTCTTGTTCACCACCAGGGTGGCCAGCGCTTCGCCCTCCACCTCTTCGGCCAGGATCACCAGGGGGCGGCCGCTGCGGGAGACCGCCTCCAGCACGGGCACCAGATCGGCAACGGCACCGATCTTGCGGTCGGTGATCAGCAGGAGCGGATCGCTGAACACACACTCGCGCCGCTCGTTGTCGGTCACGAAGTAGGGAGAGGAATAGCCGCGATCGAACGCCATTCCTTCGGTGATCTCCAGTTCGGTGGCGAGGGATTTCGATTCCTCCACCGTG
This sequence comes from Cyanobium sp., assembly GCA_040399305.1. Taxonomy (GTDB): domain Bacteria; phylum Cyanobacteriota; class Cyanobacteriia; order PCC-6307; family Cyanobiaceae; genus Cyanobium. Next base: position 14,988 of record JBBASH010000014.1, read on the forward strand.
ATCACCCCATCGACGCTCACCGTGTCCATCGCCTCAGCGATCATCCGGCCGATCTCCTCGTCATTCCCTGAACTCACCGTGGCCACCTGGCGGATCGCTTCGCCCGCCACGGGGCTGGAGCGCTGGGCGATTCCTGCCACCACCTGGGCCACGGCCCGTTCCATGCCGCGGCGCAACTGCACGGGGTTGGCGCCGGCGGCCACGTTGCGCAGCCCGCCCTTCACCATCGCCTGGGCCAGGACCGTGGCGGTGGTGGTGCCATCGCCGGCGGTGTCCTTCGTTTTGGAGGCCACCTGCTGGATCAGCTTGGCTCCGAGGTTCTCGAAGGGATCCTCCAGTTCGATCTCCTTGGCGATGGTCACACCGTCGTTCACGATGTCTGGAGCTCCGAATTTCTTCTCCAGCACCACGTTTCGTCCCTTCGGACCGATGGTGACCTTCACCGCATCCGCCAGGGCGTTGACGCCCCGCTCCAAGGAATCGCGGGAGGCATCGGAGAACCGGATCAGCTTGGCCATGGGGAGGGGGCGCTCTAGCGGACAGCAACGTTCATTTTCCCACACGTCAACAACTTGGAACGTTTCCAAAGGGTTGAAGCTCCCCATCTCAACCGCGGCACCGCCGAAGAGGCCCTTGGTCTTTGGCATGCCGCCGCCACTGACGACCAGTGGATTCAGGAGCGGGATCCCCTTGACGCCGCCGCCCCATTCCCCATTCCAACCTGGGCAACGTAGAGGGCTCCCTCGGGCACTGGGATTCGGCGCGTCGCCACCTTGAGGCGGCGGCCGAAGCCAGGCCCGATTTCGCAATGGCCCGATCCAGCGCCGCCCTGGCAGCCTTTCAGCATGGGCAGGGCGATTAAGCCGAACAAGAACTTCGGAGTTTGTTCCGTCGCCAGCCCCTGTTTGCAGATGCACGGGCAGGCCTCACCGCCGTGCTCTGGCAGCGCGGTGGCCGTGGCGAGGCCGATCGCCATAGGGCTGCGGCCTACGGTCTTGATCCTCGCTGCCGCGAGGACGAATGGCTGCGGCAGTTGAGGCGCTGGCCCCCCGATGCGATCGAAGCTTTGGAGCAATTCATGGCCCTGGGTCGATGATTTCAGCAATGCTCCTCTCACCAGCCGGCTAATCCCCAGCGGATCTCCTCCAGATCTCTCCTGCCGACTGGGTTGCCCTGGGGCTGGAGAAGACCCTGGCTGCGCTGTTGCCCGAGTTGATCCAGCTGCGTCGCCACTTCCACCACCATCTCGAACTCAGCGGCCCCGAACAGCAGACGGCCGCCCTGGTGGCTGAGGAATTGCGCCGCTGGGGCTGGCAGGTGAGCGAAGCCGACGGTCGCACGGGCGTGGTGGGCGAGCTGGGTCCAGCGGACGGGCCGCTGGTGGCCTTGCGGGCGGAAATGGATGCCCTGCTGATCGAAGAGCGCACGGGCCTGCCCTGGGCCTCGTTTCACCAGGGCCTGATGCATGCCGGCGGCCATGACATCCACACCACCGTGGGACTAGGCGTGGCCGCCCTGCTCGCTTCGGTGTCGGCTCAGCTCAGCGCAAGGGTGCGGTTGATCTTTCAACTAGCGGAGGAATCAGCCCTGGGAGCGGCCTGGATGCGGGCCGATGGCGCCATGGAAGGGGTTGGGGCCGTGTTTGGGTTGCACGTGTTTCACAGCTTGCGGGTGGGTAAAACCGGTGTCCGTAGCGGCAGCCTCACGGCGGCAGCTGGGGAGCTGAAAATTGAGGTGTTGGGGGAAAGGGGCCATGGTGCCAGGCCCCGCAAGAGCTCCGATGCCATCTGGATTGCGGCCCGGGTTGTCTGCGGTCTTCAGGAAGCAATTCAGTCGTCGCTTGGATGCCCTCCATCCAGTGGTGGTCAGCTTTGAAGTGGTCTGGCTTTTCTGGACAGCCCCCATCGTTAACCTCTGAGGCGGGGTACCGCCCCTTAAATGAGCTCCCACCTTAGGCGCAGCCTTCTACGAAGGAGTTGAGCAAGCGCCGCACCCATTAGTCCCGAGTTCAAGACCAGAGTCGCCATGGAGGCGATTAGTCGCCCCAAGAGGATCCAGGAGATCGCTGCCGATCACGCCATCGGGATTGCCCAATGCAGCGCACCTTCCGGTGCGACCCGATTCAGGTTAGCCAGTGGAAGCGGCAGCTCCTGGACTGCGCCAGCGAGCTATTCACTAGGGGCAAGAAGACCAAGGAAAAGGACGAGGGGCACCTCTGCTCACCACGATATGGACTAAACCAGGGGCTGCGTCGACACGGATATGGCAGCTTGTCCTATAGGAGAAGCCTTCTCCGCAGCTGTGGAGCTACTGGTTTCCATTAGCCACAGTGTGCATCTCAGGATCACGCCATTCTCGATCAGGCTCAGGTTCGGAACTCTCAAAGATCTACACCGCGATTTGGTGTGCTTCCAGTAGGTACCTTAAGTTGAGGACTCTGTCTAATCATGGATCTGGTCTTCAACCATGTTGATCCACGCAAACCGGCGAAAGTGCAGCTTGTATTACACATGATGTACGAGGATCAGCAAAGAATCCCACTGGAGCGTCGCTTCCGTTTTCTCGAGGAAGATCTGCCGACGACTCTTCTTCTTGGCGTAGGCCTGCTCGTAATCCGCAAAATCCAAATGAAGGGAAATAGACAATCCCATCTGTTCTAACTCTAAATCTTGAAAAGGAACTATTTAACAGGTTCACGAAGGATTCCTTGGCACTCAGAGGTAGTGAGACTTCACAAATATTTCATTGAAGTAGATAAGCTGCAAAAAGATAGTGCCGATTCCACTTGCCCAAAGCAATTTACTGATCCAAGGACGGGAAGGTACGAGTTCTTCGCAGCCTGAGATTGCCAGGATAATGAAGGCTGGAAACAACTTAACAAGATAGCGAATTCTCACATAACTCAATAACCAAGCTGGCAAGAGTGTCCACACAGCCGCAAGTAGCAACAAAAGCAGCAGGGGACGCAAACGCTGAGCTTTTAATAAGATTACTGAGGCCATGGGGATCAGCATAAATTTAAATGAATGTACAAAGTAAGGCAAGCCTTTAACTGTAGACAGCCCGACATAATTCGCATAAAGCTGAGGATGTTGAGTGATGAACTTGAAAACGGAAGTGGATTCACGAAATTGACCTACTTTGAGCTGCTCAATGACTTCGTCAATGGACTGGCTAGTCGGGCTGAACTGATGAGGCATTGATAACTCAACGTAGGTAGGAAAGAAAGACCCCATGCTTCGATCAAACTGATCCAGGTTTGACCCCGTAATGAATAAGCAGGGCAGCAGCAACAAGCTCAACCAAGTAACAGTAAGAATTAAAGCCCAAACTGCATGGCGATTGCCACGACGGCTCTCCCAGAACCACCAGAAAAACGCCATGAATATGGAAGCTATTATAAATTCAACCTTGGCAAGGCCAAACATCGCTAGCAAGATAGAAGCTATCCACAAAGGCCATCGGATGGTAACTGCAAAGAGAAACATCGTCAGTAGACTACCAGCCATAACCTCATTACTAGGCTGAATAAATTGGAATCCGGAAGTAGCTATGATCATTAGTGCCAGAAGCCGCAACGCAGTAGTATCAATCAGCTTTAGAATCAGAAGAAATGAGCTTCCAAGATAGCAGGCCATGGCAAAAATTCTAATGTGCCAGTTTATATTTTCAGGGCTTACAGGAATCAAAAGTTTGTACAGGCCTACGATTAGACTTGATGAGAGTCCGCCGGCGAACATTGGATTTGGATAGCGAAAAATCCAATGTCCGTTGGCCCTTCCGAGTCGAAGATCGGTAGATAAGATAAATGACTGGTCCATCGGGTGCGGCAACGGTCTACCAGAATCCCTCAAAATGAAAAAAGCCGAGACTATCAAAGACGCAACAAATACCACAAGCAACAGATAATCTTTACTGCGCCCTGATCGGTTTCTTTGGCTTGTTAACTCTTGCATGTTCAATGCGTTTTTCATGAATCATACATGCAGCAACGGAACTTTCACGCTGGGGGCAGTCCGGCAGTTGCTCCAGCGGCTCGGTAATGCTCAGCAGCGTCCCAGTAAGTGGTGTAACTCGGGAGGAGCAGCCCCGGCGTAGCCGGGGCTGCTCCCTCAGATCTCAGCTGTGGCAAGGGGTGGACCGGTCTGGAACCCTATTCGGAGAACTACCACCAAACCGAACTCCTACAATGACCCTGACCAACACTGGCGCCTCCGAGCTGGCTCAGCTCATGGAGGGCACAACCGCTGGCGCCCTGATTCCAGAGATCGTCCGTCGGGGCTTCCAGGACCTGATGGAAGCTGAGGTTTCTGCCCTCACCGGCGCCCAGCTCCATGAGCGCTGCCCCGATCAGCGCTCCAACCATCGCAACGGCTATCGGGAGCGTCTGCGCACCAGCTAGTTGGGCGACCTCACCCTGGCCATTCCCCGGCTGCGGCAAGGGAGCTTCTTCCCCAGCTGGCTCGAGCCCCGCCGTCGGGTGGGCAAGGCCCTCTACGCCGTCGTGGTGGAGGCCTACACCGGTGGCATCTCCACCCGGAAGGTGGAAGCTCTGCTGGAATCGCTGGGAGGGGCCAGCGGCATCTCCAAATCGGAGGTCGGCCGCATCTGCCAGGGGCTCGATGAGCAGATGAAGGCCTTCCTGGGCCGACAGACCCCTGGAGCATGCCCGTTTCCCTTACGTCTACCTTGACGCCACCTACCTCCGCGGACGCCTTGGCCACAACATGCAGGTGGTGTCGCGGGCCGTGGTAGTGGCGATCGGCATCAATGCCCTCGGCTATAGGCAGGTGCTGGGCAACTCCTTCGGAGAAGGCTTCGCCTACGCCGTAGGCGACAGCGAAGCCGAGGGCTTCTGGCGAAAAATCCTCGGTTACCTCAAGGAGCGTGGCCTGGACGGCACCCGGCTGGTGATCTCAGACGCCCACCTAGGCCTGACAGCCGCGATCAAGAGGATGTTCCAGGGCAGCAGCTGGCAGAGGTGCCGGGTGCACTTCCTGCGCAACCTGTTGTCCCCACGTGCCCAAAGCTGGCCAGGACATGGTCGCGGCTGCCATGAAGGCCGTGTTCGTGATCCAGGCGCCCGATCAGGTGCGGGCCCACTGGCAGCGGGTGACGGAGATGTTGCGCAAGCAGTTCCCCGGCGCCGTACCAGTGATGGAGGCCGGACGGGATGACGTGCTGGCCTTCTTGTGCTTCCCCCCAGGAGCACTGGCGCAAGATCTGGAGCACGAACCCGCTCGAGCGCCTCAACCAACAAGGAGATCAAACGCCGCACCAACGTGGTCGGCATCTTCCCCAACAACCCAGCCATCATTCAGCTGGTGAGCAGCCAACTGCTGGAACAGCAGAAAGAGTGGCAGCTGGAACGCCGCCGGTTCTTCTCCGACTCCACCATGGCCAAGTTCCCCGAGCCAGAGGAGCCGCTGGAGCTGCCTGATGCCGATCAAGACCAGCCAACTCCTGCAGGCATTCGCTGAACCGCGAAAGCCCCTCCCTCGATCCACACAGATCTCAACGATCGCTGAGTTGCACATTCAGCGATTAGGGCTCATACTGGATTGCTGGAGCTGCGCAATCAGCTTCCAAGCAGTCATACTCTGACCGCTCCTGTTCGCCCTCCAGAGAGGGTCGCAGCCCCTCCCGAGTTACACCATTTACTGGGATGCTGCTAAGGTTATCAGCGTCCCAGTAAATGGTGTAAAGTCCTATACTCGAATGCCCTGATCACAGGGTTAACAGGGTGGAATTGCAAGCTGTCATTCCAGGGGTGCAGATACACCAAGATTTTCCACTATGAAACGATACGAGTGGCTTGCAAAGTATCTCGTCCGATCGCAATTGCGTTGTGAGTTATCTGTACTGCCTAGGGGGGTAAAGAGCCGCCCGGGGTACTGGCTGTTGCTGTTGGACCCCTCAGGCTGGTGCGCTGAGTAGGGCCGGCTGGCTGGATCAGTTTTTGGGGTCCACTTCACAACTTGCCGAAGCATCGGCTTTTTCAGTGCATCAACATGCCGTCTTCCACATGCCCCACCTGGCCGGTCACTGAGGTGGCGGCCGGCTTGACGGCCAGGACACGCACGTTGCCGGCGACCTCCGGCGGGCGGACATAACTGACCGCCAAGGTGGCGCCATTGTGGTCGAACTCCGCGGCAATGGGTCGGCCGATGCCCCGGCTGGCATCAGCCGACCCATTGGGAACAAGCCGTGGCTTGCGGAACGAATGCCGCAGGGCCTGGTGATCTTCGCTGGCGGACTCGGGATTGTGACCGCCGCGGCGAATCCGGATCCGATAGGTGCCGTGGGAGGGCCCGACCTGGCGAATCAGGGCATCGCGGGCCTCATGGTGCAGTTCCTCAAGGGTCGGGGCTTCCACCACAAGCCCCCATTCCGGGGCCGTGGCCTCGATCCGGCCGGGCTGCTCGGCCGTGACCAGAAAAACGATCTCGCGCATACCTGCGGCTTCGACTCCTCCAATGGGTCCACCCTGCCGGGTTCGAGGCTGATCGGGGTGCTGCCTGGGATACGGGGATCCGTCATCGAAAGCCCCCCCGGCAAGCATGGCTGCTTTGCCCCTGGCGCCTTTACCTCAAGGGTGGCCACCCATGGCAACCTGAAACCTGGAGTGCAACTCAGGCGCTTCGCCTTCGTCGGGGAGTTCCCCGGGATCCCTCTACCGACCCTGGCGCCATGCCGATCGCCGCTTCCTTCTCCTCCCCCCGCTCCTACACCCTGCTCTCGGTGGCGGCGGCTGTGGCCACCATCGCCCTAAAAACGGCGGCGTGGCGCCTCACCGGATCGGTGGGGCTGCTCTCTGACGCGCTCGAATCGGTGGTGAACCTGGTGGCGGCCCTAGCCGCCTTCTGGGCCCTCACCTTGGCGGCCAAGCCCGCCGACCGCACCCACCACTACGGCCACTTCAAGGCGGAGTATTTCTCAAGCGGCCTGGAGAGCGTGCTGATCGTGGTGGCGGCCCTGGCCATCATCTATGCCGCGATCGGCCGTCTCCAGCAGCCTGCGCCCCTGGAGCAGGTGGGCATCGGGCTGGCCCTTTCGCTGCTGGCCACCGGCCTCAATGGTCTGGTGGCCTGGGTGCTGCTGCGGGCCGCCCGCCGTTTCCACTCGATCACCCTGCGGGCCGATGCCCACCACCTGCTCACCGATGTGTGGACCTCCTTCGGGGTGGTGGTGGGGGTGGCCCTGGTGAAGATCACCGGCTTCACCATGCTCGATCCGCTGATCGCCATCGCGGTGGCGCTCAACATTGTGGTGACCGGCTGGAAGCTGCTCCACGAAACCGCCTCCGGTCTGCTCGATCGCGCCCTGCCTGAGGAGGACCACGCCGAGTTGGAGGCCCTGCTCGCCTCCCATCAGAGCGAGCAGATCCGCTTCCATGCCCTGCGCACTCGAGTGGCGGGATCGCGGCGCTTTGTGGCCTTCCATGTGCTGGTGCCGGGAGCCTGGAGCGTGCAGGCCGGCCACGACCTCTGTGAACAGCTCGAGCAGCAGATCGCCGCCGCTCTCCCCCGAACCCATGTGCTCACCCACCTCGAACCGATCGAGGATCCGAAATCCTGGGACGACCAGGGCTTCCGCTGGGAGGAGGGCTGAGCAGGTGGCGCCGAGGGGGCTGTTGTGGTGCTGCCGAAACCGCTGCTCTAGCAGCTCTGGTTAGTGAAGGCGGGTGTGCGGGGCGGCCGCACTGGCCGCCCCGCCTCGATTCAGCGAGCGGGAGTGTGCAGCCGCAGCCGCAGCCACAGGCACCGCCGCGGAGGCAGGAGCAGGAACTGTTGCAGCGGCATCCGCATCCGCAACGCTGGGCGTCATTGGGGGCACAGCCGCAGCTCTCGGCCGGGTTGTTGGGGGTCTTGCAGGTCATGGGGTTTTCCTTGGGTTGGTATGGATGGGGCTGGATCCGGTCGGAACCGCCCCGTGAACCCAGCATCCACACTCCCCTTGGGTGGAGAGTGAAGGGGGAGTTGGTTCGGTTGCCCGCCGTCGCTCCAGGCCGGATGCCGTGTGCCCAGGCCCCGGCGGGCCCCTTAGGTGCGGGCAGACTCGGGGGAGGCCAACCGCTGCAGCAGCCGCGGCAGCACCACCCCCTTCAGCACCAGGCTGGTGATCACCGCCACCGCCACCAGGGCCTCCATCTGCGTGGCCAGGTCGGCGGCTTCGAGGGGATGCACATCCCTCAGCCGTGGCACCTGTTCCAGCAGCGCCAGGGACAGGGCCAAGGGCACCGCCCCCCGCAGACCTCCGGCACTGATTAGCAGCCGTTCAAGCCGCTGCCCCCGTGGTGCCCCCCCCAGCCCCAGCACCACCAGCGGACGCACCACCAGTTCGAGCAGCAGCCCCAGCACGATCCCTAGGGGGAGCATCTGCACCATGACGCCGGGATGCACCAGCAGGCCCAGCAGCAGCAGCATCGTGAATTCGGCCGTGGTGTTGAAGGGAAGAAGCACGTGGCGGAGGCCTTCATGGCCGAAGGGCCCGCGGGCCTGGGGCCGGTTGGCCAGCACCAGGCCCGCTGTGTAGACGCTGATCAACCCTCCGCCGCCCAGCACGTTGCCCATGGCGTAGGCCACAAAGGCCACCGAGATCGCCAGGATCAGCAGGTGCTCGCTGTGGGTCACCAGCAGGGGAATCAGGCGGTTGGCCATCAGCCCCACCAGCAGGCCTCCGGCCATCCCCGCCAGCAGGTGCCCCACCAACTGCAGCAGGCTGCTCGGCAACTCCTGCACGGCACCGAGACGAAAATCACCATGGCCGCCGTGCTGGAAGGCCAGGAACAGGGTGATCACCAGGCCGAAGCCCAGGATCGCGGTGGCACTGCCCAGGGCAGCCTCGAAGGCCAGAACCGGTTGCACGTTCTTCGGGGCATGGTGCCCCCACTGATGGGCCAATTCCTCATTGGCAGAGCCGTCCGTGGGCAGCAGGCAGGTGGCCGTCAGCATGGCCACCCCAAGGGGGAGGGGGGCCGCCAGTCCGGCCCTGGGGAGAAACGGAAGCCCGGTGTGGCCTAGGGCCCAGAGCAGCAGGCCCAGCAGCAGACCGGAGAGCAGAATCCCGATCGTGGGCAGCGCCAGGGCCAGGGAAAGGCGACCGCGGATCCGATCCAGATCGGTGTTCAGGCCCGCGTAGAACAGCAGCAGAGCCAGGCTAGTGGTGTGCAGGGTTTCCACCTGGCCATGGCTCACGGCATGCAGTCCGTGGTGCAGCCAGTTCACCACCAGGGCCAGCGCCAGGATCGGCAGGGCGGAGGGGATCGCCAGCCGCCAGGCCAGTCGATGGAGTCCCAGCGCCAGGATGTAGAGGACGCCGGTGGCGAGGAAGAATCCCCGCGGCAGGATCGTGCCCGTGGCGGTGGAGGCCACGCTGTCGGCGTGTTCCGAAAGGGTCAGCAGCCAGGTGAAGCCCATCCGCCGGAGCCCAGGAGCGTTTGAGACCGACGCTAAACGGCGCTTGGGATGCGACGGCGGTGGCCCCCTCAGCGGGTGATCGGGGAAGATCGCTCCCGATCAGACCCCCAGCCCGGCGCTCCATGAGTCTTCTCCTTCCCCGCAAGCTCGTGGTGCTCGGTGACAGCGGTGTGTTCGGCTGGGGTGATCCCGACCACGGCGGTTGGTGTGAGCGGTTGCGCCGCCATTGGATGGCCACTCCAGGGGCACCGGTGCTCTACAACCTGGGCGTGCGTGGTGATGGGTTGGAGCGGCTGGCCGCTCGCCTTGCAGGCGAGGTGCTGTGCCGGGGTGAGCTGCGCCGTCAGCGGCCTCAGGGCATCCTGCTCTCGGTGGGACTCAATGACACCGCTCGGGTCGGCCGACCCGACGGCCGCCATCAACTCGATCCCGAGGGCTTTCTCTTCGGCTTCCAGCAGCTGCTGCACCAGGCCCGGGAGCTGGCCCCCACCCTGGTGGTGGGCCTCACCCCTGTGGATGGGGCCGCCATGCCCTATGCCGAGGTGCTCTGGTATCAGCTGGAGGCCGTACGGCGCTACGAGGGTCTCCTAGAGGAGGCCTGCCTAGAGGCCGATGTGCCCTTCCTGCCGCTGCTCGAGCCCTTGCTCGCCGATTCCTGCTGGCTTCGCTGGCTGGATGCCGATGGGCTGCATCTCAACAGCGACGGCCATGCCGAGGTCTACGGGCGCGTGCGGACCTGGCCTGCCCTGCTGCAGTGGGCTGGCCTGGAGATGCGGCTGCAGCCCACATCCAGTTTCTGAGTTCAGGCGCACCGTCTAGGCGCCGGCCGGATTCGCTCAATCCATCCCGCCCGCAACAAACGCCCACCGCCCGCCACGAGCTTCGCCATCCCCCGATCGGGTGAATCCTGTTCCACCGATCTGGTGACAGTGCGCCCCCCGGAGCCCTCGCATCGTGGAAGCACCGATGCTGATGCCGGCCATGGCCGCCTTCCTTCCCCCCATTCCCAGCAGTCCAACCCACGTCCAGGCCTCCCCCCCTGTCGCTGTCGCCTTCGTTGCCGCTGCAGGACCCGCGGCAGCGGCCGTAGCTCCCCCCTCCTTGGCACCCTCATCGCCTGCCCCTAGGCCCGAACGGGCATCGGTGCGGGCACGACCAACCGGACGACTCCGGGTTAGCGATCCCCTGGTGCGCCGCCGCAATGCCCTAGTGGAGGCGAACCTGCCCCTGGCTAGGGCCGTGGTGGCCCGCTTCTCCCCACGGCCGCCACTGCCCCACGAGGACCTGATCCAGGTGGCCAGCCTGGGCCTGATCCGGGCCGTGGAGGCCTTCGATCCCAGCCGCGCCGTGAGCTTCAGCAGCTTTGCGGTGCCCTACATCCGTGGGGCCCTGCTGCATGAGCTACGCGATCGCCAGCCGATGGTGCGGATCCCCCGGCCCCTCTGGGAACTGCGTCAGCAGTCGGCCCGTCTACAGGAGGAGCGTCGAGGGCGGGGCCTGCCTGCCCTGGATCGATCCGCCCTGGCGGTGAGGCTCGGCTGTACGCCGGAGCGGTTGCTGGAGATCGAGGACCTGCGGGCAGCGGCCCTACCCCGCAGCCTCGATGCGCCGCTCGAGCGGGGGCCGGCGGGGAGCGAGTCCAGCGAGGGCGGGGCGCTGCTGGATCGGCTCGCCGATCCGCGTTCGCTGGTCGGGGATCTCCCTGAGTCAGACGAGGTGGATCCGCTCGCCGCGGAGCGGGCCTGGTACCAGCAACAGATGGCGGCTCTGGATCCGATGCTCCGCCAGCTGGTGGAGGGTCGCGAGCGGTTGGGCTGCACCTGGGTGGAACTGGGGCGGCAACTCGGCATCCATCCCCGCATGGCCCAGCGGCGCTGCGACGCGACCATGCATGCGCTGCGGCTGGCGGCGGAACGGTGGCAGGCCACCCGCGACGGGGCTGAGATCACCTGATGGCTGTGGCTGAGGGTTCCGGGGGAGCGGGCGTCCGGTATCGGGGGTCAGCTGCTCCGCAGACCCAGCGCCGCCAGGGCCAGCAGCGCCGCCACCAGGGTCTGCACCCCATTGACCACCTCATTGCTGAGCCAGCTCCAGCGGCGCTGCAGGGTGGCGCCGATCACGCTCTCGGCCAGGGTGGCGAGCAGCGCCACGGCTCCCACCAGGAGCCAGGTGCTCGGGCCGGGGATCAGGCCCAGAGCCAGCATCACCAGGGCCATCAGCAGCCCGCCGGCCAGGCTGGCGGCGGTTCCCTCCAGGCTCACGGCCCCCTCGGTGCCGGCGGGCACTGGCCGCAGGCTGGTGATCAGCAGGGTGTGGCGGCCCCAGCGTTTGCCGATCTCACTGCCGCAGGTGTCGGCGAGCTTCGCGCTGAAGCTGGCCGCGAAGGCCACTAGCAGCGGGCCGTTCCAGCTGAGGGGCGCCCGGGCGGCCAGCATCGCCAACAGGGCGCCCACCAGGGCTGACCCCCAGACGTTCTCAGGGCCCCGCCGGCCACCGCGGGCCTCGGCCAGGCCGCGCTGTTGCTTCTCACGCAGCCCCAGCCGGGTGACCAGCGAGCCAAGGGCGAGGTACAGCACCACCGCAAGCCAGCCCCGCCAGCCGAGGGTGCCCCACAGAATCGTGCCGAGGATGCCGGCATGCACCCAGCCGGATCGGGTGAGCACCGGAGCCCGCTGGGCCAGGGCGATCAGCCCGGCGTTGAGGACCAGGGCCAGCAGCCAGTGCGCGGGATCCTGAGGCGGCAGGGAGAGCATGGGGAGAGAGGGGACTGGGCGGGACCACCCGCTGCCCCCGAGCCAGCCCCTGCGGCGGCTGGAACCGGACGGCGGGAGTGGCCCTGTTGGGCAGCGGGACTGTTGCACTGGTCTAAGCGCCGGGGGCTTGCCCGCCGCCGCCGGCGGATAATCGCCCCATCGCGGCTGCCCCCATGATCTTCAAACCGAAATTCTTCCTCGACCTGACCGACGGCAAGGATGAGAAGCCGGCAGCCCCCGCCTTGGTGGCCCCGGTGAAGGAGAAGGCCGCCCCCGCCAAGGCGCAGGCCAGCAAGCCGGCTGAGGTCGCGGTTCGGGTTGCCCCCGTTGCCCAGTCCCCGACGGCGAGCGAGCCGGTCAAGGCCGCCGCCGAACCCGCCGCCGCCGCTGCAGCTCCCGCGGCCAGCGCCTCCCTCACCACCGCCGAGTCGATCGCCGCCGAACTCGCCGCCGCCCAGGCCAACCGCCCTGCCCCCTCACTGGCCACCTTCGCGCCGGAAGCCCTGGTTCCTGGTGGGGCCACCCCCCAGCGACGCCGCAGCGGTGGAGCCAACCTGGCCGGTTTCAAGGCGATTGCGCGGTCCTTCGTGAAGAACTGAGCATCGGCCTGTCTTCACCCCTGCCGCTCCGAGCCAAGGGCCAGCCAGGCCAGGGCGGCGACCGCCGCTGTTGATGTGCGCAGGATGGCGTTCCCCAGGCTCACAGGCTGCCAGCCGGCCGCTAGGGCCGCCTCCTCCTCTTCGGTGCTCCATCCACCCTCGGGCCCGATCGCCAGCCTCAGCTCTCCCGGGCTCTGATCGCTCCGGTTCGGTGGGCGATCCTGGTGGAGGTTTGGCAGCAGCTCCGGCAGGGTTGGCAGTTCCTCGTGGCGGGTCGTGGCCAGCAGGGCCGGCCCCGGCGGCCGGGCGTTGAACCAGCCCATCGCCTCCACCGGTTCAGCCAGGCCCGGCAGCCAGAGGCGCTCGCATTGCTCGGTGGCCTCCCGCACGATCGTGCGCCAGCGCTCCAGGGGCAGATCGCCACGCACCACTCCCCGGCTGGCCAGCAGGGGCTGCAGCTGGCTGGCCCCCAGTTCCGTGGCCATGCGCCACACCAGCTCCGCATCCCGCTTCGGCACCGCCATCGCCAGGGTGATCGCCGGACTCGGGCGGCTTGCCCGCTCTAGCGGTTGATCCAGGGGCTGCTCCAGCTTGAGCACGGCCTGCTGCTCCAGGGTGGCGGTCCACAGCTGCCCTTCGCCGTCGATCAGGGCGAGGCGATCGCCGTGGCGGAAGCGCAGCACCCGCGCCACGTAATGGGCTTCCTCTGGCTGAAGCTCCACAAGCCATCCCGCCTGCTCCAAGCCGATCCGGGCCGCAGCCGCCTGGAGCCTCCCGGGAGGAATCAGCAGCCGGCGTAGCTCTCGGGCCATCGGGGGGTGTGGCTTAGTCGTCCAGGGCGAAGGGGCTGTCGGGGGCCTCCTCGATCGGCCAGTCCTCATTGATGCCGCCGATCAGCACCTCCTCGATCTCCAGCACATCGCTGTTGAGCCGGGCGAGGGTGTTGATCAGCACGTCGAGGGCGAAGGCATCGCTGGTGCCCAGATCCAGCCAGCAGCGCGCCCATTCCTCCTCGTATTCCATCGGGCCCATGTTGTGCATCAGGGCCGGTAAGGCCCGCTCCGCCTCATCCGCCTCGTAGACCAGCCAGTTCAGATCGGCCCCCTCCTCATGGGCCTGGAGGTTCTCGGCGTTGAAGCCCCCAAGCTTGCCAAGGAAGAACCAGCTGTCGAACACGGTTTCCAGGTAGCTCCGCTCCGCCGCACCGGGCGGATGGCCGCAGCGCAGCCAGATCCAGCAGTTGAAGGGGTCGACCTCGCGGAAGCGGACCTCCATGGGTACGGGCGGCGATGGGAAGGATGCCCATCCATGCAACCACTCCGCCCACCCTGCCCCGGCAAGCTGGGGGGATGCTTGAACTCCGTGGCCTCCGCTATCAGCCCGCCACCGCGCGCCAGCCGGTGCTTCAGGACGTGTCCCTCCAGCTGGCGGCGGGGGCACCCCGGCTGGTGGCGGGCCGCAGCGGTTCGGGCAAGACCACCCTCCTCGAACTGATCGGAGGTCTGGCCGATCCCGATGCCGGCCAGATTCTCTGGAACGGCGAGGTGCTCAACGCCCGCCAGCGACGCTGGCTCTGTGGCCTGGTGTTCCAGTTCCCGGAGCGCCATTTCCTCGGCCTGAGCGTGGGCCAGGAACTGCGGCTCGGTCATCGCCGGCTCGGCGGTGAGGCTGTGGAGCGGGTGCTGCGTCAGGTCGGTCTGGCTTCGATCTCCCTCCAACAGGCGCCAGAGCGGCTCAGTGGAGGGCAGCAGCGGCGCCTGGCCCTGGCGGTGCAGCTGCTCCGGGATCCGAAGGTGCTGCTCCTGGATGAACCCACCGCCGGCCTCGACTGGACCGTGCGCAACGAGGTGCTTCAGCTCCTCGCCGTCCTCGCCCGGGACCGGGCCCTGCTGGTGGTGACCCACGAGCCTGATCTGTTCGCCGGTGTGGTGGAGGGGGGGTGGTTCCTCGAGAAGGGAGCCCTGCGTCCGCTGACGGAACGGACCCTCGCACCGATCCTTACGATGCCGCCAGACGGAGTTGGCGATGGCGGATGAGCTGCTGCGGGCCACCGCTGCCGGGGGCGGCATCCGCATGGTGGCGGTGAACACCACCGGCATCAGCCGGGAGGCCCAGCGGCGCCATGGTCTCTCGTATCTCACCACCGCGTTGCTGGGCCGCGCCATGACCGCCGGCCTGCTGCTGGCCAGCTCGATGAAGGTGGCCCATGGGCGGGTGAACCTGCGGATCCGCTCCGATGGGCCCCTGCGCGGGCTGATGGTGGATGCCGGCCGGGATGGCAGGGTGCGCGGCTATGTGGGGAATCCGGGTCTTGAGCTGGATCTGGTGGCCGATCCAGCCGGGGTGCCCCAGTTCGATTTCCGCCGCGCCACCGGCACCGGCTACCTGCATGTGGTGCGCGACATCGGCCAGGGTGAGCCCTTCAGCAGCACGGTGGAGCTGGTGAGCGGCGGCATCGGTGATGACGTGGCCTCCTTTCTGCTCCATTCCGAACAGACCCCTTCGGCCCTGTTCGTGGGTGAGGAGATCGGCAGCGATGGCGTGCGCTGCTCCGGCGGGGTGCTGGTGCAGGTGCTGCCGAAGGCGGCCCAGGAGCCGGCCCTGGTGGCCCTGCTGGAGGAGCGCTGCCGGGAGATCGAGGGCTTCGCTGGCCGCCTGGCCGCCAGCGCCGATCAGCTCCATCTCCTGCTGGAGGACATTTTCCCCGACCTTGATCCGCTCCCCCTGGAGCAGGCCGAGGCCCGCCAGAGCCTGCGCTTCCATTGCCCCTGCAGCCGCAGCCGCAGCGTGGGCGCCCTCAAGCTGCTCGGCCGCGACGAACTCGGCGCGATGCTGCGCGAGGACGGCCAGGCCGAACTCGTGTGCCATTTCTGTAGCGCCATCTACCGCGTAGCGGCCAAGGAACTGCAGGAGCTGATCGCCGAGTTCGATGCGGCCTGAACCCCGCCACCACCTGGTTCAGGGTCCCCCTTGCTGGTCTGAGACACCCTGGCTGGCTGGGACCTAGGGGGTCCCTTGTAGCTTCCGAACTTTGCCGGGCGGCGGATCCTGACCTGGGCCATGCTGGGGTCCGATTCCGGGCGCCCGATGGCCAGTCGCAGCGATCACCGCTCCGGTGTCTGGATGCCCGCCTCCCGCTCGGGCGGGCCTGAGGGGGGACAGGGCCGCCGCTCCTCTGGCGGGCGCCACGGGGAGCAGCACAACAGCCATCGGATCGGCTGGCTGCGGGCCGTGGTGCTGGGCGCCAACGACGGCACGATCTCGGTGGCGAGCCTGGTGGTGGGCATTGCCGCCTCCGGGGCCCTGCGGCCCCAGATCCTGATCTCGGGGTTGGCCGCCACCGTGGCGGGGGCGGCTTCGATGGCCGCGGGGGAATTCGTCTCGGTGCAGTCGCAGGCGGATACGGAGCAGGCCGACCTGGCCCGGGAACGGCGGGAGCTGGCCATGGATCCGGCTGGGGAGCTGGCGGAGCTCGTGGAGATCTACCGGGGGCGTGGTCTCACCCTGGAAACGGCTCGGCAGGTGGCGGAGCAGCTCACCCTCCACGACGCCCTCGGGGCCCATGCCCGCGATGAATTGGGGCTGAGTGAAACGTTGCGGGCCCGGCCGATCCAGGCAGCCCTGGCCTCGGCGGCCAGCTTCACCCTCGGGGCCCTGGTGCCGATTCTGGCGATTCGGCTGGCTCCCGAGAACCAAATCGGCGCAGTGACCACCGGGGCCGCCCTGGTGGCCTTGGCGATCCTCGGGGGCCTCGCGGCCCGGGCCGGGGGGGCCGCTGTGCTGCGGAGCGTGCTGCGGATGCTGGTGTGGGGGGCCCTCGCCATGGGCATCACGGCCCTGGTGGGGCACCTGGCCGGCGCTGTGGTGTGACGCCTGGTCGTTGCGAGCCGGCGGGTGGAGCACCCGGGGCCGGTGGGTGGGCCGGCCTGGGTGGCTTCAGGCGAGGAACAGGGCGCCGAGCAGCAGCAGCAGCAGGGCCGGAACGGCCTCGATCTGGATTGGGGTGAGGGGCAGGGCCGGAGGTAGGGCGGGTGCCAGGGCGGAGAGCAGCAGGGCTCCCACCACCAGGCCCACCACGAGGAGGAGCACCGACCAGCCCACGGCCGCCAGGAAGCGTCCATGGCGACGCTGCAGGTTGAGCACGGTGGCACTGGTGGCCAGGGCTAGCAGCAGGTCGGCGGGGAGGGACGGCAGGGCCACCAGGAGCACCAGCAGGGCACCGTGGGCTGCTAGAGGAAACAAGCGTTCCCGGCCCTCGGCCAGGGCCAGGGTTGGCAGGGTGGGCCGGGCTACCGTCACCCGCCCGGCCGGAAGCTGCGGCAGGGAAGGCAGGGAGGGCAGCACCGGTCTGGAGGGGGGCGGTGCCGTCTGCTCCCGCTGGGAGGCCGTTCGGGCGGCGCTGCTCACCTTCCCCTGCTGGCGCTCCTTGAGCCGGTCCATCAGCACGGTGTCGTAGGCGGCCTCGATGGCGGAACGGGCTAGGGGGTCTTCCCCCACCTCCGCGAGCTTGGCGGTGCGGGCTGCCTGCACCGCATCAAAAGAGGCGTCAGGCTCGACCCCAAGGCGCTGGTACGGGTCCGGGCCATCGGGAGCGAAACCGGAGGAGCCCGGTGCCGGGGGGGTGCCTTGGTTCATGGCAATGAGCGTACGCAGGCCGAGTCAGAACAGGGGGTCGCTGTGGCGGAACCCGGCCTCGAGCTGGAGCAGGCGGCGGCAGGCGTCGGCCTCCTCGGCGGCGAGGCGCCGGCGGCGCTTGAGCAGGGGCATCTGGGGGGGCAGATGGCTGCCTTCCCGCATCTCCACGGCCCCGTGGGCGGGAGAGAAGCTCACGTAATCACAACCACCATCGCTGCGGGGACGAACCAGCCAGCAGGGGCTTGAAGCCGGGGCGGCCTGGGAGAGGGGGGTCGGCATCGCAGCTGTCGTCATCGCGGGCAACCGTGGGTCGGCATGACGATTTATTGCGTCATTCTGGCGCCCGCCGGGGACGGGTGCGGTAGCGGATGCCTCCGGGAATGGTGAGCCTCTGGGGGTCAGAGGGCGATCGGCTCGACGCCACTCACCACGGGGGCCACCGAAGCGAGCTCCAGATCGGGGTGGTCCTCCCGGAGCTGGTTGAGGTTCCACTCGTTGCGGAAGAGGAGCACGGGCCGGTCCCAGGGGTCCCGCACCGTCTTGCAGTTGAAGATGCGGCCCACCGCCTCCAGGGCGGGCCAGCCGCCGCTCACCCAGCGGGCCACCGTGAACTCCATGGGCTCCAGGCGCGTCTTGACGCCGTATTCGTTTTCAAGGCGGTATTGCACCACCTCCAGCTGCAGCTGGCCCACCGCCGCCAGGATCGGATCCCGTTTGCTGGCGTCGGTGTCGTAGAGCACCTGCACAGCACCCTCTTCGCGCAGCTCATTGACGCCCTTGCGAAAGCTCTTGAAGGCGGAGGGGTTGGGGTTGCGCAGCCAGGCGAAGATCTCCGGGCTGAAGCAGGGAATGCCCTCGTATTCCACCCGTGGGCCGAGGTAGAGGGTGTCGCCGATTGCGAACATGCCGGGGTTGTTGAGGCCGATCACATCGCCGGGGTAGGCATCCTCCACAACCTCGCGTTCCTGGCCGAAGAGCTTCTGGGGCCGCGAGAGCCGCAGGGTGCGGCCGCTGCGGGCGTGTTGCACGTTCATATCCTTCTCGAACCGGCCGCTGCAGACCCGCACAAAGGCCACCCGGTCGCGGTGGCGCGGATCCATGTTGGCCTGGAGCTTGAACACGAACCCGCTGAACCCCGGCCGCAGGGGATCCACCGGACCCTCGCGGCTGGTGCGGGCCGTGGGCCGTTGGGCGAGCTCCAGAAAGGCATCGAGGAAGGGCCGTACCCCGAAGTTGGTCATCGCCGAACCGAAGAACACCGGGCTCAGTTCACCGGCGTGCACGAGCTCCAGATCGAGGTCGGCTCCGGCTCCCTCCAGCAGCTCGAGTTCCTCGAAGGCCTGCTCCAGCAGTTCGGGCTCCACGAGGGAGGCCAGTTCCGGGGCATCGCCGGCCAGGCGCTTCTCGGCACTCTGACGGCCCCGCTCGGCCCGCTCGAACAGGATCACCTCGTGGCTGCGGCGGTCGATGACGCCGCGGAAGCGGTCGCCGCTGCCGATCGGCCAGTTCACTGGCCAGCAGGCGAGCCCTAGTTCCTTCTCGATCTCATCGATCAGCTCGAGGGGCTCCCGGCCGGGCCGATCCATCTTGTTGATGAAGGTGAAGATCGGGATCCGCCGCATCCGGCAGACCTCGAACAATTTGCGGGTCTGGGGTTCGAGGCCCTTGGCGGCGTCCTCGAGCATCACCGCGTTGTCGGCCGCGGCGAGGGTGCGGTAGGTGTCCTCGGAGAAGTCCTGGTGGCCGGGGGTGTCGAGCAGGTTGATCGTGCTGCCGTCGTAGTCGAATTGCAGCACGGTGGAGGTGATCGAGATGCCGCGCTGCTTCTCCAGCTCCATCCAGTCGGAGGTCACCTTGCGCTGCTCCCCCTTGGCCTTCACGGCGCCCGCCTGTTGGATCGCGCCCCCGTAGAGCAGCAGTTTTTCGGTGAGCGTGGTCTTGCCGGCGTCGGGGTGGGAAATGATCGCGAAGTTGCGGCGACGGGCCACCGCTTCCGCCAGCGCGGCGCGCTCCGGGTCGGCTGGGCTCGCCGCGGAGCCGATGGGCGCGGTCACTGGTGAATCGGTGCTCATGGGCTCCAGCCTGCCAGCCGGCGGGAGCCGGCAGGACGGGGGCCCTGGCGCGCTTCACGGGCGCGGGGCACTGAGCCCGTAGGTCTCGTCGTTGGCGGGGTGCAGGATGCTGAGCCGCCGGCGCCACTCCGTCACCGGCAGCTCCCAGCCTTCCTCCCAGCGGGCGGTGCAGAGCGGGGCGGCGCTGAAGCCGATGCTCGTGCCGTGGGCGATCGCCCGGGCCATGGCGGCGCTCTCCTGGGGTCGGAAGCGGAAGCGGCTGAATCCCGAGGCGGCGTTCAGCAGCACGTAGGCGGGGAAGCCGATCTGGGTGGCCGTGATCGCCAGCACACCGATTTCGCCCACGGGGCGCGTGCCGAATCCACTCACCACGTGATGGATGTCATGGGTGGTGGCGATGCGCTGGGTGAGCCAGCGGCCCTCACTGCTCAGCTCGCGTTGACGGAAGAAGGTCGCGTCGTAGTCCAGGGTCTGGATCAGGCGTGCATAGCCGTGTCCGAGGCTCCCGGGGGGACAAGCGGCCAGTCGGGGGATGTCGGGCTTGAGCGGGGGGTAGCGCTCCTCCAACATCCGGCGGCCGCCCGGCAGTTCGCGGAAGCGCCTCAGGCATTCCTCCATCTGGGGGGTGTCGAGGAAGCTGTCGATCAGATCGGCAATGTTGTTGAAGTCCGCACCGCGGCTGATCGCCGCCAATAGGCCTAGCCGGCGGATGCTCAGCAGTCCAGCTTGAAACGGGCCGATCACGGCCCTGGGGTTGATCGAATTCATGGCCTTCGATGCCGGAGGCGGCGATGGAATCAACCTGGAGGAGAGGGGGCCCTGGCCGCAACGGCGGCATCCTCTCTATCGCCTTGCTCCTGGGGTGCTAACGGCTCAGGCCAGCCGGCCCACCACCTCCAAGTGGCGGTCGCCCAGCTCCGTCACCGTGAAGTGGCTCAGCCCTGCCGACCTCAGCTGGTCGGCCACCTCCCGGGGCCGGAAGGCCGCCCGCAAGGAGTGGCTGAAATCGCGCCGCAGCACGGCCGGCGCTCTGGCCGCATGGCGCCGCATCAGGCCCCGCACGGCTGCCTCCGTCATGGGACGACGCAGATCCCTAAGCACCACCAGGGCCCCCGGAGCGGCCAGCGTACGGATCGCCCCCCAGAGCACGGCGGGATCATGGAGATGGTGCAGCAGGCTGTTGCTCACCAACAGGTCGTAGGGCGGCCGGAAGGGGGTGGACAGCCCCATCAGGGCCTCCGGCGCGAGGGGCAGCCGGGCCTGCAGGAAGCGGAGTCCCGGCCAGCGTCGGGGTTCGAGCGCCTGGCGGGCGCGGGCCCCTTCGAGCATCGCGGCGGCGCCATCGATTCCCAGCAGGCGAGCCTCCGGAAGGGCGCTTGCAAGGCGGAAGCTGATGTTGCCCGGACCGCAGCCGAGATCGATAATCCGCGGCGGCGGCCGCACGGCCTGGGTCGATGCCGGCGCAGCCAGGAGCGTCAGGATGCGTGCCGTGAACGCCTGGTCAGAGCCGTTGAAGTCGGCCTCGGCATAGGACCTGGCCTGGATCGGCTCCAGCATCAGCTCAGGCTCGCAGATCCTGTTCATCTCATCGGTGGCTCTGGAGCGATCATGGCCAGCGGCGTGCAGCCACTATCTCTAGAGCTCTAGCGGTGTTTAGCCGCAATCAAGGGCACTTCGAGGCCTTCGCAGCGCGGGAGCGGGCTCTGCTGGAGCTCTGCGAGGCCATGGTCTGCCGCCGAACGGTCTCGAGGCAGGAGTGGGATCGATACGGCACCATGCTCAGCCCGCGGGGGGTTGTGGATCTGATCGCTCTTTTGGCCCAGTCCGTTCTCTTCGCCCTCACCAACAACGTGCTGCAGGTGCCGGTGGAAGCGTCGTTGGCTCAGGTGACCGCTCTGGCGGGGAACTGAGGACAGGGCCACCGCCACTGGTGCCGCCGTCGGCTTGACCACACCACCGATGGCGTTAGGGTGCGATTCACCCAGGTCAGCGCCGCTGTGACCCTCTCCCCTTCCCGGCCCGAACTCCGGTCCGAATCCGCTCCCCTGACTGGATCTGCTTCGTTGCAGAACAGCGGCGCTTCGGGTCAGCCAAGGGGAGGCGAGGGTGCCCAAGCTGGCGAGGTGTTCCCCCCCACAGCCCCGGCCGCCAACCCGGTTTTTTATCGCACCTATTCCCGCAAGACGGAAACCGGCCGCGAGAGCTGGCACGAGGTGGCCGAACGCAACCTTGAGGGTCTGCGCAAGCTCGGCCATCTCAACAACGACGAGCTGCAGCTGCTACGGCGCATGCAGCGCCACCAGAAGGCCCTGCCCTCCGGCCGCTGGCTGTGGATCGGCGGCACCGATTGGATCGAGCGGTCCGAAAACTTTTCTGGTGCCTACAACTGCACCTCCACCAACCTGGTGGACTGGGAAGCCTTTGCCCTGATGATGGACCTGGCGATGATGGGTTGCGGCACCGGCGCCATCATCGAGCCCCACCTGATTGATCGTTTGCCGGTGGTGCGCAATGCCCTGGTGATCGATGGCGTCAGCCCGATCGGCATTACCCCGGCCGGCTCCCGCCAGCAGACCACCACCCACACGATCGAGGCCAATCGGGTGGCGATCAAGGTGGGCGACACGCGCTCAGGCTGGGTGGAGAGCTATCGGCTGCTGCTGCAGTTGAGCAGTGCCGAGGGCTTCGAAGGTCCGATCCACATCAGCGTCGATCTCTCCGATGTGCGGCCGGTGGGGGAGAGCCTCAAGGGCTTTGGCGGCATGGCCAACCCCGTGAAGCTCGGTGATCTGTACGGGCGCGTGGCCCAGATCCTTGGCAAGGCGATCGGCCGCCGCCTCACCTCGGTGGAGTGCTGCCTGCTGATCGACGAGGCGGCGGTCACGATCGTGGCCGGCAACATCCGCCGCAGTGCCGGCATGCGCCAGTTCGCCGCCGATGACCTCGCCGCCGCCACCGCCAAGGACAACCTCTGGCAACAGGACAGCGACGGCAACTGGCGCATCGATCCGGAACGGGACTCCCTGCGGATGGCGAACCACACCCGCGTCTTCCACAGCCGGCCCAGCCGCCAGACGGTGCTGGAGGCGGTGACCAAGCAGTTCCAGAGCGGCGAGGGCGCCATCCAGTTCGCCCCCGAGGCGATCGCACGCTCCAACGCCGACCTGCTCACCACCCCCGAGCTGCGGGAGGAATTCGTGGGCATCTACTGCGACCAGGGCCGCGAGGAGGCGGGCCGCTGGCTGCAACTGCACCACGCCGGCATCACGGCCGAGGAGCTTGAGCACCGTCTCGGTCGCTATGGCCTCAACCCCTGCGGTGAGATCCTCGGCGCCGATTTCCATTGCAACCTCGCCGAAATCCACCTCAACCAAATCGATCCCGCCGATCACCAGGCCCAGGAGGATGCCTTTAAGGCCGGTGGCATTGCCGTGGCCTGCCTGCTCAATCACCGCTTCGAGGTGGAGCGCTACCGCCAGAGCCGGGCCTGGGATCCGATCGTGGGGGTGAGCTTCACCGGCCTGTTCGATTTCTTCGTGCATGCCTTCGGCACCCCCTGGCTGCAGTGGTGGGAGGCGGGTCGTCCTGATTCGGAGGAGGGTCGCGCCTTCCGCGCCGAAGAGGCCCGCTACCTCAGCCGCTGGAAGGAGATCGTGAATCAGGCGGTGTGGGAGTACTGCGACCGCCACGGCATTCGCCGGCCCAACCGCTGCACCACGGTGCAGCCCGCCGGCACCAAGAGCCTGCTCACCGGCGCCTCGCCGGGTTGGCATCCGCCCAAGGCCCAGCGCTTCATCCGCCGCATCACCTTCCGCAAGAACGATCCGGTGGCCCTGGCCTGCATGGATTTCGGCTACACGATCGTGCCCAGCCAATCCGACAAGGATGAACAGGGCCGCCTGCTCGATGATCCCTTCGATCCCCGCTGCACCGAATGGCTGGTGGAGATCCCCACCGAAGTGAGCTGGGCCAACATCCCCGGTGCCGATGCGGTGGAGATCAACAACTTCTCGGCCCTGGCCCAGTTCGACTTTTACATGCAGGTGCAGAAGCACTACACGGCCCACAACACCTCGGCCACGGTGGAGTTCCGCGAGAACGAGATCGAGGCCCTGGCCGCTGCGATCCACCGCGCGATCGACAACGGCGAGGGCTACATCTCCGCCGCCCTGCTGGCCCGCTTCGACGCCAATGCCACCTTTCCGCGGCTGCCCTTCGAGCCGATCGATGCGGCCACCTACCAACGCCTCTCGCTTGAGGTGGTTGCGCGGCGCAGCACCACCGATTTCTTCGAGGCCCTGCGGCGCTACGACAGCGGCGAACTGCAGGAGGCGGGGCCGGCCGGCTGCGACTCCGACAAGTGCCTGCTGCCGTTGTCCAAACCTGCGGGCTGACCCCGGCGAGCAGCCCGCAGGGAGGACCCCTCCGGTGCTGCCCCTCTTGGCTTTGCTGGCAGGAAGGGCAAGCGGGGCTGGCCGTGTCCACAATGGGGCGATTGATGGGCTCTTCAGGGCTGGATCGGTGGGATGAAGCTGCGCCAAACCGTTGCCCTGCTCCTGCTGTTGTTCGTGCCCCTCTCCGCGCTGGCCGACCGCCTGCACTGGGGTGATGGTGCCGTGTTCGTGTTGGCGGTGTTGGCGATCCTGCCCTTGGCGGTTTGGCTGAGCACCGCTACTGAGGAACTCTCGCTAGCGCTGGGCCCCAACATCGGTGCCCTGCTCAATGCCCTGTTCGGCAACGCCACTGAGCTGATCATCGCCCTCACCGCCTTGCGGGCCGGCCTGGTGGGGATCGTGAAGGCCAGCATCACGGGCACGGTGATGGCCAACCTGCTGCTGGCCCTCGGCCTTTCGATGCTGGTGGGGGGCATCGGCCGCAAGGAGCAGACCTTCCAGCCCGTGGTGGCGCGGGTGAACGGTTCGGCGATGACCCTGGCGGTGCTGGCGATCCTGATCCCCAGTCTCACCAGCCTTGATCCGCTTCAGAGCGCTGCCGGCAACGAAGCTTTTTCGCGCTTCGTGGCCTGCTTGTTGCTGCTGGTCTACGGGCTCACCCTGGTGTTCTCGCTGCGCACCCACCGCTCTCTCTATGAAGTGGCCAAGGTGGAACGGGGCGCCGAGGGGGAGGATCTGGCGGAAGCCGGCGTCGGCGTAGTGGCGATGGACGCCGCCGGGCAGGAGGAGCCGGAGCACCGTCCGCCCCTGCTGCCCTGGCTGCTCGTGCTGCTGGCCGCCACCGTGGGCATCGCCTACGAATCCGAGCTGTTCGTGGGGGTGGTGGAAACGGTGAGTGAGGGCCTGGGTCTTTCCGCGATCTTCACCGGGGTGGTGCTGCTGCCGCTGCTGGGTGGGGTGGCGGAGTATCTGACGGCCGTCTCGATGGCGCGCCGCAACAAGATGGATCTGGCGGTTTCGGTGGCGCTCGGCTCCACCCTGCTGGTGGCACTGCTGGTGGTGCCGGTGCTTGTGCTGGTGGGGCCGGCCCTAGGCCATCCGCTCGATCTGAGCTTCAATCCCTATGAATTGGTGGCGATCGCCACGGCCGTGGTGGTGAGCAACCTAGCCAGCCTCGATGGCCGCTCCGACTGGCTGGAGGGTGTCCTGCTCCTGGCCGCCTACCTGATCCTGGCCGCCGGTTTCTTCTTCCAGATCCCCTCGATCGCATGAGCAGAACGCCCGAGCCGAGGGGATCCTTCCCCCCCCGTGAACCGTTCTCCCGTTGGTGGTCGCGGAAGGGGCGAGCCGCCACCCCTTCCCCTGGCCTCCAGGATTCCGCCCGGCAGACCGGAACGGCAGGTCAGAACGATTGGGCATCGGCTGAGCCACCGGCCTTCCTTCCAATTGGCCAGGAGCAGCCGGGCCAGCCCTCCGCTCCGGCGGCCGAACGGATCTATCCGGATCCGGGGATTCCTCTTCTGGTGCCCGGCGCCGATGCCACGCCCATTCCCCCCTTCCGGGCGAGCAATCTGCTGAGCCGTCTGAATCGATCGGTAGCCTTACAGCTCCTGTTGGCCACGGTCCTCACCCTGGTCGGTCTGCTGGCCCACTGGCCGCTGCTGGCGGTGCCGGCCGGCTTCGTGTTGCTGGGGTTGGCCCTCCTGCAGTTGCTGCCCGACCTTTGGCGGCTGGTCAGCACCCGGCTGGATGAGGGGCCCACGGCGCGGGTGCTGGCGGCGCTGGCCCTCCTGCTGGCCGCCGTGGCCCTGCCCCTGGCCCTGGGCTGGCTGGATCCCTTCCTCGATCTCTACCGCAGCCGGAACTGGGAGGCGATTGGCGCCCTTGGTGAGGGGGTGATTGGGGCTTTCGGCCAGATCCTGGTGGCCCTGGTGGCCCTGGCGATCGCCTGGCGGCAGGTGCTGATGGACCAGCGGCTCACCACTCAGCAGAACCGCATCACCCAGGCCCAGACGATCGATAGCTTCATGCAGGGCATCTCCGATCTGATCAGCGATCCCGAGGGGATGCTTGAGGACTGGCCTTTGGAGCGGATGCTGGCGGAGGGCCGCTTGGCGGCGGTGTTCGGCAGCATCGACAAGGACGGCCGCTCCCGCATCCTGCGTTTCCTCTCCCATGCCCGCCTGCTCACGCCGCTGCGGCGCGATAACCGGCTGGGCCGGGCCATCCTCGATGGCAACGGCAACTACGAGGAGGACCGGCTTGATGGTGTGCCGGTGATCCGGCTACATCAGATCATCAAGGGGGTGGATCTCTCCGGCACCGACCTGCGTGGCGTGGATTTCAATGGCGCCGACCTGAGCGGCACAGACCTCAGCAACGCCGACCTGAGTGGCGCCAACCTGGCGGGTTGCAACCTGGCGGGGGCAAATCTGGAGCGCGCCCTGCTGGATGGGGCCCGCCTCTTCTACGGCCGCAGCCAGACCGCGACCCCCCGCCTGCTGCAGGGGCGCCTGGATCTCACCTCCGGTGCCAGCAGCGGCGCCGTGGTGGAAAACGCCAACTTCAGCGGCGTGCAGCGGCTGGATGCCTCCACCCACCAATACCTGGCGGCCTGGAGCGGACCCCGCTCGCGGGCCACCATCCCAGGGGGCTGCAAGGGCATCCCCAGCCAGTTGGAGTCCAGGTCCCGGCGCCCCTGAGCACCGCGCGGTACCGGATTCATGAGATCATGGCCAGGTCGCCGGCCGGTTCGGCGCCAACCCCTGGAGGGGTGGTCGAGTGGTTGATGGCTCCGGTCTTGAAAACCGGCGAGGTGAAAGCCTCCGCGGGTTCGAATCCCGCCCCCTCCGTTTTGACAGGATCCGAAGAGATCCGCGGAAATCCTAAAACCATTGCGGCGTAGTCGATCTGCGCTTATGGGTCGTCCGGGCAGATCCGCCGAAAGCCCGTTACAGCCGCTGCGGATGACGGTATTTTTGACGGTATAGCCAGCCGGGTCCGGGTCTATACCGTCACCCTGCTTGCTGAACCGCCGACATCCACTCCCGCGCCATCGTTCCGGCGCTGTCCGCCATGCTCAGTGACAAGGCGATCCAGGCCCTACGGCCCGACCCGGACCGCCCGGGCACCAAGCACCACGACCGTGACGGCCTCTACCTCTGGGTGGCGCGCTCCGGCTCCAAGACCTGGCGCAAGGACTACCGCTGGCAGGGCGCACGGCGCACCTTCACCATCGGCGCCTACCCGGCCTTGCGGCTCGCCGATGCCCGCAAGCAGGCCTTGGAGCTGAACACCTGGATCAAAACCGGCATCGATCCACGCACCCAGGCCCCGGGCCAGCAGCGCAAGCAGGTGCAGCACAGCCGCCGTCCGTTTGCCCAGATCGCTCAGGCCTGGTTTGAGCACCACAGCGCCAGCTGGAGCCCCCGCTATTGCAGAGATATGCGAGAGAAACTTGATCACTTCGTGATACCGGCACTGGGTCAACTGGATATTGAGGTGATCATCCGCAGCGACATTGAAACCCGCCTACTTGCACCCATCCTCGCCAGGGGCGCCCATGAACAGGCTCGCCGCTGCAACGACGTCACCCGTCGCGTGATTGAGTACGCCGTTGACCTCGAACTTCGGCAGGACAATCCCGCCGTCAAAGCCCGCAAGGTCATCGCTGCCACCCGCGTTACCCACTACCACCGCATCAGCTGGGTGGAGCTGCCCGAGCTGTTGGAGATGATCGATCGCTTTGAGCGGCAGCGCCTGGCCGAGCGCAGCAGCCTGATCGCTCTGCGCCTGATGATGCTTACCCTGGTGCGGCCCAGTGAACTCCGGGAAGCCCGTTGGAGCGAAGTTGATATCGAGGGTCGTCAGTGGATCATTCCCGCTGAACGCATGAAGACCCGCGTTCGTCACATCGTGCCTCTCTCATCGCAGGCGCGGTTGTTGTTTGACCTGCAGCGGCCGATCACTGGCCATACCGATCTGGTCTTCCACACGCCCAACCACCGCGGCAATGGAGAACTACGGGTGATGAGCAATGGCTGCCTCTCGATGCTGCTGCGGCGCATGGGCTTCCAGGGCCGGCAGACACCCAATGGTTTCAGGGGGTTTGGGCAGACGAACTGCATCGAGCAGCTCAAGATCCCCAGGGTGGTCACCGAAAAGCAGCTGGCCCATGCCGATGGCAACAGCGTTAGCCGCGCCTACGACTGGGCCGAATACCTCGAGGAGCGCTCCGACATGCTGCAGCGCTGGGCCGATCTGCTCGATCAGGTGGCCGTCGCTGCCGCTCTGGCGCCGGTCTCAGCGCTGAGCGCAGAGATGGCTGGTCAACAATCTGCGCTGCAGGCCGCCTGACGCTTCGCGGTGATCCAGGCCTCCAGCTCCTGCTGGGACCAGGCCACCGCCCGCGGGCCAATCACGATCTGCCTGGGGAACTCGCCTGTGGCGATCAGGCTGTAGATGGTGGAGCGTGAAAGGCCGACCCGGTGGATCACCTCCGGGAGCCGCACCAGTCGGTCGGTTGCGGATGTCATGGCTGATGGCCTGGGTCTCAGGTGCGTGATTTGGATTGGTTTGGTGCCTTTCAGTTGGTCTGGTGCAGCAACGCCACCACTGCGGGATCCCAGAGGATCCGCTGGCGGCGCTTCCCCCGGCTGCAGAGCGGCAGGGCGATGCCCCAGTCGCGGCCGGCCTCCGTGAGCTGCCAGTCGTCGTCCTTGTCGCGCTGCTGCAGACCAAAGACCGCCAGGCTGCGGTTGGTATCGCGGATCGTGCGGCCCAGCCGCACAGCCAGTTGCTCGGCATCCAGGCGTGCCTTGACTGGTGGATCACCCAGCTGAAGGGGCCGATGACCTGAGGCTGCAGGGCCGTTATCGCGCAACACATGTTGCAGTGGGGCCAAGCGGAGAGCGGTGTTGGCCTCGATGCCCTCAATGGCAGCGAGGAGCGCATCGGAGTACCCGACGCCGGTGAGCTCGATGATCTCCTCGGCCAGCCGCAGCACCGCCTTCACGGTGTGGGTCTGCTTGTCTTCCGGGGCTTGCTGGTGCTCCTTCGAGCGAACCGCAGGCCGGCCTAGGGATGGCAGCAGCTCATGGGTCAGCCAACGACGCATCCGCCAGGCTGTCGGGCTGTCGCTCCTCACCAGGAGGCGAAACAAACCGTCCTCGCTGATCAGGGCCAGGGTGCAGCCCTCACTGCCGGGGCCCTCCTGGGAGTGGAGGCAGTGCTCCTCCTCCCTCAGGCAGGCCAGTGCCCTGGCGATCGGGTGCTGGCCCAGGGCGACGGCGACATCGGCCGCGGCGAACCAGGCCTCGCCGTGTTCATCGGTGCTCACCCGGATGCGGTGCCCCTCGAACGCATAGGGCACCAGAGCGGTCGTGCTGCTCATGGCTGAAGTGAAGAGGGGACGGTGGGGATCGGGGCGCTGTGGCGTAACGCGATCGCCCCGGGGGGCATCACTCCAGGCGTGGCGAGTTGAGCTGCCGTCAGCGGATCGCGCGGCGGCAAGACCAGTGGAATGGCCGCGGGCCGCAGCGGTGCCGGGACCGGGCGGGCGAGCACCAGCAGGATCGTGGTCAGTTGCAGGAACACCACCAGCCAGAGCAGCCAGAGCAGCTGCTGCAAGGTGGTTACCCGCACGGTGGTGGTGATCGGTCTGCGGGTGCGGCAGAAGGCCGGCAGTTGGGGAGAAGGGCGACGGTTGACGCCGCCAGGACGGATCTTGTCCATCAGAACGGCACCTCCTCGTCGCTGGCGAACTCGTCGTATCCGCCATCGGCCAGCGCCGCCTCAGCCTGGCTGTAGCCCTCCTGCTCCTGGAAGCCCTGGGTGGGGTCGCTCTCCTGGTACGGCACGTAGTGCACCACCTGGGCCGCGCGGGGAATCAGGGTGATGCCCACCCCTTCGGGGCGATCCCAGGCGTGGATTACGTAGGCGATCACCAGCCGGCTGCCGTTGCCGATCGCGGCTCCGTTCCAGGGCTGCATGCGGGCATCGATCAACCGCGGCCCCGGCGCCTGGGTGCCGTCGCGGCGCGTCAGCTGCTGCGCCTTGAATTTCACCACCATCAGCTGGCTGGGCTGCTCCTTGTGTCAACCGACATCGAAAACTGAGCCACTCCCGACACTGAAAACTCAGCCACCCCCGATCCGGTCTGGGGCGTCGTTTCCGGACTGGTTCCGCCTTGGCTGGGCCGGCGGTGCCTCTGCTTGCTCATGTTTTTCGTGGCTGGTTGCGTTGGTTGTCGTCTGTCATTGATGCCGGTGGGACTGCTCCGGCTGTTACCCATCAGGCCTCCTCAGCTGGTATCGGTGGCGGTACGCCGCCGATATCAGCTGAGGAGGAGCCGCCCGCCTGCGGGCGGAACAGTCCCGATCGGCGCTTCTCTCTCAGCCGGTAGCTGTCGCCGCGGATCGTCACCACGTGGCTGTGGTGCAGCAACCGATCGAGAATGGCGGCTGCCACCACCTGATCACCGAACACCTCGTCCCACTCCTCTACGGGGCGGTTGGAGCTGATCAGCACGCTGCCCTGCTCATAGCGGCGGGAGATCAGCTGGAAGAACAGGTGCCCCGCCGCTGGTTCGAGCGGCAGGTAGCCCAGTTCATCGATGATCAGCAGTTTCGGCTTGGCGTACTGCGCCAGACGCATCTCCAACGTCCCCTGCTGCTGCGCCTTGACCAGTGCGCCGATCAGTTCCATCGCCGTGGTGAATTGCGCCGTGTAGCCACGGGCCACCGCCTCACGGCCCAGCGCCACTTCCAGGTGCGTTTTACCTACTCCCGGTGGGCCAAGCAGCACTACGTTGTCGCCATTGGCGACCCAGCGGCAGGTGCCCAGATCACGGATCTTGCCCGGGTCGATTGAGGGCTGGGCCTCGAACTCAAACCCCTCCAGCGTCCGCACAAATGGGAAGTGGGCGATCGTCAACGCCATCGACAGCCGCCGCTGCTCCTTGCTCGCCACCTCGGCGGCACAGAGCCACGCCAGTGTTTCACGCAGGTTCAGTTGTCGCCGTGCCGCCTCCTCCAGCAGCCCGTCCAGCTGCTCGCGGATCGCCCCCAGCCGCAGCCGGCTGAGCATCCCATCGAGATCCTCCACCAGGCGCTGGATTTCGGCCGGTTCAGCGGCAGCCATGCCAGAGCGAGATGGCGCCGGTGTTTTTTGCGTGCTGCGTGGCATCAGCCCACCTCCGCCACAACAGCCGCGTAGTCGCTGAGGGGCCGTGCCAGCGACGAGCGCCGCACCGCATCCAGCTCCACCACAGCCGTAGCATTAATCTGATGGGCGGTCTCGATCGCCCTCTGCGGCACCAGACCAGCCCAGTGGCCGGCGATCACCTGGCGGATCCGATGGTTCGCCTCCTGGCGGCTATGGCGCGCCACAATCCGGCCGCCCTGGCGAATCAGCACCTCCTGATCGCGGATCTGCACCATCACGTTCTGCCCCACCAAAGCCGCCGGCACGCTGTACCAGTTGCCTTCCACCTGGACGCAGCAATCCTTGGCGACACGACGGCTGAACTCCTGCTCCGCCAGATAGGACGGCTTGCCGTTCAGCGCCAGCAGCGCCCTGGCCTCATCACGCTGAAACCGCACCAGCGGCTGCTCGCCGGTGGTGCCGTGAATCCGCACATCGGCGATCTCCCGGTTCCACCATTCCAAATGGCTCTCCATCTGGCCCCAGGTGTCAAAGCAATGCCCGGCGATGCCGCTGCGTTTCACATAACCCACGCCGCGCTCATCTTTTCCCTTGGTTTGGGGCCGGTGCGGCCAGCAGGCCTTGACCGTGAAACCCCAGTGGCGGGCAAAGGCGGCAAAGGTGGGGTTGACCACCAGTTCTCCCGTTCTGGGGTTGTTCATGGTGATCAGCGCCCGGGCGTTGTCGACAAGCACCTGCTCTGGAATCCCTCCCCAAAAGCGAAACGCTTCCTCCAGCGCCTGCAGCCAGTGGCGCTGCTGCTGCTGCCTAAACACCCGGATCAATTGCCGCCTGGAGTACCCCAGGGTCAGCACGCAGAGATGCACTTTGGTCTGCACCCCGCCGATCGCCACCCACAGCTCACCAAAGTCCGCCTGCAGCTGCTTGCCAGGCCGCGTCTCGTAGCGCACCGTCGCCTGGGCGCTCTGCCGCAACGCCTCCCGCCAGGGCTGCACCGCACGCTCCACCGTCCGCTGGCTCACCCTGATCCCCTTCTGTTTCAACAGCTCCTGCCGCACCACCTCGGCGTTGCCGTGGTGCTGCTAGAACTGTTGCTGCAGCCACTCCAGGTGGCCATCGAGCTGGCCGGCGCGATTGGCCGTGCTGTACGGCTGCCACTCCCCCAGGGCCAGGTAACGGTTCACCGTGTGACGGGAGATGCCCAGCTCCGTCGCGATTCGCCGTCGGCTCCAGCCTCTCTCCAGTAGCTGGCGCATCACCGCCACCTCCTCTGGGGTTTCCATTCCGCCCTCCAGCGCGACCATCCCCCGTGCTGTATGGGCATTGGCCGTCTTGGCCAGCCCAAAGCCCACGCCAGCTGTCGATGGTTTCTCCGCCGCCGATGACCCTTGCAAGGAAGAGCCGTTGCCCGCCGCTGACGCGGCTGGCAACGGCTCCCGCATCGCTTCCGGGTGGCTCACTTTTGGTGTCGGCGCTGGTCCAGTTTTCGCTGTCGGCTGACACGGAGTGGTTCTCGTTCATGAGGAGTTGCTCATGCGACTGGAAAGTTCGAGCCAGAGCGCGATGGCCTCCTCTTCTAAAGCTCGATCCTGTTCCTGGCACCGTGCGGCCCGAATCGTCTGAGGCACCAACTCACCGGCGCCGATGGAGAGCTCAATGCCGTTTCCGCCCAGAAAGGCCACCGCGGAAATGATGGCGATGCGTTTATTGCCATCGCTATAGGCATGCGCCTTGGCCAGGCTCACCAGCAGATGGGCAGCCAGGCGGAAAAGATTCACTTCCCCGTCGTAGGCCCAGAGGTTGCTCGGGGAGGCAATCGCGGCTTCCAGAACATGGACGTCACGGACTCCGGCAAGCCCGCCATGAAGGCTCAGGGATTGATCATGCAGTGCGTCGACCAGGTCGCGATCAAGCCACTGGGGCTCAGGCATCGCGCCGCAGGCGCTCGCGTCAGCCCTTGCGCGTGCCGAGGTGGATGGGGCAGTGCTGGTGTGGTAATCGCTCCTGCCTTGGCTCCGCCCCGTTCTGCTGCTGCCGTTCTGCGTGAGTGGTGGTGCCTCCAGGTACCTCAGCTTGGCCATCCGGTCGCCGGGGCTGTGGGCGAGGGCGGCGCGGAGTTCCGTGAGCTCCCGGCCGATGCTGACCGCCATCGCTCGGGTGAACTAACATCAACTCTCAGATGAGCAAGGTGTCATGGTTGTCGCCCCAGCCCTTGCTGATGCAGGCCTTGAGGGCCGCCTGCCCATGCCCTCGCCCCTGCAGTGGTACGAGGCTCCCCTTCCCGAGCGCATGGAGCTGGTGCGCCGAGGGGTCCCCGCCAACTGGGTACTCGAGAGCCAACAAGCCATGGCACTGACACGCAACGCCCTATGCGAGCTTCTCGGCCTGAAGGTTTCCACCGTGAACCGAAAGCTGCTGAACCGGAGCCTGCTCAACCCGGATGAATCCGAACGGTTGATGGGGTTGCAACGACTGATCGGTCAGGTGGAGGTGTTGGTGCGCGACTGCGGCGAAGGCAGCCCGTTTGAGGCCGGCCGCTGGCTTGCCGACTGGTTGCAGCGCCCCAACCGTGCCTTGGGCGGTGTCCGCCCCGCAGCCTTCATGGATACTGCCGAGGGCCGTGAACAGGTCGGCCGACTGATCGGCGCCCAGCGCTCCGGCTCCTACATGTGAGCGGCATCCATCGCATCTGGCGGATTGCACCCAGAGCGCCAGCAGGGGCTCCGATGACCTCAGCGGCACGGGCTCTGCTCGTGATCCAGGCCGCTGGAATTCCCACGGAGTGCCAGTGGTCTACGCATCCAGCAGCATTGCCCTGTGCTGCCTGGAAACCCTGGTGCACGTCAGCGGCGATGCGGGGATACCGCTGCAGCGATGGCTTGTGGCCATTGATGTCCCCACGGAGCATTGGCAGCAGCGCACCACACTGGAGCGATTCGATCTGCCCTGCTGGGATACAACCCCCAGCGGAGCGGCCCCGCGCGACTGGGGCGATCGCTGGCTGGCCTCACGGCGCTCCCTCCTGGCTGCGGTGCCTTCTGTGATCGTGCCGGAGGAGAGCAACCTGCTGATCAACCCCAACCACCCTGCCTGCGCCCTGTTGCTGGCCACGATCCTGCGGCGTTGGACCTACGACAGCCGGTTGTAAGGCCTCCCCAGCTGCAGCCACTGGCGCGAACCCCAGCAACGGCCCCTTGCACAGGCTGAACCCGGCTGCGATGCCGTCATGCGCGAGCGGGTGCCACCGCAGCCTCCAGCTCGCCTTGGCGGAGGAACGGATCACAACCTCGATCCGCCTTGGTCGCCTGGCGGTGTCGATCAGCAGGTTCTGCAGGAGCTCGCGGCTGCACATCAGAAGGTGGGCCCCCGGCCGATGTTGGCCGCCATCACGGCGGTGAGGCACCGCGCGGGCCATGCTCAATCGCGGCTGATTGCTATGCACAAACTGCATTCAAAAAACTTGCAGTCCTGTCTCGATTCAGGTATAATATACAAACCTGAGTAGTTCGTCTGTATTGGCCTCTTTTGCCCCCCCCCCCCCCCCCCCCCATCAGGGGGATTCCGGTTTGTCTGATCCTTTGCGCTTGCCCAAGCGGTTGGAACTAGAGATCGACCCCGATCTCTATGAGCGCATCGAGGAGCTCTCGATCCGCAGTGGTCGCTCGATCCCCGAGATCATCCAGGGGCTGATCAGCTGCTCCTTTCCGAACAATCCCATCGAGACGGTCTTGGGTGAATCGCTCAGCTGACGGCTGAGCCCCAACGCAGGACCCACTCCGCCCGCTCACAGATGAATCCTGTGCTGCCGGCTGCATTCTGTTTCGATATTCGTATTTCATAGCTTGGTTCGGTGGCCACGGCTCTCGGGATCTGGAGCGTGCAAGAAAGCGATCAGATGAATCCTTGTAAATGCTCAAGCAAAACATAGCGTTCTGCAAAGGCGCTGCCCACCTGCCGCAACTGAGGAATCTTGCGCACATCATCCATGGCGGCTAGCTCTTGTTCGGGAATTTGGGCGAGTCCTAGTGCATCGAGCCCCTCGCGGTTGGTGAGGGGGTCGTAGCGCACGTAGGCGAACTGCTTCGCTCCGCTCCAGTTGCCCTGATCCGCCGGCATGCCGGGAGCCTGCATCATGGTGCCAAACTCCCCATCGACCGGCCCCCCGAAACGGCACTCCCCCACGATCCGGCACACCATGTCCCAGCCGGCGGTGGCGGCGTTCATCAATGCCAGCGGAATGCTTTTCGCGTGATCCAACAGCCACAGCTCTTCGGGCCGGAGGTCTGGCCTGGCGGCGGGCGCGTTGCCGGTTCCCACCGAGACCACCAGCAGCTGATCGGCTCCGGTGCGCCAATTGATTCGGTAGGGGCTCGCCGTGGCCATCTGCACCGCCATCCAGGCCGGATTGTTGTAAGTGGTCATGCCTCCGTCAACGAAGACAAAGGAATACTCCTCACTGGTACCGGGAGCCAGGGTGACCACCTCGGGAGGAAAGAAGGTGGGTGCCGCCGTGCTGGCGCGTACCAACTGCCAGAGGGGAAGGCGAAGATTGCAATCTTTGCGATCAGGCTTGTTGTAGCGGGCGAGTGGGTTATTGCAGACGGGCCAGGGTGAATCGCTGCTGTGGTTGCGGAGCATCAGCATCAGCAAACCCTTCAGTCGTCGGTCGCCCAGCTCCACCACCGCATCGCCGTCCTGCTGCTCAGATGGATGGCCCTGGAGCTGATTGTAAAAAGCTTGGCGGAGAATGCCCGCCAGCGGCTCCGCCTCGTACTTCTCGTGGAGCTGCAGATACCAGCGAGCACGCTCAAACATGCTGACACCATGATCAAGATAGAAGTTGCGGATCGTCGCCATGTCCATGCCGCAGGAAAGGCAGCTGGCGATGATTGCCCCTGTGCTGGTGCCGCAGATGAAATCGAAATAGTCGCCGAGAAGCAGATCGGGCTGAGCGAAGTGATGCCGGAGCTTTGCTTCGAGCCGGGCGAGAATTTCAACGCTGATGAGTCCGCGGATGCCACCGCCGTCACAGGCGAGGATCTTCTTCGGCCCCGGTTGGCGCATGCGGGTGAGGATGGGATTCGTGCTGTTGTCATTCATGGTGAAGTGCCTCAGGTGGTGGCTAGAGAACGGGTGTCGATCCACTGAATGCGGCCCGTTCGACGCGCCAGTTCCTCATGCATGTGGGCCGTGCCGCCGGGACCATTCCCATGCTTGCCGTTCCAGAGGCAGAGAAAGCGCACGTTGGAGATGCCGCAGGCGAGGGCGGAGTACATCAACCAGAGGTTGCAGCGTTCGTAGGCGCTGCGCTCTGGCGGCCCAGCCCCCAGTTCCTCCGGCATGATGCGCACCGGCAGATTGAGCCGGTCCTTCATGGCGTAGTAGCGATCTCGCCAGCGCTCGCCATCACAGGATGGCAACACCGACTTCTGCAAAAAGATCGGTTCCTCGAAGGGAAGCAACACCTGACAGCGCACCCCCCGCCGCTGGCAGGCCTCCAGGAAGAGCAGATCCCCGCCGGCGGCCGCCTGACAGAAGGCGATGTCCTGCTCTCCGGCGTCGAGTTCCCCGAGCGCCGCTTCGATCTCCTCGAGAGCGGCCGCTTCCTTAGCCGGCGGGAAGCGGGGCTCCGCACGATCGGGGCCATCCATGATGTGACCGCTGAACAGGAGTGCCAGGCGAGGCCGCCAGAGTTGCTGCCCTTCGCCCGTGCCCTCAATCGCTCGGTCCAGCGTGGTGATGGCGGCTGACACCACCTCGGGCCGAAAGCCGAGTACCTGCAGCAGCAGCAGGTTGTCGCGGCACGAATGGAGCGCGAAACGATCCATCTCCTGCTTGGCAATCGCCCTTCGGTAGGCGGCCTTGGCCTCCTCGCAGGAGCCCTCAAGCACCTCCAGGTCGGCCAGGGTGGTGAGGGCCCAGAAGGATGACGCGCGTTCGTTCTCGGATTCGGCGGCGAAGCGCACGGCGCCGGCGAGGGTGCGCAGCGCCTCCTCCGGATAGGTGCCAGCGTCGAGATGACGCGCGAGATGCATCAGCGTGAGGGCATTGATTCCGGAGTAGTAGTGGGCCGGGTTGGCGCGGAAGCCGCTCAGATAGTGGTTCTGCGCTTCCAGCAGCATGTCGATGCTGTCCAGCGCCTCCTCCCGCTGGCGCTCCGGGGGAGCGTCGCCCTTGCGCCAGCGGGCCTGCCAGGCATCCTTATGCACCCGAGCGGCGAGGGCCCAGGTCTCGGCATCCATGGGATGGGCCGCCAAGATGCTCTCGGAGTGCTGCAGGGCTCGATCAAGGCTGTAGCCCTGCTCTCCGGCCAGGGCGAGCCGCTGGAGGCAACAGCCCTTCTCCCGCAGGGCCACGAGATTGTCCGGCTCGATGGCGAGACCGCGATCGAGCTGCTCGATCGCGGAGCGATAGTGCTGGCCCTTCCGCAGCGAAACCCCGGCCTCGATCCAGGCTAAGGATCGGAACGCCGCCACTGGCGCCTCATCCGCCAGAACGAGCACGTCGCCGATCCGCTCCGCCTTACGGGCCAGGTCGATGCGGTTCTTCCAGGCGTCATGCGCCTCCCAGAATTCGCGCACATCGCCCACCCGCAGCTTCTCCCACTCGGGTTCCTGCAGTTGCGGTAGCAGCGCGAAGACCGGACTGATGCGGCGCCCTTTCCAGCATTCCATCGTGGCGCGCACGACACCGGCCAGCACCTCGCGGTCGTTGGCCAGCGTGGCCGGATCGGGCCCGCCCTCCCGGAGGCCATACCGCACCTTGCGGTCGGTATAGAGATCGAAGGCCGTCGTGACACGGCCGCCGCTGATCAGCACGACTCCACGAGCTCGTAGGGCATGACGCACGCCGAGCTCGTACCAGACATTGGGGTTGTCAATCGTTAGATCGGCCAACACCAGGTCGGCGAGCAGCAGCTCCTGGAACATGTCGGTGCGGATGTCTCCGGCGCGCACCTCCTGATCAGCGCGGAAGGGATCGAGACCAGCCAACTCGAGGGTGGGCTGGATCAGCTCCGCATAGACGCGGTTGAAGTCGATGCTGCTGCCGTCTGTGGCTTGCTTGGTGCCGAACGGCATTACCACGAAGGCGTGGGGACGGCAGAAGGCAGAGGTGAAAGTCACCGGCGGACCACACGGCAATGGAAGGGCCTGCTTCTATTTACCGCTGGACCAGCGCCCAGGCAGCGTGATTTGACCATCCTCAAACTCCAGCCCGTGGTCGCGATCCGGCGACTGTTCAGTGGCACAGGCATGGTCAGTGGCACAGGCATGGACTGGGTCAGGGCGGCCAGGGGTGAGTGGAGATCGCGGCCATCGAGGTACCGGAGCTGCCGGCGCTCCTCCAAGGCAGCCCACGTCTGGTGCCCAGGATCCGCCATGGCCAGCGTGATCCCTGAGCCAGGGTGTCTTGAGAACAGGACAGGTCAACCTAGACACAGCAGCTCTGTATGGCGCAGCCTTTAGATGTCTGCATAAGACTATGAAGATTTGCCAACATTTCTGTCTTCCTTTAGTCTAGCAGCCATAAACAAGTGAGCCGCTTTTTTGCACCATGGCCGTGATTTCTCTGGCGGATGCCGCCCGTTACACCCGGGGCATGCCCCACCAGAAGGACGCTTGGGAATGGCTGCAGCAGCAGCTCGACGAGCAAGCGCTGGAAGGTTTCGCCGAGCGCTTTCGCACGGCGCCACCTCCCCCCGCCTCTCCCGATCTGGTGACGGCCGCCCAATGCAAAGACGTGTTTGGCCGGGATGTCACCCCAGCCCAGCTGGCGGATCTGAATGCTTGCCTGAAACGCTTTGAGATCGACACACCCGCCCGCCTCGCCCACTTCATGGCCCAGATCGCCCATGAATCGGGTGGGCTGCGATGGTTGGAGGAAATCGCCGATGGCAGCGCCTATGAAGGCCGCTTCGACCTCGGCAACACTCAGCCTGGCGATGGCCAACGCTTCAAGGGCGCGGGTGTGATCCAGCTCACCGGCCGCGCCAACTATGAAGCCTTCAGCGAATTCATCGGTGATCCCCAGGTGATGGAGGGCTGCTCCTATGTCGCCAGCCACTACCCCTTCACCTCGGCAGGTTTGTGGTGGCACAACAATCACATGAACGAAGAGGTGGATGGTGGTGCCAGCTGCCGTCGCATCTCACGGCTTGTCAACGGAAGAGATCCTGCAAACGGGCTGAATGATCGAGAAAACTATTACGCCAAGGCCGCCCAGATCTTCAGCGCCACCGCCATCCTCCAGCCCGCGGGGGCAAGCAAGACCCTGAACGTCCCCTACTTCTCCCAACTCGATTCC
>JBBASH010000015.1:0-50177 GCA_040399305.1 Cyanobium sp.
AACCCTCGACAGAAGTTGCCTCCTGTAACTCCTTAGCAGGGAGCCGCTTTCAACCACTCAGCCACCTCTCCAGCGGCCTCCAGAGCTTATCAGGGTCCCGATGGCGCCCCCACAGTTCCATCCACCGGTTCAGGAGCGGGGCCTCCATCCCATTGGGGCCATTCCTCCTCCCCGCCCTTCAGCCGGGGCAGCCGGCGCTTGAAACCGCAGAGCACCTCCCAGGGGATGGTGTCGCAGCGAGCGCTCCAGTCGGCGGGGGTGATCTGCTCCTGGCCCTGGCTACCCAGCAGGGTGACCACCCCACCGATGTCGAGATCGGGGGCAGCGGTGGCATCAATCACCAATTGGTCCATCGTGATGGCGCCCACCTGGGGTAAACGCTTCCCCTGGAAAAGCACTTCCATGCGGTTGGAGAGCTGGCGCGGCACCCCATCGGCATAGCCGATCGCCAGCACGGCGAGGCGAGTGGGCGCGGTGGTGCGATAGCGATGGCCATAGCTCACCCCCACCCCAGCCGGCACGAGTCGGATCAGGGTGACTCGGGCGTGGACCTGCATGGCGGGCACAAGGAGCGCACGCTCCGCCAGGTGGGTGGCGGGAGGATGGCCATAGAGGGCCAGCCCGACGCGCACCATGTCGAAGTGATGTTGGCGGTGACGCAGGGTGCCGGCGGAGTTGGCGAGGTGGCGACAACCCGCCGCCAGGCCCTGCACCCGCAGGCTGGTGAGCACCTGTTCGAAGCGCTGCTGCTGGAGATGGGTGAGACCGTCGTCGTCGTTGGCCGGGAGATCAGCACTGGCGAGATGGGAATACAGGCCGGCCAGTTCGATGGCATCGAGCTCCCGCAGGGAGGCCACCAGCCGAGGGCCCTCCTGCCAGTCGGCCCCCAGCCTCGCCATACCGGTATCGAGCTTCAGCTGCAGCGGCATGGTTCGACCACTGCCGCTGGCCAGGTTCTGGCAGAGCAGGGCTTCGCGCATGGAACTGATCGTGGGCATCAGCTGCCAACGCAGGCAGCTGCGCAGTTCCTCCACCTGGGTGAGATTGCCCAGCACGAGCACGGGTGCCTGAATGCCCTCCTGCCGCAGTTCAACCCCCTCGGCGAGGGTGGCCACCCCGAGGCTGGCCGCGCCGCCCTGGAGTGCGGCGCGGGCCACCGCCACGGCCCCATGGCCGTAGCCATCGGCCTTGACCACCGCCATCAGGCTGGTGCGTTCGCCGATGAGCCGCTGGATCGAGCGGGCATTGCGGCTGATGGCTGCGGTGTCCACCTCCACCCAAGCCCGTTGGCGGGAGCGGCCCGTTTCATGGGGCTCCGGCATGGGAGCGAGGGTAGATCGGGCCATTCTTGGGCGCTGCGGAATCCTGACGTGGGGGGAAAGGGGGCGTGCGGGGCCCGGAGGGTGGCGGATGGCGTCCTGGGACACCAAAGCTCACCGCAGAGCTCCGATAGCATGGCCCCTAACCGGGGTGCCCGGCATGGGTCACGTTCTCGTTCTCAATGCGTCCTACGAGCCCTTGAACATCACCACCTGGCGACGCGCCATGGTGATGCTTCTCAAAGGCAAGGCCGAGGGATTGGAACATGACCCCAGCCACGCGATCCGGCCGGATCTGCTTCTCCCCACTGTGATCCGCCTGCGCCAGTTCGTGCGCGTGCCCTACCGCCAAGTTCCCCTGACCCGGCGCAACGTCTTCCACCGCGACAGCCACATCTGTCAATACTGCGGCCATGGAGGCGTGAACCTCTCGATCGACCACGTGGTGCCCCGCAGTCGGGGGGGCACCGATAGCTGGGAGAACGTGGCCACCGCCTGCTTGCCCTGCAACGTGCGCAAAGCCAATCGAACCCCACGGGAGGCCGGGATGCCGCTGCTACGGGAACCTCGACGCCCCCTCGGCAGCCTGGGGTTCGAGGCAAGCCGCCAGATCCGCACCGGCCAGCACCAGGAGTGGGCCAAGTACGTGGTGGAGAGCCAGGTGATTCAGACCCCGGCGGCCTGAGCTGCCAGCTCCTCCAGCTGCCGGCTCTGCTCCGCTGCCACACTTGCCTGCACAAGGGGCTCCAGCTGGCCTTCGAGCACCGGGTCCAGAGAGTAGTTCCGACCAAGCCGGTGGTCGGTCACCCGGCTGTCCTTGGCGTTGTAGGTGCGGATCTTCTCACTGCGGTCCCCGGTGCCCACCTGGGCACGCCGGGCGGAACGCTCCTCAGCAGCGGCCGCCGCCAACTGCCGCTCGTAGAGCTTGGCGCGGAGAATCTCCATGGCACGTTCGCGGTTCTGCAACTGGGAGCGCTCCTGGGTGCAGAACACCCGAATCCCAGTGGGCTTGTGGAGCAGATCCACGGCCGTTTCTACCTTGTTCACGTTCTGGCCACCGGCGCCGCCGGAGCGGGCGGTACCGATCTCGAGATCCGCGGGGTCGATCTGCACCTCCACCGGATCAGCCTCTGGCATCACGGCCACCGTGGCCGTGGAGGTGTGGACCCGGCCCTGAGATTCGGTTGCGGGCACCCGTTGCACCCGGTGCACTCCGGCTTCGAACTTGAGCCGGCTGAAGACGCCATCACCATCAATCGCCAAGATCAGCTCACGGAAGCCCCCCAGTTCCGCCTCTGAGGCGCTCAATGGCTGCACCCGCCAACCACAGCTTTGGGCGTAACGCTCGTACATGCGGGCCAAATCACCGGCCCAGAGACAGGCCTCATCGCCACCAGCACCAGCTCGGATCTCCAGCATCACACTGCGCTCATCGCGGGGATCCCGTGGCAACAGAGCCACGGTGAGACGGCCCTGAAGGATTGCGATCTGCTCATCGAGATGAACAAGCTCCTCGGCGGCCAGTGCGGCGAATTCGGCGCCGTCGGGCTCGAGGCGCTGGTCCTTCAGCAGACGCCGCGTGGCGTCGCGCTCCAGCTCCAGCCGCTGGAGCTGGTCAAAATCGTGAACCAGCGGCTCCAGCCGCGAACGTTCCCGGGCAATGGCCTGGAGCCGGGCGGGATCGGCCGCCACCGCGGGATCAGCCAGCTGGCGTTCCAGGGTTTCGAAGGTGCGGCGGGCGGTCTCGAGGCGCTGGCTCAGCAGAACAGGGTCCATCGCTTCTCAGGGGTGCGCGGTCATGGGGACAGCACGGATGGACGTGGCGAGGCTCCACAACAAAAGCCGGACGCAGCTGGGCGCCCGGCCTAAAAGAAAGGACATGAAGCCCACGGACAGGTTTCGATCCTGGAAGCGCCGGGTTAACAGGCGCCGGATCTCAAGCCTCAACAGCAGCCGGCTCCGCGGAGGCAACCTCAGGGGCTTCGGCCACAGGAGCCGGGCTTGCTTTCTTAGCGGCAGTGGCACCGTCTGCTCCTCCCATGCCGTACTTACGCATGAAGCGATCGACCCGACCTTCGGTGTCGAGGATCTTCTGGGTACCGGTGTAGAAGGGGTGATTACCACTCCAGACATCCACATGGATCTCGGGCTGGGTGGATCCGGTGGTCATCACCACCTCGCCGTTGCAGATCACCTTGGCGTCGGGATACCAGGTGGGATGGATGTCGGGCTTGGGCATGGCTGGAAGGAGGCGAGATAAGGCAGCGAAAAAATCAGCGCTTGGAGAACTGGGGAGCCTTGCGGGCTTTCTTGAGGCCGTACTTACGACGCTCCTTGGCGCGGGGGTCCCGGCTCAGGTGGCCTTCCACCTTGAGGGGTTTGCGGTTGTCGGGGGAGAGATCGCAGAGGGCGCGGGCAGCACCCTGCTTGATCGCATCCGCCTGGCCGGTGAGGCCGCCACCACGCACATTCACCAGCAGGTCGTACTGGGCTGCCAGACCCAAGGTCTGGAGAGGAGCCTTCACCGCCGCCAGATAGACGGGGTTGTAGTTGAGGTAGTTGTCACCGGGGCGGCCATTGATGGTGACGCTGCCGGTGCCGGGAACGACACGGACCCGGGCAACGGCGGTTTTGCGGCGGCCGGTGCCCCAGTAGACGACGCGGTTGGAAGAGCTGGTCATTGGACGGCGGAGGCGGCGGGATCGAGGGCGAGGGGCTGGGGCTGCTGGGCGGTGTGGGGATGGTCGGCGCCCTTGTAGACCTTCAGCTTGCGGAACAGCTGGCGGCCGAGGGCGTTGTGGGGCAACATTCCCTTAATAGCCTTTTCGATGATCCGCTCAGGCAGTCGAGCCTGGAGGTGCTCGAAACTCTCTGTTTTCATGCCGCCGGGGCGGCCGGAATGGCGGCGATAGAGCTTCTGGGTGGCCTTGTTGCCACTCACGCGAACCTTGTCGGCATTGATCACCACCACGAAATCACCGGTGTCGAGGTGGGGGGTGTAGGTGGGCTTGTTCTTGCCCCGTAGCACCTGGGCCACTTCACTGGCCAGCCGGCCGAGGGTCTGGTCGGCGGCATCCACCACGTACCACTGACGGTCGAGGGTGGCGATGGAAGGGGGGGTTGTCTTGTTCATGGCGCCTGGTTGGGGCAGCCGCTCGCGGAGAGCAGCCTGGGGGAGCTTCGGTGCGAGCGGAACGCACGGCAGGTCTCGAAGGACCCTACCGTGCGGCGGAACCATGGTCGCCACGGACGGGGGATGACCAGGTTCCGGAAGGGCCAGCGTTGACCTCATCCCTGGCAACCCAGCTCCGATGTAAGCGGATGCCAGGTCGGGGGAGGATCGCTGAACCCCAACCGAAACTGCGGTTGGCCATCGTACCAGGCAGGTTGCAGGAAGGGGTTGTGGGGGTAGCCCACCCGCAGCAGGCATAGACCATGGGGTGGTGCTGCCTCCTTGACGGCATGGCGCTGGCGCCGCCGCCAGCGCTCCCGAAAGGCGTCAGGGTGCAATCGTCCTTCCCCGACTGCCACCAACTGGCCCATCACCAGGCGCACCATGCCGTAGAGAAAGCCGCTGGCCTGCAGTTCGCTCACCACCAGATCGCCCTCGCGACGGACCTCCACGGCCTGGATGGTGGTCCGGGCATGGGAGCGGCGGCTGCCGGCGCGCTGGAAGGCGGAAAAATCATGCTCTCCGACCAGGTCCGCAAGCGCTTCTGCCATCAGCCCGTCTACCAGCTGCAGCTGGTAGCGATGCCAGCTCCAGGGGGCCAA
Organism: Cyanobium sp.; assembly: GCA_040399305.1. Taxonomy (GTDB): domain Bacteria; phylum Cyanobacteriota; class Cyanobacteriia; order PCC-6307; family Cyanobiaceae; genus Cyanobium. The sequence continues at coordinate 5,094 of JBBASH010000015.1, forward strand.
GAAAAGGTTGGGCGTGCGGCCGTTGTAGATGGTGTAGCGGTAGCGGCGGTAGGTGGCGGAGAAGCAGGCATGCCAGTCGGGGGGCACTTCGCAAGCAGCCCGAACACGCACACTGGCGGGTAAGCGGCCATTGAGGGCTCGGGCCCAGCGCTGGGCAGGAATAGGACCGGCACTATCGAAGTGAACCACCTGGCCGGCAGCATGGACGCCGGTATCGGTACGGCCGGCCGCCACGACCTGGACAGGACGATGGGGATCGAGGGCCGCGATTGCTCCCTGCAGGGTCTCCTGAACGCTGGCAAGGCTGGTCTGTCGCTGCCAGCCATGAAAGGCGGCACCGTCGTACTGGATGCAGAGCGCGATCCGGCGCAGAGAAGGAGTCGGACCCTGCGAAACGGGATCGGATGCCGGCAACAAACCGGCAGGAGCCGTTGGGGCCGGGGTGCTCAGGGGCGGGTCAGACCAGCTCGATGATCGCCATTTCGGCATTGTCGCCACGGCGGCGAACCGTACGGATGATGCGCGTGTAACCGCCATTGCGGTCGCCGTAACGATCCTGGGCCTTGTCGAACAGGGCGTGGACGAGTTGCTTGTCGTAGATGTAACCGATGGCGCGACGCCGGGCCGCCAGGGTTCCATCCTTGGCGAGGCTGATCATCCGCTCGGCCTCATCTCGCAGCGCCTTGGCGCGGGCCTTGGTGGTGGTGACCCGGCCTTCGCGGATCAGCTGGGTGGTGAGGCCCCGCAGGAGGGCCTTGCGTTGGTCGGCGGGGCGTCCCAGAAGGGGGACGCGGCACTGGTGTCGCATGGTCGGATACGGATGCGTGTCGCGTGGGGGGAAGGAAACCGCCGATCAGGCGCTGGTGCGGCTCTGGGGCAGGGAGATGCCGATGCGCTCAAGGGCTTCGATGACCTCGTCGGCAGACTTGGAACCGAAGTTCTTGATCTCCAGCAAATCCTCGTAGCTGAAGCCCATCAGGTCGGACACGGAGTTGACCTGGGCCCGCTTGAGGCAGTTGTAGGCGCGCACCGAAAGGTTCAGTTCCTCGAGGGGAATCTGGGCTTCGGCCGAGGGCTCCGGCTCAAGGCCAGGCTCCTCGATCATGGTGAGGGTGGCCAGAGGCTGGAACAAACCGATCAACTGATTGGCCGCCTGGGCCATGGCGTCATCGGGGGTGATGCTGCCATTGGTCTCGATCTCAAGTCGGAGGCGCTCCCGGGCGGAGCCGCCCTCCCCAACGGCGGTCTCATCAACGCTGTAGTTGACCCGGCGCACGGGCATGAACACGGCGTCGATCTGGAGCAGGTCGATGGCGCTGGTGTCCTCATTGTGGCGATCCACCGGCCGGTAGCCGATGCCCCGTTCCACATGGACTTCCATCTCGAGGCTGTGGCCATCGGCCACGGTGGCGATGGGGCGATCGGCATCGATCACCTGCACCTGGGATGAGAACTGGAGATCGGAAGCCGTGACGGTGGCCGGACCATTGATCACTAGGCGGCCGATCTCGAGATCACGGCTGCGGCTGTTGACCGGTACGGACTTGCAGTTGAGCAGGATGTCGAGCACGTCTTCCCGCACACCCGGAACCGTGGCGTACTCATGGTTGACACCGGCGATGCGCACCGCGGTGATGGCGCTGCCTTCAAGGCCGCCGATCAGAACCCGACGGAGGGCATTGCCGAGCGTGGTGGCCTGACCCCGGTCGAGGGGTCCGATCACGAACACACCCGTCTGGGAACGGTCACCGGCAACCTGGTGGTCGACCCGATCGATCTGGTATTGCAGCACGGTCTGTGGAAACGGAAGGGTGGACGGGGTCGAAGCGATCAGACGCGGCGACGCTTGGGCCGGCGGCAGCCGTTGTGGGGCAGGGGGGTGACATCGCGGATCAGGGTGATCTCCAGGCCTGCCACCTGGAGAGCGCGGATGGCCGTCTCACGACCGGAACCCGGACCGCGGACGAGCACCTCGATCTGACGCATGCCCTGTTCAAGGGCCCGGCGGGCGGCGGCCTCGGCAGCGGTCTGGGCGGCAAAGGGGGTTCCTTTGCGGGCGCCCTTGAAACCGCTCGCACCGGCCGATGACCAGCTGATCACCTCGCCGGAGGTGTCGGTGATCGACACGATCGTGTTGTTGAAGGTGCTCTGGATGTGGGCCACGCCGTTGGGGACGTTGCGCTTGGCCTTTTTGGGGCCTGTTTTCTTGGCTGGCTTCGCCATGGTGGAAGCCCTGCGATGGCAGGGAGGTGATCGGGGAACTGGGGGAGACCCTGGTGACGCCGACAGGGGCGGCAGGGCCATGGGGCGAAGGGCTTACTTCTTCTTGCCGGCCACGGTCTTGCGGGCACCGCGACGGGTGCGGGCATTGGTCCGGGTCCGCTGACCCCGCACGGGCAATCCCATGCGGTGGCGGCGGCCCCGGACGCAACCGATGTCCTGGAGGCGCTTGAGGGCCATGCCCTCCTCGCGCCGTAGGTCGCCTTCGAGGGTGAAGGATTCGGCGGCGCCCCGCAGTTTCTGCACGTCGCCGTCACTGAGGTCCTTCACCCGGATGTCGGGATTGACCCCGGCCTTGGCGAGAATCTTGCGGGCCCGGGTGAGCCCGATCCCATACACATAGGTGAGAGAAATCTCAATCCTCTTGTCACGAGGAATGTCGACACCGGCGATCCGAGCCACGTCAGGAAGCGTTCAAAGGAGCTTGGGGTGGTTCCGCGCGCCAGGGGCGCCGGAACCGGTGTGGTGCCCCCGGATGGGGGGGGCGACAGGCCAGGGTCAACCCTGGCGCTGCTTGTGCTTGGGATTGGTGCAGATGACCATCACCCGGCCGTGGCGACGAATCACCCGGCACTTGTCGCACATTTTCTTGACTGAGGCACGCACCTTCATGGGAGTTGTGCTCTCCGAATTTGCAAACAGGCACCCTATCACATCAGTCAACCAGCAGGGAGGCCAGGCGATCCTCGATGGCCTCGATGCTGCCGGCCCCATCGAGGCGGCGGAGCAGGCCCTGGCTCTCGTAGTGGGCAATCAGGGGGGCCGTCTGCTCCCGGTACACGTTCAGGCGATTGGCGATCACCTCGGCGTTGTCGTCGGCCCGGCCCCTCGCCAGAAGGCGCTGGATCAACACACTGTCATCGAGTTCCAGCAGGATCACCTGCTCAATCCGCTGCTGGAGGGAGGTGAGCAGATCTTCGAGGGCCTCGGCCTGGGAAAGATTGCGGGGGAAACCATCCAGCAGCCAGCCACCGCCGTGGTGTTCGAGTCGACTGCGCACGATCGCCAGGACAAGGGCATCGCTCACCAGTTCGCCGCTGGCCATCACGGCTTCGGCCTCCTGGCCGAGGGGGGTGCCGGCCTGCACCTCGGCCCGCAACAGATCGCCGGTGGAGAGATGGAGGAGCCCCTCGCGGGCGGCGAGACGCTGGGCCTGGGTGCCTTTGCCGGCACCGGGAGGACCAAGGAAAAGAAGACGTTGCTTCATGGCGGGAGAAGGAAAAGCCGAACACCAGCCTCAACGAGGCACCGGGAAGGGCTGAGGGTTGAAGGGGAGGGGGAAAGAATTGGGCAGAACGAGATCAGGGAGGATCTCCTACTGGCGAACCATGCCCTCATACCGCTGGGAGATCACGTAGGTCTGCACTTGCTTGGCGGTGTCAATCGCCACTCCCACCAGGATGAGTAAGGAGGTTGCACCGAGGCCCTGGAAGGTACGAACCTGAATCGCCCCCTCCACAGCCGAGGGAATGATCGCAACGGCCCCAAGGAAGAGAGCACCCAGAAGGGTGAGCCGGTTCTGAACCCCCAGCAGGTACTCAGCCGTGGCAGAGCCGGGCCGGACGCCGGGGATCGCCACGCCGGTGCGCTTGAGGTTGGTGGCGATGTCCACCGGGTTCACGGTGAGGGAGGCATAAAAATAAGAAAAACCCAGGATCAGGCTGAAGAAGAGGAGGGCATAGAGCCAGGGGGTGCTGCTGTTGGGGCTGAGGTAGCCGGCCAGCCGGATCAACAGGGGATTCTTAGTGAAGTTGGCGAGGGTGAGGGGCAGAAAGACCACGGCCGAAGCAAAGATGATCGGCATCACGCCACCGGCATTGAGTTTCAGGGGGAGATAGCTCTGGCGGGCACTGAGCAGGCCGGCTCCGCCCGCCTGGCGCTTAGCACTGACGATGGGTATGCGGCGGTTGCCCTCCTGCACAAAGATGATGCCCACGATCGTGAGCAGGAAGATCAGCACCAGGATCACGATGCCAGTCACGGTGCCGCGGTCTCCGGTCTGGGCCAGTTCAATGGTGGACCCGAGGGCCTTGGGCAAGGTGGCCACGATGTTGATGAAGATCACCAACGAGGCCCCCTGGCCGATGCCCCGTTCCGTGATCACCTCACTCACCCACATCACCACCATCGAACCGGTGACCAGGGCCAGGGCGGTCTGGACCACGAACAACCACTCAGGCAGACCCGGAAGGGCGTACTGCTTGAGGATCAGGGCAAAGACCGTGCTCTGGATGATCCCCCATCCAAGCGCCACATAGCGGGTGATCTGGGCGATCTTGCGCCGGCCGGCCTCCCCCTCATTCTTCTGGAGGTCCTCCAGCTGGGGCAGCGCTGACGTGAGCAACTGGAGAATAATCGAGGCGTTGATGAAAGGAAGGATGCCCAGGGCGAACACGCCCACCGTAGAGAGGCCTCCCCCGGTGAAGATGTCGAGGAAACCCAGGAGCTGGCCACCCTGCTGGATGAAGGCCTGGAAGGCGACCCTGTCGATTCCCGGCACCGGCACATAGATGCCGAGCCGCACGATCAGGAGCAAACCGAGGGTGATCAGCACCCGGTCGCGCAGCCCCTTGGCCTGAACCAGCTGGCTGAGGATTTCAGCGGCGCTCGGATTGCGCCCCCGACTGATGACCATGTGGCTTGGGTGCGAAGGGGGGAGAGGAAAGACGGGTCAAGCGCAGAAAACCGTCCGCCGGGCCCAAGGGCACCCACGGACGGCTCTGACGCTAACGGGGAAGAGGCACCGCCTCAGTCGAGAATCTCGCAAGTGCCACCGGCGGCTTCGATCTTGGCGCGGGCACCAGAGGTGAAGGCGGCGGCGCGCACCGTGAGCTTGGTAGCGAGCTCACCCTGGCCGAGCACCTTGAGGGGGTGCTTGGGACTTGTGACGATGCCGTCCTTGACGAGGGAATCGAGGTCGACGGTGCTGCCCGCCTGGAGGTCGGCCAGCTTGCCCACGTTGATGATCGTGAACTCGGTGGGATTGACCAGCGGAAAGTGCTTGAGCTTGGGGACGCGGCGGTAGAGGGGCATCTGGCCACCCTCGAAACCGGGGCGAGTGGGGCGTCCGGAACGGGACTTCTGGCCCCGCATACCGAAGCCACAGCTGGCACCCTGACCGGCGGCGATGCCGCGACCCTTGCGGGTCTTGCGACGACGGGCACCGGGCTGGGGCTTGAGATTGTCGAGTTGGAAGGTCATCGGGGCCTCAGGAGTAGATCTGCTCAAGGGAGATGCCCCGCTCTTTGGCGGTCTCCTTGTGGGTACGCAGGGCCGCCAGGGCCACCATGGCGGCGCGGGCGTTATTCAGCGGGGTCTTGGAACCCAAGCGCTTGGCCAACACATTCTTGATGCCGGCGAGCTCGAGCACCGTGCGGATCGAACCGCCGGCAATCACGCCCGTACCGGGAGCGGCGGGGCGGATGAGCACGCTGGCTGCGCCGTCACGACCGTTGCTGAGGGTGGGAATGGAGCTGGTGCGGGTGAGGGGCACCTTCACCAAGTGCTTCTTGCCGTCGGCGACGCCCTTGCGGACCGCTCCGATCACATCGCCGGCCTTACCAACGCCAACGCCGACTTGGCCGCGTTCGTTGCCAACGACAACTATGGCCCGGAAGCTCATCTTCTTGCCGCCCTTCACGGTCTTGGAGACGCGGCGGATCTGAACCACCCGTTCCTGCCATTCGGAGTCGCGCTCCTGGCCACGACGGTTGTCACGGTCGCGGCCACGGCCACCGCCACGGCCCTTGCCGTCGCCGCGGCCTCCGCGACGTTCCTGCTGGCCTTCAGCGGCAGCAGGAACGTCAGCGGCGCCGGGGATTTCGGTGAATTGCGTCTGGTCGTTGGTTTCGGTCATGGTGAGAGCAGGATCAGAACTGAAGGCCCGCTTCCCGGGCGGCGTCGGCGAGGGCTTTCACCCTTCCGTGGTACAGGTTGCCGCCGCGATCGAAGACCACCTGTTGAATGCCCTTGGCGAGGGCGCGCTTGGCGACCAACTGGCCCACGGCCTCAGACGCATCGCAAGTGGCACCGACCTTGAGGCTGGTGCGCAGATCCTTGTCGAGGGTTGACGCCGCACAGAGAGTGCTCTGGGCGTCGTCGTCGATGACCTGGGCGTAGATGTGGTTGTTGGAGCGGAAGACCGCCAGCCGGGGACGGACGGCGGTCCCGCTGAGGGTACGACGCAGACGGCGGTGGCGCTTCTGGGTCTGCTGTTTGCGTGAAATGGACGACATGGTGGTGGATCAGGCAAAGAATGCGCGTGCAGACCTCATTTCTTGCCGGTCTTACCGGCCTTGCGAAGGATCTTCTCGCCCTCGTACTTGATGCCCTTGCCCTTGTAGGGCTCGGGCGGACGAATGGCACGGACCTTGGCGGCCTCGTTGCCAACCAGCTCCTTATCGGCCCCGGAGACAAACACGTTGGTGTTGTTCTCCACGGTGAAGGTGACACCTTCAGGAGGCAGCATCTCGACCGGATGGCTGTAGCCAGCGCTGACCACCAGCTTCTTGCCCTGTACCGCGGCGCGGTAACCCACGCCCACGATTTCAAGCTTGCGGGTGAAACCTTGGCTCACCCCTTCCACCATGTTGGCCACGAGGGTGCGGCTGAGACCATGGCGCTCGCGGGAGCGACGGCTTTCGTTGACAGGGCTGACCTGAACAGTGTTGCCCTCCTGGCTGATGCTGACGCCATCCGGAAGGGTGCGGCTGAGTTCCCCTTTGGGACCCTTCACGGTGACCGAGAGACCATTGAGGCTCACGGTGACCTTGTCGGGAACAGAGATAGGGGCTTTACCAATACGTGACATGGGGGTTCCTCCCGGAATCAATAGACGTAGCAGAGCACTTCACCGCCCACACCCTGCTTGCGGGCGTCGCGGTCGCTCATCACACCCCTGGAGGTGGAGATGATCGCCACACCAAGGCCACCGAGCACCTTCGGAAGCTGGCGGGTGTTTTTGTAGATGCGCAGACCAGGCTTGCTGACCCGCTGGACACTGCGGATGGTGGGTTGGCGGTGCTTGCCGCTGTACTTGAGCTCCAGCACCAGCTCCTTCTGCACGCCTTCCCCGTCTTCGGAGATGGCGGCGATGAAACCCTCTTGTTGCAGCACACTGGCGATGCTGCGGGAGAGTTTGGAGGCAGGAATCCGGGTGCGCTCGTGGCGCTTCTCACTCGCATTGCGGATGCGGGTGAGCATGTCGGAAATGGGGTCGTGGTTGGCCATGAACGTGGTGGGAGGAGGGCTCAGTTGCTGCGGAACGGCATCCCCATTTCGCGGAGGAGGGCCCGGCCCTCTTCGTCGTTACGGGCGGTGGTCACGATGGTGATGTCCATGCCCCGGATGGCGTCGATCTTGTCGAAGGAGATTTCCGGAAAAATGATCTGCTCCCGCACCCCCAGGGTGTAGTTTCCCCGGCCGTCGAAGCTCTTGCCACTCACGCCGCGGAAGTCACGGATACGAGGCAAGGCCAGGTTGATCAGACGCTCCAGGAACGCATACATGCGATCGCCCCGAAGGGTGACGCTCACGCCGATTGGCATCCCCGCGCGGATCTTGAAGGCGGCGATGGCCTTCTTGGCACGGGTCACAACCACCTTCTGTCCGGTGATCGTGGCCAATTCGGTGATCGAGGCTTCCAGGGCCTTGGCGTTCTGGGCCGCCTCACCGAGACCCCGGTTCACGGTGACCTTGACCACCTTCGGAACTTCGTGGACGTTGGTGAGGGCGAGATCCTTGAGCAGCTTGGGCTGGATCGTCTCCCGGTAGCGCTGTTTGAGTGACATGGCTGGGATGGGGGGTGCTCTTCTGGACGTGGTCAGAAGGCGGACAGGGACAGGGTTGGGATGGGAGTTGTAGCAAGTGATGGGGCGACCCCGGGGAGGGTGGCCACGAACGGATTAATCGAGGATCTCTCCGGTCTTCTTGAGGCGGCGTTTTTTGGTGCCGTCCTTCTCCACCACGATTTCGACGCGGCTGGCCACCTGCTTGGTGGTGGAGTAGAGCATCACATTGGAGATATGAAGCGAAGCTTCTTCACTCACGATCCGGCCGGTTTCACCCTCTTGGGTGGGCTTCACATGGCGGGTGCGGATGTTGATGCCCTGCACCACTACCCGGTTCTCGTAGGGAAGGGTGCGCAGCACTTCGCCGGTCTTGCCCTTGTCCTTGCCGGCAATCACCTGCACGGTGTCGCCTTTTTTGATGCGCAGCTTGATGCGCACCTGGGCTTTGGCTTTGGGAGTTGCGGTGGCCATCTCAGATCACCTCCGGGGCGAGGGAAACGATCTTGGTGAAGTTGCGTTCCCGCAGTTCGCGGGCCACGGGTCCAAACACCCGGGTGCCCTTGGGATTGTTGTCGTTCCCCAGGATCACGGCGGCGTTGTCGTCGAACCGGATCGAGTTACCGGTGTCGCGGCGCAGGGTGGCGCGGGTGCGCACCACGACGGCCTTGACCACATCCGACTTCTTCACGCCCATATTGGGCATGGCGTCCTTGACGGCGGCCACGATGACATCGCCCACGTGGGCGTAGCGACGGTTCGTGCCGAGAACGCGGATGCACTGAATGCGCTTGGCGCCGCTGTTGTCAGCGACGGTGAGGAAAGTTTCCTGCTGAATCATGGGGTGTTCCTCAGCCGGCGCTGGTGTTGGAGAGAACCTCGGCCACCTGCCACCGCTTGGTGCGGCTGAGGGGGCGGGTCTCGGTGATACGAACCCGATCGCCAACTTTGACGGCGTTGGTTTCGTCGTGAGCTTTGTAGCGGGTGGTGCGGCTCACCGTCTTCTGATAGATGGGGTGGGGGAAGCGGTTTTCCACCGCCACCACCACCGTTTTGTCCATCTTGTCGCTGACGACGGTGCCGACCCTTTCCTTGAGTGCCATTGGAGTGGTGGGGGATCAGGACGCGGTGGAGCGCTGCCGCTCCAGCTGCACCGAAAGCAGGTGGGCCAGCTTGATGCGGGCCTCCTTGAAGCGGTGCGGATTTTCCAGGCGGCGGGTGGCCTGCTGGAAGCGCAGATCGAACAGCTCCCGCCGGGTGGCGGTGATGCGTTCGGAGAGGTCGCTGTCGGTGAGCTTGCGCACCTCGGCGATAGCGGGACGGGCCATGGTTCAGGACTCCAGGGCGAGGACGGGTTCGGGGGCCGCTGGTTCAGCCACCGCGTTATCCACCTGGTCGGCCAGGCTGATGAACTTGGTTTTGACCGGCAGCTTGTATTGGGCCAGGCGCATGGCTTCCCGGGCGATCTCGGGGGTGATTTCAGGACCCCCCATCTCGAACAGGATGCGACCAGGCTTGATCACCGCCACCCAGAATTCCGGGTTGCCCTTACCGGAACCCATGCGGGTTTCAGCGGGGCGCATGGTGACCGGCTTATCGGGGAAGATCCGGATCCAGATCTTGCCGCCCCGCTTCACGTAGCGGGTCATGGCGCGACGGGAAGCCTCAATCTGGCGTGAGGTGATCCAGCCACACTCCTGGGCCTGTAGGGCGAATTCGCCGAAGGCGATGGTGTTGCCGCGCGTAGCGATGCCGCGCATACGGCCCCGCTGCTGCTTACGGAATTTGACGCGTCGTGGACTCAGCATGATTCAGACCTCCCTCACTCCTCGTTGGAGCGATCTTCGAACTGTTGGGGCCGGCGGCTGGCACGGCGCCGGTTGGCGTCGGCAGCGGGCTGCTGCTGCGGCTGGCCGGGGAGCACTTCTCCCTTGAACACCCACACCTTGATGCCCAGCACCCCGTAGGTAGTGGTAGCCACCTTGGTGGCGTAGTCGATGTCGGCCCGGAGGGTGTGCAGGGGCACACGGCCTTCGCGGGTCCACTCGGTGCGGGCAATCTCGGCGCCATTAAGGCGACCACCCACCTGGATCTTGAGGCCGAGCACGCCAGCGCGCTGGGCCCGCTGCACCGCCATCCGCATGACGCGGCGGAAGGCCACCCGCTTCTCGAGTTGCTGGGCGATGTACTCGGCCAGCAGGAAGGCATCGGCGTCGACGCGCTCCACCTCGACCACATTGATGCGGACCTGACGGGCCGCATCGCCAAGGGTCTTTTGGATGCCGGTGCGCAGTTCCTCGATGCCGCTGCCCTGGCGGCCGACGAGCACGCCGGGGCGGGCGGTCTTGAGCTCCACCTCGAGTTGGTCGGCCTTGCGGGCGATCAACACATCGGAAATGCCGGCGGCGCCGTATTTCTTGTGGATGAACTTGCGGATCCGGTCATCCTCCTGGAGGAGGGTCGGATAGGTCTTGCTGGGGGCGTACCAACGCGAGCGGTGTTCCTGGGTGATCCCCAGGCGCAGGCCGGTTGGATGGATCTTGTGTCCCATCGGTCGGTGTCCTCGGGGTTCAGGCGGAAGGGGCCGCCACACCAATGCTGATGTGGCAGGTTTGTTTCTTGATCGCGTAGGCCCGGCCCTGGGCGCGGGGCCGGAAGCGCTTCATGGAAGGACCCATGTCGGCGCTGGCCTGGCTGATCACCAGGCTGGAGGGATCGAGGCCGAGGTTGTTCTCGGCGTTGGCCACCGCGCTGCGCAGCACCTTGGTGATGGGGCCGGTGGAGCGGTAGGGCATGAACTCGAGCATGATCAGGGCATCGCGGTAGGTGCGCCCCCGGATCTGATCGAGCACCCGCCGCACCTTGGAAACGGAGCCGCGGATGTAGCGGCCATGGGCGATGGCCTGGGTGTTGGGTTTGGTGATAGCCATCGGTTCAGCGGCCTCCCTTCTTGTCTTTGATGTGGCCGCGGAAGGTGCGGGTCGGGGCGAATTCCCCGAGCTTGTGGCCCACCATCTGCTCCGTCACGTAGACGGGCACGTGGGCCTTGCCGTTGTGCACGGCAATGGTGTGGCCGATCATCATCGGCAGGATCGTGGAGGCGCGTGACCAGGTCTTGATCACGGATTTGTCTTCGGCGGCGTTCTGCTTCTCCACCTTGCGGAGCAGGCTGTCGGCGACGAAGGGGCCTTTTTTGAGTGAGCGTCCCATGGCGGTTCAGGCGTACGGCAGAGCGGTGTGGGTCATCAGGAGTCGCGACCGCCACGGCTCCGTTTGGAGGTGCGGCGACGTTTCCGGAGCACGAACCGATTGCTCGGTTTGTTCCGCTTGCGGGTCTTGAGGCCTAGGGCCGGCTTGCCCCAAGGGGTGACCGGACCGGAACGGCCGATCGGAGCGCGGCCTTCGCCGCCACCGTGGGGGTGGTCGCAAGGGTTCATCACGCTGCCGCGCACCTCGGGGCGTCGGCCCAGCCAGCGCTTGCGCCCGGCCTTGCCGAGGCTGGTGTTGCGCTGCTCGCTGTTGCCCACCTCACCGAGGGTGGCGTAGCACTCGCGGCGCACTAGGCGAACCTCCGTGGAGGGCAGCTTCAGGGCGACGTAATCGCCTTCTTTAGCCATCACCTGGGCGCTGGCGCCGGCGGTGCGAACCATCTGGCCGCCGCGGCCGGCGTAGAGCTCCACGTTGTGGACGCTGGAACCCAGGGGGATGGCCGAGAGGGGCAGGGCATTGCCATTCTCGATCGGGGACTCGGGGCCAGACACAACCGTCTGGCCGACGGTCACACCAGCTGGAGCCAAGATGTAACGCTTCTCGCCATCGCTGTAATAGAGCAGGGCGAGGCGAGCATTGCGGTGGGGGTCGTAGTGGATCGCCGCCACCCGCGCCGTGATGCCGTGCTTGTCGCGACGGAAATCAACGATGCGGTAGAGGCGCTTGTGGCCGCCGCCCCGGTGGCGGCAGGTGATCACACCACGGTTGTTGCGGCCCTTGCGGCGATGCTTGGCCACCACCAGGCCCCGCTCACGGCCGCGGCCGGTGATCTCGCTGAAGTCGGTGACCACCAGCGTGCGGGTGCCGGGGGTGATGGGTCTGTAGTTACGGATTGCCATGACGTTTCAGACCCCTCAGGCCTCTGGGAAAAGCTGGATGGCGTTGCCTTCGGCGAGGCGCACCACCGCCTTCTTCACCTGGGCACGCTTGCCGGCGAAGCGCCCCACCCGACGGGTGCGGCGGGGAGGATTCATGGTGCTCACACCGACGACTTTCACATCGAACAGGGATTCGACGGCCGCCTTGATGTCGGGCTTCGCAGCCCGGTGATCCACCTCAAAGGTGTACTGATTCAGTTCAAGGGCACGGGTGGCCTTCTCGGTGATCAGGGGCCGACGGATCACATCCGCCAGCCGATCAGTAAAACGTTCAGACATCGCCGTAAACCTCCTGAATCTTCGCGAGTGCCTCTTCGCTCACCACCAGCTTGCTGGCATGGAGCAGATCGAAGACATTGAGCTGATCGGCCGCGATCAGGCGGACCTTCTCGAGGTTGCGCACCGAAAGCCGAACGGCTTCCGAGGCGTTGTCGAGGATCAGCAGCACCTTGGTGTCGGCTTCGATGCCGAAACGGCCCAGGGCTGCGGTGATCTCTTTGGTCTTCGGGGTGTCCAGTTCCGAACCGAAGCCCTTGACCGCCACGATGTCCGCGACGCGGCTCATCAGGGCGGTGCGGAGGGCCAGGCGACGCTCCTTGCGGTTCATCGCCAGCTCGTAGCTGCGGGGCTTGGGTCCGAAGACCACACCGCCACCCGGCTTGAGGGGGGTTCGGATCGAGCCCTGGCGGGCTCGGCCGGTGCCTTTCTGCTTGTAGGGCTTGCGGCCGCCACCAGCCACCTCGGCCCTGGTGAGGGTGCTGGCGGTGCCCTGGCGGGCATTGGCCAGTTGACGCACCACCGCCCGGTGCAGCAGATCAGCGGCGGAGGTCTCTTTGGCGACCTTCAGATCAAGGGAAGCTTTGCCGCTCTCCTTGCCCTGCCAATCGTGAACAACAACATTTGCCATGGGTCTGCTCCTCAGGACGCGCCTTTGCTGCCGACCCGCTTGGCCGGACGGATGTCGAGCAGGGCCCCGGGTTTGCCGGGAACCGAGCCCTTCACCACCAGCAGGTTGCGCTCGACATCCACCTTGAGAATGGTGAGGCCCCGCGTGGTGATCTGCTTGCCGCCGTAGCGGCCAGCCATGCGCTTGCCGGGATACACGCGGCCCGGCGTGGTGCCGGCGCCGGTGGAACCGGGCTCGCGGTGGTTCTTTGAACCGTGGCTCATCGGACCCCGGCTGAAGCCATGGCGCTTCTGCCAACCCGCGAAGCCGCGACCGATGGTGTCGCCACTGACATCAACCTTCTGACCGGCCTCAAAGGCGGTGACGGTGATGGCGGCGCCCAGTTCAAGGCCTTCGACGGCATCAACGCGATATTCGCGCAGATGACGCAAGGGATCGGAACCGGATTTGGCTAGGTGGCCCTTAGCGGGCTTATTCACCAACTTTTCGCGGATCTCGCCGAAACCGATTTGGACGGCGCTGTAACCGTCGCTGGCTTCGTTCTTGAGCTGGGTGATGCGGCAGGGACCCGCTTCGATCACGGTGACCGGGATGGACCTGCCTTCGTCGTCGAAGAACTGGGACATGCCCAATTTCTTCCCGAGAATGCCGATGGACATGGGAGGGGAGATGACGCCAGCTGGACTGCCGCGTGCTGATGCCATGAGGCTTCAGGCCGACCCACGCAGAACGCGGGAGGGCGGCGGGTGCTGAATGCTTGGGATCGCAGATCAGGTGGAGGCTTGGAGACCACCGGCCTTGGGCTAGCGAGGCGATTCAGCGGGCTGAGACTTGCCTTAACCGAAAAGGGAGAGGATGATCCCAACCCAGGGAAGCGAACTTCCCGTTTCGATGAGGCAGTATCCCGGCGGTTCCTGGACCTTGGCGGTGAGCCTCGGCAGGATGGCCGCACTGGCCTGGAGAGGTCGTCACCAATGACAACCCCTGCACCGTGTTCTGGAGGCCCGGCTAGCGGACGGGCACAGACATCAGCGCGAGTGAACAATGTACCGCATCACCTCACCCCCCCTGAAAGTGGCAAGGGCTGCCAGACTTGCTGGCGTTCGCCCTTGCCGCCGATGCCCCTGCTGCTCTCAGGTCGCGGTTTCCGTCAGGATCTGGAACGCGCTGGGGCCATTGCCCTGTTCGCCCCGCTCGAAGGTGGGGCCGAAACTCGTCTGATGCGCCGTCTGCGAGCTGCCGGCTACCGGGCCCACCTCACCTCCGCCCGGGGGCTGGGCGATCCGGAGGCCTTCCTGTTCCAGCTCCATGGCGTGCGACCTCCCCACCTGGGCCACCAAAGCGTGGGCCGGGGGGCAGCGGTGGGAGAAGTGCAGCGGGTGATGCCCCTGCTCGGGGTCGAACTGGAGGGGCAAGCCCCGATTCTGCTCTGGCTGTTGGAGGGCCAGGTGCTGTCCACTGCCGAACTGGCCTCGTTGGTGGGTCTCACGCGGCGGGAGCCGAGGCTCAAGGTGGTGGTGGAGATGGGGGGCGCGCGCGCCTTACGTTGGCAGCCGTTGGAGCAGCTGTTCGTTGGCGTCTGATCTGCAGGGAAGAGTGGCGCTGCCCCCTCGGGTGCGGCGCTAGGCCGCCAGAGCTTGACCTGGCCCCATGGTTGGGATGATGGCCCTTCGCGCCAGCCAAAGCCATCGACCCCGGTTGCCCCACTTCCCTTGCCGATCAAGCCCTGTCCAGGGGCCGCTGGGTGAAATGGATCGGTGGCGCCAGCAATCAGGACCTTGCCGCCATCGAGGACCTGGCAGGCCTTTACAGCCTGGCGGGAGTCCATTGCCTGGATCTGGCCGCCGATCCCGCCGTGGTGGCTGCGGCGCGGCGCGGCATCGCTTGGGCCGAGGCCCGCGGCGCGGCCCGGCCTTGGGTGATGGTGAGTTTGAGCGATGGGGCCGATCCCCACTTCCGTAAGGCCTGGTTCGATCCGGCCCGCTGCCCTCCCGATTGCCCACGGCCCTGCGAACGGGTTTGTCCTGCCCTGGCGATTCCGGCACTAGTGCCTGAGCCTGGGGCGATCTCTAGGTTTTCTGGTGCCCAGGGTGGCGCCGCCTCCGGGGTGCTGGAGGAGCGCTGCTATGGCTGTGGCCGCTGCCTGCCGGCCTGCCCCCTGGGGCTGATCGAGGAGCGGGATCAGCTGCTGCCGGCCGCAGCGGTGGCCCCTTTGCTGGCCGCCCTGCGCCCGGATGCGATCGAACTCCATACCCGCATCGGCCGCTCTGGGGCCTTCGCGGCCCGGCTGGCCCAGCTGCGGGCTGCCGGCATTCCCCTGCGGCGCCTGGCGGTGAGCTGTGGGTTGGAGTTGGATGGGCCGCCGCCGCCAGCAGCCGCCGCAGGCGAGGCGCTGCGCCCCGAAGCGCTGGCGGAGCGGCTGGTGGAGGAGCTCTGGAATCGCTTCGCCCAGCTGCGCGCCGCTGGTTTCGCCCCGCTCTGGCAGCTCGATGGCCGGCCGATGCGGGGTGATGTGGGGGCTGGCACGGCCCGGGCGGCGGTGCAGCTCTGGCGGCGGATCGGCCCCCGGCTGCCCCCCGGCCCCGTCCAGCTGGCCGGTGGCACCAACGACCGCACCCTGCCCCTGCTGCAAACCCTGACGCCCCCCGCCGGGGCCGCGGTAGCTGGCGTGGCCTTTGGCAGCGTCGCCAGGGCCCGCCTGCAACCGCTGCTGCTGCAGGCCCAACAACGGGGCGGCCGGCTGTTGGATCAAGCCGATCTGCTGCCCGAGGCGGCTGCGATCGCTGCGGGCTTGGTGCAGCCCTGGTTGCGGCGGCGGCCCTGATCGGCGCTCAAGCACCGTCTATGGGGCTCAGTGCTGCCGCAGCAAGCCAGGGCCGACGCTGTCGCAGGCAAAGCTTGAGCTGGGCCTTAGTGATCGCGATCTTGGCCACCCCGATACGATCGGCTCCAAGCAACGGGTCCTCGCCGCTGCGGTTATTTGCCCGCCTGGGCCGCCCGCAGCATGTCGGGCTCGGCCGGCGGCAGGTTCAGGTAGCGGGCTGTCCCATCCTTTTGGTTTGATTCGCAGAGCTGGAAGTAGAGATCCTCGGCCTGGCCGTAGGGATCTTTGTAGATGTTCTGCCAGGAATAGCCATCACTGCTCACGTTGAAGGTCTTGTTGGTGCAGTTCATCACCAACCAGGTGGCGCGCACCGCCTCACCGTCGGATTTCAGGGCCCGCTTAAACAACCCCAAGGTGGCCCAGTTCGCCGCCGTCGACACGACGGGAATGTTGCGGGCGAATTCCTTGGCGGCATCGCCACCGGGTTTGATGCGACGCTTCACCCGCACCAGAAAGCCATTCTGAGTGCGCCGGGCCGACATCAGATTCACGCCAATATTCTGATACGTGCCACTCCACTCGCCATGGGGCTGCGCCTCCGTGGTGCCATTCAGGAGGGTGCCGCCTGTCGTTCCGGAGGGGGAACTGGCATCCTGGGAGGCCTGGGCCCGCACCGCACCAGGCAGCACCAGGGTGATGGCGAGTAGGTACAATGCCCCACACAGGTTGATGACCATCGTAAATTGTGAAAATTAGCAGGGACATTACTGGCATGATGTCACAATAGCTACCACGTCGGCTGGCTAAACTGTTCGACTAGTCGGTTTGCTTGCGAAGGCCGCGTCTGAACCTGAAGCCTGGCGAGGGTCGCGTCAGCGGCGCGGCATCGCGGCGATCGAAGCGGCCCTCCAGCACGGCCCAGTACATCTGAATAGACGCAATCAGTTCGAATCCAGGCCCCGCAGCGGCCTCAGGGAGCTGAATGCTTGGCAGCCGCCCGCACCAGCACGCCGCTGCGGGGCCTGGGGGTGGGGATCATGTCCAAGCTGAGGTCTTGATCCGGCTCGGGCGAGAAGCGCAGCGTTTGCAGTAGGCGCAGCGTGAGTAGGCGCAGCTCCAGTTCCGCCAGGGGCCTGCTCAGGCACACCCGCGGCGCCAGGCCAAAGGGATTTAGGCGGCGCCGGGGGCTGGGCCCCGCAGATGGCGCTCGGGCCGGAAGGCCTCGGGCTCGGCAGACACCTGGCCATCATGGTGGGTGGCGTTGATGTCCACCTGGATCACCCGACCCGCCGCGATCGTGTATGGCCCCAGCTGCACCGGGGCGATGGCCCGGCGGAAGCAGCCGCCCACGGGGGGCACCAGCCGCAACACCTCCTTGATCACAGCGTTCAGCCGCGGCAAGGTTTCCAGCTGCTCCCTGCCCCCTGATCGCCCCCCCTCCCCCTTGCCAGCCAGGCTGCGGCCCAGGCGGCCGGCTGTCCGCATCCCTGCGCTGGCTGCCCTGCCGCTAGAACATCTCCGAAACGCATCCCGCCAGCCCTGCAGCCTTCGCTGACTCCGCCCCCCGCCCTTCCCCCCGCCACCCAGCGCGTCACCGACGACCTCGATCGCTTGTTGGAGGTGTTGCCGCCCGCCGTCCAGGCGGCCCTGGCCGCCCCCGCAGCCCGCGATCAGCTGTTGGAGGTGGTGCTGGACCTGGGCCGGGTGCCGGAAGCGCGCTATCCGGGCCGAGCCGTGCTGCTCGGCGAGCTGCCGGTTCAGCGCAGCGACCTGGCCCTGGTGGTGGAGCGGATCGGCGCCTTCGGCGGCGACAACCGGGCCGGCATCGAACGCACCCTGCACCGGATCAGCGCGATCCGCAACCGCAGCGGAGAGGTGGTGGGCCTCACCTGCCGGGTGGGGCGGGCAGTGTTTGGCACCGTGGCGATGGTGCGGGATCTGCTGGATGCGGGCCAATCCCTGCTCTTGATGGGGCGGCCCGGGGTGGGCAAGACCACCGCGCTGCGCGAAATCGCCCGGGTGCTGGCCGATGAGCTGGGCAAACGGGTGGTGGTGATCGACACCAGCAACGAGATCGCCGGCGATGGCGACATCCCCCATCCCGCTATCGGCCGGGCCCGGCGCATGCAGGTGGCCCGGCCCGAACTGCAGCACGAGGTGATGATCGAAGCGGTGGAAAACCACATGCCCGAGGTGATCGTGATCGATGAGATCGGCACCGAACGGGAGGCCCTGGCGGCCCGCACCATCGCCGAGCGGGGCGTGGTGCTGGTGGCCACCGCCCACGGCAACGAACTGGCCAACCTGATCAAGAACCCCACCCTCAGCGATCTGGTGGGCGGCATCCAGTCGGTGACGTTGGGCGATGAGGAGGCCCGCCGCCGCCGCACCCAGAAGACCGTGCTGGAGCGGGCGGCCGAACCCACCTTCCCGATGGCCGTGGAGATGCACAGCCGCCAGCGCTGGCTGGTGCACCGCGATGTGGCGACCACGGTGGATCTGCTGCTGCGGGGCCAGAGCGCCCGTCCCCAGATCCGGGAACTCAGCGAGGCCGGTGAACTGCGGCTCCAGGAGGCCCCGGCGCCCCCGGCCGTAGCCGGTGCGGCCCGCTCCCCCCGCAGCCCGGTGCCGCTGCCGCTGCCCGATCCCGTTGCCCGCTCCCCGCACCGACCAACCGCCGCCGCAGCGGGGCCGGCGAATGGCCCGGCTCCTCTCCAGGATGAGCCCCCCGGACCGCCACCGCCCCTGCGGGTCTGCGGCGTGGGGGTGTCACGCGCCCTGCTCGAAGAGGCGGCCCGCAGCCGCTCCCTGGCCTTGGAGGTGGTGGAGGCCCCGGAGGGGGCTGACCTGATGCTCAGCCTGCGGGGACAGCTGGGCCGTGAGCCCGGCCTGCGCCGTCGGGCTCAGGACCTGGGGCTACCGATCCTCGTGATCAAATCCGAGAGCCTCCACCAGCTGCAACGGGCCCTGGAGCGGGTCTCCGACCGGCGCCCGTCCGGGACCAGCGCGGGTGGTGTCA
This sequence comes from Cyanobium sp., assembly GCA_040399305.1. Lineage (GTDB taxonomy): Bacteria > Cyanobacteriota > Cyanobacteriia > PCC-6307 > Cyanobiaceae > Cyanobium. Next base: position 24,058 of record JBBASH010000015.1, read on the forward strand.
CCGGCCTGGATGATGCCCATGCCGCCCTGGAGGAATGCCGACTGGCCGTGGAGCAGGTGGTGCTGCCCCAGGGACGGCCGGTGGAACTGCTGCCCCGCAGCGAACCGGTGCGGCAGATGCAGGCCGAACTGGTGAACCACTACCGCCTCCGTAGCGCCGTGTTCGGCCGCGGCCAGCAGCAGCGGCTGCGGGTTTTTCCCGCCTGATCCGGCAGGGGCCACTCCGGTGCGGTCGGCGGTGCTCCCCGCCAATGGCCAGCGCCTGGACCAGCCGGCGAGTTGACGAAGGACCGGCTGCTGTGGGTAACTGTGTTGGTGCCGGTTGAACCGGCCACAGCGGTCAGCGGATCGGATCACCGTTCCAGCCACGACCTGCCTTCATTGGGCCGTCGCCAAGCGGTAAGGCATCGGGTTTTGGTCCCGACATTCCTAGGTTCGAATCCTAGCGGCCCAGTTCCGAATCCCCTGCGGGGCCTCCCGTGTCGTCCGCTCCGCTCCTCGTCTTCGATTTCGACGGCGTGTTAATGGATGGCATGCCCGAATACTGGTGGTCGGCCCGGCGGGCGGCCCAGCGGCTCGATCCCTCGCTGGTGCTCCCGGAGCAGACCCCTGCCTCCTTCGCCGCCCTTCGCCCCCACATCCACAAGGGCTGGGAAATGGTGCTGGTGGCCGCCGCCTTGGCCCGCCCCGATTTCAGCCTCGAGGCGTGGCTCAGCAACTACGACCAGGCCCTGGCCTTGGCACTGGCGCAGGTCACCGCCAGCGAGGAGGCGCTGCAGGCGGCCCTGGAAACCGTGCGCGACACCGCCCTCCGCGAGGATCCAGCCGCCTGGCTGGCCCTGCATCGCTTCTTCCCCGGCGTGGAGCGCCGCCTGCGCCAGCTGGGCGAGGAAGGGGTGCCCTGGCTGGTGCTCACCACCAAGGGCGGCGCCTACGCGACGCGGCTGCTGGAAGCCGCAGAGCTGGAGCCCCAGGCCGTGTACGGCCATGAACGGGGCAGCAAACCGGAGGTGCTGCTCAGCCTGCTGAACGAGGAGCGGCCCCTCTGGTTCGTGGAGGATCGCCGACCCACCCTCGAACGGGTGAGGGTCACGCCGGGGCTGGAGGCCGTGCGCTGCTTCCTGGCCATGTGGGGCTATCTGGCCCCCGGCGACAGCGACGGGCTGCCGTCCAGGGCGATCGTTCCCCTGGATGCGTCCCGCTTTGCCGGCCCCCTGGCGGACTGGCCCTGAAGCGCTAGAGTACGTCCGTACTATGCACGGCTGAGACGCTGGTCCCCCCTGGTGGCACTTGTTCTCCAGAGGTCGCAGGATGACCCCCGGTCGCCGGGCTCCCAACCCCTGCCCAGCCACCCACCACGGCTCCCCCGCCACCGAGCGTGTACGCCGTTGCGGCCTGTTCCATCGCTGATCCCCACCATGCCCGCCGATCCCAAGGCCGCCGTCTCCTCCTCCCTCGGCGCCGCCGCCTCCCCCCCCCCTGCATCCGGTTCCGCCGCCGCCGCCGAGCGGGACAAGGCCCTGGGTCTGGTGCTCACCCAGATCGAACGCAATTTCGGCAAGGGATCGATCATGCGCCTGGGCGATGCCTCCAGGATGCGGGTCGAAACGATCAATACCGGCGCCCTCACTCTGGACCTCGCCCTCGGAGGCGGGTACCCCAAGGGTCGGGTGGTCGAGGTCTACGGACCGGAGAGCTCCGGCAAGACCACGCTCACCCTCCATGCCATCGCCGAAGTACAGAAACGCGGCGGCGTGGCGGCCTTCGTGGATGCCGAGCACGCCCTGGATCCGGTCTATGCCGCGGCCCTCGGGGTGGACATCGAGAACCTGCTGGTCTCCCAGCCCGATACCGGTGAGATGGCCCTGGAGATCGTCGACCAGCTGGTGCGCTCCGCCGCGGTCGACATCGTGGTGGTCGACTCGGTGGCCGCCCTCACCCCACGGGCAGAGATCGAGGGAGAGATGGGCGACCTAGCGGTGGGCAGCCAGGCCCGCCTGATGAGCCAGGCGATGCGGAAGATCACCGGCAACATCGGCAAATCGGGCTGCACCGTGATTTTCCTCAACCAGCTGCGCCAGAAAATCGGTGTGACCTATGGCAACCCGGAAACGACCACCGGTGGGAACGCGCTCAAGTTCTATGCCTCGGTCCGTCTGGACATCCGCCGGATCCAGACCCTCAAACGCGGTACCGAGGAATACGGCATCCGCGCCAAGGTGAAGGTGGCCAAGAACAAGGTGGCTCCTCCCTTTCGGATCGCCGAATTCGATATTCTCTTCGGACGCGGCATCAGCACCCTTGGCTGCCTGCTGGATCTGGCGGAGGAAACCGGCGTCGTGACCCGCAAGGGCGCCTGGTATAGCTACGAGGGAGACAACATCGGTCAGGGACGTGATAACACCATCACCTGGCTGGAGCAGAACCCCGAGCAGGCAGAGGTGATCGAACAGCTCACCCGCCGCCGTCTCACCGAGGGATCAGAAGTGACTGCCAACTCCATGAAGCCCCTTGCTGCGGCCGCAAAGCTGGCAGCAGGTCGGGCGGCAACAGCTGAGGGGGCGGCTGAAGAATCCTCAAGCAGCGTGGCCGAATTGCCGGCGGCCTGAATGGCAAAGGGGTCGGAGTTCGAAACACTCCGACCCGAGCTGGCCGCCTAAGCGGGCCACTGAGTCGATCAGCTCAATGGGTAGCGTGCAACGAGTGCGACGCAACCCGAGAACGGGCGCGGCCATCAAGACGCTGCAAGCTCCATCAATCGTGGAATGGAGAAGAGATGCTCAGGGGTTGATCGGCGGGATTGTCAGCGCCGGGGAACGGATCGGGAAGACGGGCCATGCCTGAAGCCTGCAGCATCAGGCTGACGCGATGCAGTTCTTGGATGGCATCAGCCCCCTCGAGCTTCACCAATTCGTGACCGTCACGGGATTCAACCCAGCTGATCCCGAAGTCGGAGACGAGAAAGCGGACCACATGAGTTTCTCCTAGGTCAGCCACAAAAGAAGCGCCGTGCTGGTTCCACTCATCACCACAGACGTAACAAGTGGCCACATGGCCCTGATCTCGCAAGCACTGGGAAAGGGCCTGCAGGCTCAGCACCAGATCGTTGACTAAATGGCGGTATTGCTCGGCAAGGCGCAGGAACATGGCTGGTCGCCAGGGTCGATGTCAACCATCCTACAGGTTTTCTTCCGATTGCCGTGACATTCAGGGGCGCCAAGCACCCGCCTTGGAAGCTGCCCGGGGCGGGTTGCGATGCGGCACGGGCTGCGGCATTAGGCAGCGCCAAAGCTCAGCCATCCGCCAGGGTCCACCAACCAGCGGCCGGACCGATGAACCGGACGATCACCCAGAAGAGCACCAGGGAACCGATGCCGATCCAGGCGCCTTGGGTGGTGATCGCCACGAACCGATCGGCCTGATTACGGCTCAGGGGCAGCCAGCTGACCAGCCGGGGCGAGGTATCGACCGGCGCCTTTGCGACGGGACGGGGACGGGGGGGCAACCCCTGGGACTCACGGCGTCTGGCTTCTCCCATGGAGCGGAGCAACGGCTGTGCTGAGGCTAGGGGCGGGAGGGATCAGCGTTGCCCTAAGAGGCGCGATCAATCCGGGAGCAAACGGGAGAGCTGAACCCAGGGATCTAGGGCCGCCAGCACGGTGCCACCCCAGTCCCTTCCGCGCAGACGACCATCCAGCACCGCCAGTCTGCCACCGCCGCGACGGAGGCTGGCCACCCCCCGCTGCAGGCGGTTGATCGCCTCCGGCAGCAGCAGGCCCCGGAACCAGTCGCCCCCCTGGCGCCGGAGGGAGGCGACCCGGGCAGCCGTGAGGGGGTCCTCCAGGCTGGCGATCGGCAGCAGGGCCACCACCACCTGCACCGGCAGGGGGAGCCGCTCCTGGTTCTCCAACCACCAGCTCCAGCTGGCGCACACCACCCCATTAGCCTCCGGCGCCGTGCAGGCATGGCCCACCCGGCTGCCGAACTCAGCCGCCAGGCCGCTGGCCAGGCTCAGCCGCAAGGCTGAATCATCGACCAGGATCACCGAGAGACCCGCCTGAGCCAGCACCAGGCGCCGGCACTGGTCGAGCAGGTGGTCGCCGAAGTGGGGGCTGTTGGGCAGGGGTTGCCGGACGGGGCAGTACAGGGGGATGGGGTCGGCCAGGGGTGGATCCCCCAGATCCACCACCACCGGTGCCTTCAACCCCAGATCACCCTCTCCAAAGCCATGGCCCTCCCGCCAGCGCCCCGAGCCGGCGGAGGTGCGGGGCAGTTCCCCCACCAGAACAGCGCCGCGGCCCTGGAGCAGACCCTCGACTTCGGCGAGGGGCGCCAGGGGCTGACGGTGCAGCTGCCAGTGGAGGAGCGCCGGATCGACGGTGGCCCAACTGGTCCAGCCCGGGCCGGAAGCCCGCAGCCAGTGACTCCAGGGTTCCGGTAGCGGCGTGAGCAGGGCCAGGAGCTGCCGCAAGGGGGCCTCATCTTCCGGCGCCAGCGCCACCAGACACTCGGGATGCCGGGGCTGGGCCAGCACCCTCCGCCCCAGCCGCCCATGCAGGGCGAGCAAACTCGGCTCCGCCAGCGGCAGGGCCCTGCGCAGGCTGTCCCAGTCAGCCGGCTCGATCCGCAGGGCCATGGCCTCGCGCAACAGGTCCTGCAGCAGCTCGGCCTGAGGAATCACCAGCTGGCGGTTCCCAAGGGTCCCCTGGCGCCACACCTGCAGCAGCTCCCGATGGCTGAGCAGCCAGAGGTGGGTCTGGGGCGCCGGGTCGGCTCCCTCCCAGCAGCGCAGATCCACCCCCGCTGCCCGCAACCTGGGCCATTCCCTCTGCAGCAGGCGCTGGCGCAGGCTCTCCCCCACCACCAGGGCAACCGGCGTGCCCGCCAGGCTCAGGGGCACCAGCAGCCCGATCAACCAGCTGGGGTCACTGCCGGCGGCCAGCCGGATCAGGGTGTGGTCGCCCCGGCGCAGGCTGCGGCCCACCAGCCGGCAGAGGGTGAGGTGGTGGGGCCAGCGCTCAAGACCCTCCCGCGCCAGGAGCGCCTTCAGCTGGAGGTGGGCCCTGGCTTCAAGCATGCCTGGATCGTAGGGAGGGCCCGAGGGGCATTCGGCAACCAAGACGACAGGCCGCTGGGGGGAGAGCTCAGCAAGTGGCGGCTCCCTACAGTCGGGCGAAATCCAATCGTTGGACCGGCCGTCTCGGCTGGGTCGCCTCGGAATCGACCATGCCGGAGCCCCGTTCCGGTGCGGGGGTCGAGCCCGTGCTCTCCGCCCGCCCTGGCCTGCCTCGGGACCCGTGTCACCGCGCCCCTCAATGTCGACGACCGCCCCGCTCACGCCCCCATCGCCCGGGGAACCGGCCCGGCCGCAGCGCTCCGGGGCCCGTGCATGGCAGGCACCGCTCTCCGAGCTGCTGGAGGGCCGGCCCATCGGGATCGTGGGCCTGGGGCTGATCGGTGGCTCCCTCGGCCTGGACCTGCAGGCGGCGGGGCTGGAGGTGCGGGCCCTGGTGCACCGCGAGGCCACCGCCGATCGGGCCCGCCAGCGACGCCTAGCCAGCGTGGTGAGCACCGAGGCCTCCGTGCTTGAGGACTGCGCTCTGGTGGTGTTAGCCCTTCCCCTGGATCGCCTGCTCCATCCCGACCCGACCCTGCTGCAAGCCCTGCCGCCCGCCGCCGTGCTGACGGATGTGGGCTCGGTGAAGCAGCCGGTGCTCGAACGGTGGCAGGGGCTGCTGAGCGAGGCCGGCCGGAGCGGGCAGGTGGGGCTGTTCGTGGCCAGCCATCCGATGGCCGGCACGGCCCTGGCCGGGGTGGAGGCGGGCGTGGCGGGGCTCTTCCAGGGTCGGCCCTGGGTGGCCACCCCAGAGGCGGGCACCGCCCCGAGGGCCCTCGCCCTGGTGGAGGCGCTGGCCAACGCGGTGGGGGCCCGCTGGCTCACCTGTGGCGCCGCCGACCATGACCGGGCCGTGGCCTGGATCTCCCACCTGCCGGTGCTGGTGGGGGCCGCCCTGCTCCAGGCTGCCGACCAAGGCAGTGGCGCCGCGGGGCTGGGGGATCTGGCCCGCGCCCTGGCCTCCAGTGGCTTCGCCGACACTACCCGGGTGGGAGGTGGAAACCCGGAGCTGGGCACCTTGATGGCCCGCTGCAACCGCGAGGCCCTGCTGGCCTGCCTCGATGGCTACCGGGAGGCGATCGGGACCCTGCAGGAGCTGGTGCGGAGCGAGCGATGGCAGGACCTGGCCGGGGCCCTGGAGGAAGCCCAGCGGCTGCGACCGGCCTTCCTGATGCCGCCGGGGGATGGGGCGCCTCCGGCCCGCTGAGGCCAGCGGCTGGGCTCGAGCGCGGGGAACCCCATCCTCACCAGAAGTGCCTCGGGGCACCGCCAGCTATGGCGGTGGTGACGCCATCGCGCCCCCCCCTTAGCTTGACCAGCGTTCCTCCGAAGGGCGATCGATGGGACGGCCGTGGGCCCAGGCCGGCGCAGCATTGCTGCTCACGGGTCTGATCGGGTGCAGCCCCATCGCACCGGGCCCCGTTGATGAGGCCTCCCTGCTGCGCCGGGGCCAGAGCCGGATCGATGGCGGCGTGAACGTGACGGTGACGGCCCTCAACCCCGAGGAATCCCAGCGACTGCTGGGCTTCGACGTGGCGGCCGCCGGCATCCAGCCCGTGTGGGTGAAGGTGGTGAACCGGGAGAAACGCCGCTGGTATCTGCCGCCGATCACGATCGACAGCGAGTACTACTCCCCCCTGGAGGTGGCCTGGATCGGCCATCGCCCCTTCACCGCGGCCGCCAACCAGCGGGTGGATGCGCACCTCAACCGTCTGGGCCTGCCCGCGGTTGTGGAGCCGGAGGCGACCACCTCCGGCTTCGTGTTCACGAACCTGGATGAGGGCATCAAGTACGCCAGCTTCGAGCTGGTGGCCCCCGGGCCCCAGCCCGAGCTGCGGCGCTTCTCCTTCCTCACCGAGGTGCCCGGCCACGCCACCGATTTCCAGAAGGTGAACTGGAATGGCCTCTATCCCTCCGCCAAGCTGCGCGACCTCGATGAAGTGGGGCTGCGCCACTGGCTTGAGCACGACGTGCCCTGCTGCGCCCGGGGCGGAGACCGCCGCACCCCCGCCGATCCCCTCAATGTGGTGATCGTGGGCAGCCGGGACACCGTGTTTCCCACCCTGGCGCGACGGGGTTGGCACGTGACCCAGACCCTCAGCGTCAGCTCCCTGTGGCGCACGGTGCGGTCCGCCCTGCTCGGGGGCCGCTACCGCTACGCCCCGGTCTCCCCCCTTTATCTCTTTGGCCGCCGCCAGGACATGGCCCTGCAGAAGGGCCGCAGCGACGTGAACCAGCGCAACCACATGCGTCTGTGGCTGGCGCCGGTCACCTTCCAGGGCCAGCCGGTGTGGGTGGGCCAGATCAGCCGCGACATCGGCGTGCGGCTAACCCGCCGCACGATCACGACCCACAAGATCGATCCGGCCGTGGATGAAACCCGCTGGTATTTGCTGCAGGATCTCTTCTTCTCCGACGGTCTGGCCCGCTTCGGATTCGTCGGAGGCGTGGGCGCCTCGACACCGGACCAGGCCCGCACCAACTACACCGGTGATCCCTACGTGACCGACGGCCGCCGGGCCATCTTCTGGCTCACACCGGTGGCCGAAGCACGGGAGCGGCGTGTGGTGGCCCGCTGGATTCCCTTCCGGCAGCGCACGGCGGCAAGCGAGAACCGAAGCGGAGCTGAACTTCCGCCGGCGCCTGTGACGCCAGCATCTACGGCCACTCCGTGAGCTCCCTGAAATCGTCAGCGCCATCACCTTGATGCGGGGCGGCGCCCCAGGGCAGCCGCCCAGCCGCACGGCCTTGAACAACTGCCGAAGGGGCGCTAACGCGCCGACCCGGATCCCTTACAACCCCCGCTAACCATCGCCATCCCACCAGCGCCAGGTCTGGCCCCGCGCCGCCAGCAGCTGGCGGCTCGCCATGAGGGCCGAGAGGCTCACGCCGGCGGTGCCTTCCCCAGGATGGATGCTGTCGCCGCAGAGCCAGAGGCCGGCCAGGGGGCTGCGGCTGGCCAGGCCGAAGGGACCAAAGCGGCTGGGGTGCTGGCCGAGGCCGCCCACGAAGCCGAAGGGTCGACCGGTCCAGCCGGCCCAGCCCCGGGGGGTGGCCAACTCGCCATGGAGCCAGTCGGCCGGGGCGATTCCCAGAAGCCGCTGCAGGCCCGCCTCGATGCCCCGGCGGGCCGAGGCCTTGCGGTGCTGGTACTCCGGCTCCGGCTGGTCGAACCAGGGCCGGGCCGGTGTGAACACACTGGCGATCACGGTGGCCTGCCCCCGCGGCGCCCGCCCATCCCCCTCCCCGCTCACGGACACGAACAGCGACCCCGGATCCGCCCAGGCCAGCTGCTGGTGGGGGGCGCAATCGGGCGGTAGACGGCTCCGATCGACCGCCCCATAGAACACCAGGGCGCCGGAAGGATCGGGGAAGGCGCTGATCCGACGGCCATAGGCCGGGGGCAGATCATCTCCGAGCAGGCTGGGCAGGGTCTGGGGGGGCAGGGTGAGCACCACCTCCCGGGCCGTGATCAGGAAGGGGGCACCACCGGGCCCCACGCCCGCCAGCCGCCAGGGGGCACCCGGCCGCTGCGGGGGATGCAGCCGCTCCAGCCGGTGCCGCAACCGCAGCCCGCCGCCCCAGCGGGCGAGGGCCTGCTCCAGGGCCGTGCTGAGGGCCTGCATCGAACCCTCCAGGTGCCAGAGGCCCAGAGGCTCCTGGGCCATCTGCAGCACCGTGGCGCCATAGAGGGCGGCGGTGCGGTCGGCGGATTCCTGGGAATAGAGCCGCAGCTGCAGATCCAGGAACCGGCGCAGCCGTTCGCCTGCCGCACCGGAAGCGCAACCACTCAGACGCTGCAGATCGGCGATGGTGGCGGTGGTGGCCAGGCCGCTGGCCAGGGTTGCGGGCCCCAGGGCGCCTAGTAATTGGCCCAGGTCCCACCAGGAGCGGGGCGGCAGCACCGGATCGCGGCCGGCGAAGGCCCAGCTCGCCCGGTGCAGGGCCGCGCAGAGGCTCCAAAAGGGCTCGCTGCCTGGGAACTGGCGCCGCCGCTCCTCCCACCAGGCGTTGGGATCGCGGTGCAGGCGCACCGGTGGCTCCCCATCACCGAGGTCGACCACGCAGCCGGGATCGAGCGGGGTGGCCGCCGGCGCCGCCGCCCCCAGGTGGGCGAACAGGCGGCGGTGAATGCCGCCCGGCTCCAGGCCAGCCACCTGGGTGGCGCCCACATCGAAGCACCAGGGTCCGCGCCGGAAGGTGCCGGCGCAGCCGCCGCTCTGGTGGTGGGCCTCCAGCAGCTCCACCGCCACCCCCTCCCGCGCCAGCAGAGCGGCGGCAGTGAGGCCGGCGATGCCACCACCGACCACCACCACATCCTGTTCGGCGGTGAGGGGGGCAGCGACCATGCCGGCATGTTGGCGCGGCTCCAGGGGAGCCGGGAGCCCGGGGTCTTTTAGGGGCGGTTGAGGTGGTCGTCGGCGGCCTGCGCCAGCAGGGAAGCCCAGTACACCACCTGCTCCATCTCGGCCGCCTCCACCATCACGCGCAGCAGCGGTTCGGTACCGCTGGCCCGCACCAGCACCCGTCCGGTGCCGGCCATGGCCTGCTCGGCCTCCTCCACGGCCCGGCGCAGGGGATCGCACTGCTGCCACCCGGTGCGACGGTCCCGATCGGGCACGGTCACGTTCACCAGTTTCTGGGGGAAGGGGGTCCAGCTGCCGTCCATCCAGTCGGCCAGGGTTTGGCCCCGGCCATGGACCAGGGTGGCCACCTGCAGGGCCGTGAGCAGGCCGTCACCGCTCATGCCATGGCGGGCGGCCAGGATGTGGCCCGACTGCTCGCCACCCAGCCCGGCGCCGAGCTCCTCCATGGCGGCATGCACGTGCTGGTCGCCGACGGCGGTGCGCTCCAGGAGGCCACCGGCTTCGGTCCAGGCCCGCTCGAAGCCCAGGTTGGACATCACCGTGGCCACGATCCGGTTGGCCGGCAGATCGCCGGCCTCGCGCAGGGCAGAGCCCCAGAGGTAGAGGATCTGGTCGCCATCCACCACCCGGCCCCGGCCATCCACGGCCAGCATCCGGTCGGCGTCGCCATCGAAGGCGAAGCCCATGGCGGCACCGGACTCGAGAACCGCGCGCCGCATGGCTTCGAGATGGGTGCTGCCGCAACCCTGGTTGATGCGGCGACCATCGGGCTCCCCATGGAGCACCAGGGGCTCGGCCCCGAGGGCCCGGAACACGGCCTCGCCGCAGGCAGTGGCCGACCCCCAGCACAGATCCAGAACCACCCTGCAGCCCTCGAGCCGGGCTCCGCCAACGCTGGCGATCAGGCTGGCGGCGTAGGCGTCCAGCAGATCGGCGCGCGGATGGGCCGTGCCCTCCGCCACCAACACCACCGCCTCCGTATCGCCGCGGAGCCCCGCCTCAATCGCCTGCTGGGTCGTGCGGTCGAGCTTGGCGCCTGAGGACCCGAAGACCTTGATGCCGTTGTCGTGGGGGGGGTTGTGGCTGGCCGACACCATCAGGCCTCCCGCCGCCCCGCAGCGCCGGATGGTGCCCGGCACCGCCGGGGTGGGGCAGAGACCCAGTTGCCAAACCTGGCGACCGGCCGCGGTCAGACCGGCGGTGAGGGCCGCCACCAGCATCGGGCCACTGGTGCGGGAATCGGTGCCGATCACCACCGGCCCCTCCGCGGGCAGTACCCGCCCGCACCAATAGCCCACCTGCAGGGCCAAAGCGGGGGTGATGGCAGTACCGACCCGGCCACGGATGCCATCGGTGCCGAAGGCGGCATGGGCCCCATCGAAGGGGACACCGATCGGGGAGATCGGGGAGGGGATCCGCTCCTCAAGCGCCTCCGCGGGACTGGCCGCCGCAGGGGTGGGACGGGTGGCCGGAGACTCGGCCATGGGGCGGCGTGCGGCAATCGGCGGTCAGGCTACGTGCCGTGATCACCGCTCAGCGCCAGCGGCGAGGGCGCCAAAGCCAGAGCAGCAGCTCAACGAGGGCCCAAAGCCCCAACCCGCCCACGCACCAACCCGGCAGCCAGACCATCGGTGGCCAGGGCCTGAGCAGCACCACCAGGATCGCCAGAACGACCGCCGCTAGAGCCCGTCGACGCTGGCCCGCTCCGGGGAGGTTGAGCAGCAGGGGGCGCAGCGCCGCGGGCAGGGCGGCAGCCGGGCGGAACCGGTCCGGCAGGGAAGGGCGCGGCAGAAGGGGCAGGCGCACCGGGTTGGTGTCGGGGGCATTGCCCAGAATGCCGACTGCGGTGCTCTCCGGCCTTGACCCGTCTCTCCCTGCTGCTTGCCGTCTCCTGCCTCGGTACCGGCGCTGCCCTTGTCGGGGGGAGGGCCCTGCTGCAGAGGCTCCCGCCCCTTACTCCCGCCACGCCCTCAGGCCAGCTGGAGCGTTTACGGCGTTGGGCACCGGATCCTGGCCTGCGGCGGGACGCCAGCCTGCTGCTGGCCCAGCGGTTCCCCGACGACCCACAACTGCAGAGGGATCTCCTGCGGGGCCTTGGATGGGGCCGGGATCCGGTGGCGGCGGTGGCTCTTAAGAACGCCGCCCAGAACGCCGCCGCCCTGGGGGAACACGATCAGGCCCGCCAGCTGTGGGAGACGCTGCTGCACCGGTTTCGCGGATCCCCCACCTCGGCTGATGCCCTCTACGCCCTCGGCCGCCGCCGGCCGGCCCTGCGGGCCGAATTGATGCAGCGCTTCCCGGCCCATCCGGCCGCCCTGGCCGCCGCCCTGGAGGCAGGCCCCGCTCCCGCGGACCGGCTGGCCGGCGCCTTGCATCTGGCCCGCTGGGGCGCCCGCTGGCCAGGAGCCGACGAACGACTGCGGCAGGCCTGCCGCTCCGGCCCGCTTCGACCGACGGCAGCCCAGCGGGCGAGCCTCGCCGCAGGGATCGCCCAGCTCGGCGATGGCGATGGGGCCCTGGCCTGCCTGGGTGGCGGTGACGGAGATCCGGCCCGGGCGGCGGCCACCAGCCAGCTCAGCCCCGCCGGCCGGTTGGACCTGGGCCGAGCCCTGCTCCAGGGCAAACCGGAGCAGCACCCTCAGGCCCTGGCCCTGCTGCTGGAGGTGGCCCGCCAAGGTGAGCCGGGCGGGGGCTCACCCGAGGCCGATGACGCCGTGCGGCTACTGGCCCAACAGGATGGAGCGGAGGCCCAGAAGACCCTGGAGTCCCTCCCCGAGGCCTGGCGGGTGAGCGCCCCCGTGGCCAGCAGGCGCGTGCTCGCCGATCCGAAGGCTGCCGGTGCTCTGGCGGTGCTGCGGCGCTGGCCCGACGACCCCGCCAGCTGGGAGCTGCAGTGGGAATTGGCGCGGCGGCAGCTCCTGGCCGGCAACGGGGACGCCGCGGCCACTCTGCTGCGGACGATCCCTGCGGAACGCTTGCCGGCCCCCCTGGCGGCCCGCTCCCGCTTCTGGCTGGGGATGATCCAGCGGCAACAGGGTGATGAAAGCGCCGCCGCCGCCACCTGGCGGGATCTCCGGCGCCAGAGCCCCGGCGGTTACTACGGCTGGAGGGCGGCGGTGCAGCTCGGCGAGGCCGACCACCTCGGGGCGGGCCAGCCGACAGGCGGCGCGAGCGGGGGAGGCGATGGCAAGCCGGGGGGCACGGACCGCTCGAGCGACTGGCAACCCCTAGCGAGCGGTGATCCCCTGCTCGATCGCCTCTGGCGCCTCGACCAGCGCGGTGAGGCCTGGGAAACCTGGCGGGCACAGAGGGGCAGCAGCCCCCCTCGCCAGGCGGGCGAACTCCTGGTGGAAGGCCGGCTGCGTCAGGGGGTGGGCGACGACTGGACCGGCCTGGGCCAGCTGGAACAGGCGAGCCTGCGCCTCAGGCCCGACCAGTGCGCCCTGCTGCCCCAGCTGGAGCGCAGCCTCCATCCGCAACGATTCCTGCAGGCCATCCGGCCCGTGGCCGAGCAGCGGCAGGTTCCCCAGGAGCTCCTGCAGGGCCTGGCCAAACAGGAATCCCGCTTCACCCCCACGGTGCACTCCGCCGCCGGCGCCGTGGGCCTGATGCAGCTGATGCCGGCCACCGCCGCGGAACTTGCCGGCGGGCCGGTGTCCACGGCCGAGCTGGAACGCCCGGAGCGGAACGCGGCCCTGGGGGGCCACTACCTGAAGGGCCTGCTGCAGCAGTGGCAGGGGGATCCCCTACCGGCGGTGGCCAGCTACAACGCCGGACCAGGGGCGGTGGGGGGCTGGATCAATCCCCGGCTTCGCTCGGCACCGGAACTGTGGGTGGAGGCCATCCCCTTTCCCGAAACCCGGCTCTACGTGAAGAAGGTGCTCGGAAACGCCTGGAGTTATCGCAAGCCCGGTCTGCCGGGCTGCTGATCGGTGGCGATGGGACTAGCGGGCCTGGGGTGCCCCCTGGTCCAGAGCCTTGACCCGGCCCAGCAGGACCATGCGGCGCCCGGTGGACACCTTCGGCCGGGCCCTCCGATCTGCAGACGCGGGGGCGACGCCTGCGTTGCCGGAAGCCTGGGCAGTGCCGAGCCTGTGGCCCAGGTTGGCCCCGACCAGCACCACCAGAGCCAGCAACAGGGCCAGGAGCCCGGGAGCGGGAGCCAGCCGGATGCGCACTAGGTCCAGACGGACCAGCAGCACGGATGCGGCCAGGATCAGCACATTGGAGAGCACCTCAAGGTGCAGCAGGTACAACCCCCCGATGGTCACCAGAAGCAGGGTCGCCACCAGGGTGACCACCCGGCTGGCGGCGAGCATCACCGACAACCGCCGCAACAGCAGATCGGGCATGCAGCAGAACACCACCACCAGCAGGGCCTGGGCACACTGGGCCGACCAGAACAACGGGGCGAAGTGATGGGTGGCGTTGAGACCACCGGCCTGGGGGTCAACCCAGTGCAAGCCCAAATAGACGCTCACCGCCGCCAGCAGGAGCAGCATCGGGGCCCGCAGCGGCAGCAGGAGCAGGAGGAACAGCCGCCTCATCACAACGCTGCGGGGCCTGACCTGCCCCGGCGGCGGGCGGGCTGGCGCCGCGAAACCGAACCGGGCAAATCGGTGTTCCGGTACTCCGGCAGGGCCGGATCGGCGGTGCGGGGGTCGAGCACCAGGGCGATGGCCGTAAGCGGGCAGCTGGGAATGCACTGCTCACAGACCAGGCAGCGGGCCGTTTCGAAATGCAGTCGCTGGGCAACCGGCTCAAACTGCAGGGCCCCGCTGGGACAGACGCTCGAGCAGATGCCGCAGTCGACGCAGCGCAGGGGATCGATATGGATTTCGCCCGGGGCCCGATTGATGCCAAGCCCCTGGCGCTCCAGCCAGAGCTCAGCCGCATCGAGTTCGTCGATGTCGCCGGAGAGCTCCACCACCATGGTGCCGAGCTGGTTGGGCGCCACCTGGGCCCGGAGAATCTTGGCGGCTACATCGAAATCCACGGCGAGCCGGTAGGTGATCGGCTGGTGGACCGCCTCTCGGGGGAAATGGAGGGTGAGGCGCCGTTTCACCGGGATTTTCCCGCTGAGCGGAAACTAGCAAGTCTGTCGAGCGGCACCTGGCCGCACAGCCCCAGGTCACTCCTGCCAGAGTGCCAGCCAGCCTGGGCTGGCCCAACCGATGTTCTCCCCCCCGGATACCACCGCCGAAGCCAACGCCGGAGCCGCGGCTCCCCCGGGGTCGGCCTCCATCCCGGCCGGCGCCGGCGGCCTGGGGCGCCGCGAGCGGATGGTGCTTGCTGCCGTGGCGGCTCTGCTGGCGGTCCTGCTGTTCTGGCTGCGGGGCGGCCTTCATCCGGCTGCCCCCCTGGAACGGCTGGCCCGCCAGTCGCCGGATCTGACCACGGCCCTGAGCAATGGACGCCCCACCCTGGTGGAGTTCTACGCCGACTGGTGCGAAGCCTGCCGGGCCATGGCCCCGGCCATGGAAACGATCGAGCAGAAGCGGCGGGGGGCGCTCGATGTGGTGCTGCTGAACGTGGACAACCCGCGCTGGCAACCGGAATTGGAACGTTACGCCGTGAACGGCATCCCCCAGCTCGAATTGTTCGATGCCGGCGGCCGCTCCGTGGGCCGCTCGATCGGGGCCCGGCGCCCCGAGGAACTGGAGGCCCTCACTACGGCCTTGGTGGAGGCCAGGCCGCTGCCGCAGCTGGTCGGGGTTGGTGCCACCAGCAGCCTTGAAGAGGTCCCGGGCAGCTCCAGCGCCTCCGCAGCCTCCGGCGGCGGAGGCGCTGGGAGTGGCCCGTCCGGGGCAGCCGACCGTCCTGCAGGCAGCGATGCCGCCACTCGGGACGGATCCGGAGCCACGGCAGCGGCCATCGCCGACAGCCCGCCAACCGCCCAGCCCGGCCGCCGTGCCGCGATCGGGCCCCGCAGCCACGGCTGAGCGAAGCGCTCCAACACTCCTTCCACCTCGCCCCTGCCCCATCCACCATGGATCCCCGCTTCCGGGTCGACCTGATCGCCGCCACGCCCAACCCCCAGCAGTGCGTGTACGCCGGCATGCACCAGGACTACAGCGAGGGCTTCGTGGCCGACGACCGGAAGAACTGGCCGGATGAACAGCGGGCCGGCGAGATCTGCGTGAAACGGCTACTGGCCGGCGAGCGGGGCCATTACGGCCCCTTGGAGCACGCCCAGATCGTGCTCAACGTGGGCTGGTTTCCCCATTCGGTGATGCAACAGGCCCGCACCCACCGGGTGGGCGTGAGCTTCGATGTGCAATCGATGCGCTACACCGGCGATCGCATCCGCAAGGCCGCCAAGGGCGAGCTGGAGCTCGAAGAGGTGTTCTACCTGCGACCAGTGGGTGACTACAGCGATCGCCAAGGCAAGAAGTATGCCTATATCGCAGACGAGCGGGCCAAGGATCTTGCCCTCTGCCGCGCCGCCGCCGAGCGCTACGCCGAGCTCCTCGATGCCGGTTTTGCCGAGGAGCACGCCCGCGGCATCCTGCCCTTCGATTACCGCCAGCACTTCGTGGTGAGCTTCAGCCTGCGCGCCTTCCTGCACTTCCTGGATCTGCGGGCCAAGCTCGACGCCCAGCAGGAGATCCGCGAGCTCTGCGATCTGATGTGGCCCCACTTGGTGGCCTGGGCGCCCGAGTTTGCTGGCTGGTATGAGAAGAGCAGGCTGCACAAGGCGCGGCTGGCGCCCTGACCGGGGTGAAAAGGCATGAACCTGCGCATTGCCCTGCTGATGATGCAAAAAAATGAAGCCATACTCCTGGGGCCGTGGATTCGCTATCACTCCCAGTTCACTGTCAACTCAAGCATCTTTATCTTTGACAACGGCTCTAGCAACCCGGGAGTGATCGACACGCTCGCCAAGGCGGAGCAGGCCGGCATTCATGTTATCCGACAATATAACAACCCTGAAGACTACCTTAATACTGGCAGCATCTTCTCGAGATTTATACAAAATCTTGACCGCCAAGCCCCCCATGATTTCTATTTTCCGATTGATTGCGATGAATTTCTTGCCTGCCAGACTCCATCCGGCCTTTCCTGCCGCCTGGAAGACCTGCACAACCAGCTCATGCCATGGTTGGGGAGCCAACAAGTCCTGATCATTCCCCGCAAGCATTACGCCAACCCCTATCAGCCAAATCGATACATCGAAATCAACCATAGCCAGAAATGCTTCTTCAGCCAGGGAACATGTGAATCCCTATCTCACGGCTTTCACAAAGCAACGACAACAGCAGGCCATGGACAACAAATTACGACCATCACTTACTTTGAATTCCACCACAAACCGTACCAACAGCACCGCCAACTCACCACACAAAAGCTGGAGCCAATTTTCAGGGGCAAAGCGATGTCAAGAAGGAACCTGGCCGAATATGCCTCCACCCTCAAAACCAATTATCACTGCGCCCTTGAGTTGCTTCAAACAGAATATGACTATATTCGTTATTTGACAAACAATTCTTCACGCGAAGAACATCGCTGCCTCTTGGATCGCTTCAGCGAGCTCCAGATCGATCCAAGCCCTTTGTTCACAAACTCCCCCCTGAGCAGCAGAAGACAAACCATCACGCTGATCACCAAAAGCTGGCTAACAAAAATCGGTGATACAGTCAATTATCATCGGTTTCGAAAATTTGCCACACGAGCAAAGTTAGCGGTTCTCTCCCTTTTCTCGCTGCAATAGCAACGGCTCAATCGGCCAGTGTGGCCGCTGTCTCGCCGACCCATCCTTTACGGAATTTTGCAGCTAAGTCTAATTGGACGTCTTGCCGCTGTCAAAACTTCATCGACCTAATCGACCACGATTTTCGCCATCACAGTACTCACCGTTTCACTCAGCAGCGACGGCTGCCGGCTGGTTGAGGCGCCTGCCATGCCCCTCGTTCATCCGATCACAACGAAGCTGCGCAACGGCTGGCAACCGATCCGCCAGAGTTGAATCTCGCCAGTCCAGAGCCGTTGATGTCAACACGCAGCGGAATCGGTCTCTCCCCTCAGCTCGAACGCTTGGCCGTCGACATGGCCATGCTGTGCAGCGATCCAGGCGACGTGCCCCACGCCCTCGATCTACTCAACGCCAGCTACGCCACACCCGCCGCCGCTGCCGCCCGGGCCCGCCTGCAGGCCGACCCCGCCATCGCACCCTTGGTGCGGGAGCGCTATTGGGGTCCGTGGCCGGAACAGGACAGGCTCGCCTCCCTGGCGCCTGGAAGCCTGGGCCATGCCTACGGCCACCTGCTGGCCGACCAGGACCTAGAACCTCTGCCGCCACCGGAGTTTCCACCGGGGGCCGATGGCGATGCCATCTACCTGCAGCGGCGCATCCGCGCCTGCCACGACGTGTGGCATGCGATCGCCGGCTGCCCCACCACCTTGGCCGGCGAAGCCGCCATGAATGGCGTCACCACCGAACAGCTGCGCTGGCCCGGCAGCGCCCTACTGCTGGCCGCCGATCTGATCCATCGCGTTCACGAGGCGGAAACCCCTGGGGCCTCCGGGGTGGATGTGGGCCTGGCGATCGCCTACGGACTGGAGTTGGGAGCCAGCACGAGGAGCCCCTTGCTGGCCCAGCGGTGGGAAGAGGCCTGGGAACGGCCCTTGGCCGAATGGCGGGAGGAGCTGGGGCTCACGGCGCTGCTCGAGAGGAATCCCTTCACCGCTGGGCAGAACAACGGGGCTGCCCCAGGTTGATCCTTGCCTGTGCCATGGCCTCAGCGGTCATGGCTAACCGAGCTCGCTGCAGGCACTCGCTTCACACCTTCGCCAGCGTCACCCGCTCCGGCTGGTGCTGGTATTTGCCGGCCCGGTCCTGGTAGGTGGTGTCGCAGGGATCGCCCTCGAAGAAGAGCAGCTGGCAGATGCCCTCGTTGGCATAGATGCGGCAATCGGCGCCGGAGGAATTGCTGAATTCCAGGGTGAGGTGGCCCTCCCAGCTGGCCTCGGCCGGCGTGGTGTTCACAATGATGCCGAGGCGGGCATAGGTGCTCTTGCCCAGGCAGATCACCGTGATGTTGGCCGGCACTTTCATGCGCTCCAAGGCCACCCCCAGACCATAGGAATGGGCCGGCAGGATGAAGTATTCCCCATCCTCATCACGATGCAGCGGTGCCGGCTCGAGGTTGGCCGGATTAAACCGCTTCGGGTTCATCACCGTGCCGGGCACATGGCGGAAGATCAGGAATTCCTTGCTCGAGAGCCGCAGGTCGTAGCCGTAGGAGGAACAACCAAAACTGAGCACCGGCCCGCTGCGCGTCTCGGGATCGAGGTGGCGCACCAAGGTGGCCTGGAACGGCTCCAGCAGGCCGGCGGCGGCCTGCTCGTTGATCCAGCGGTCGTTCTTGAGCATCGGCTTGGAAGGGAAACGGCCGGCAGCGCGGCCTAGGGGGCGCGGCGCAACTGGGTGACCTGGTCGGCCATCGCCATCAGGGCCGCGGGCATCGAGGGGCCCGTCAGGATGACATCCAGATGGGCTGGGCGTCGCTCCAGGGTGTCGGTGACCTCGTTGGCCGGCAGGTAGCCGAGTTCGACCGCCAGCCCCAGTTCATCGAGCACCAGCAGATCCACAGCACCGCTGAGCAGTTGGTCGCGGCTGTAGGCCCACACGGCCTGCACGGCCTCACGGGGGTCGGTGGCGGCGAGATCGGTGGCATTGGGCGCAACGGCGGCATCGGCGACGCTGGGCGCCAAGGCGGCCGCCTCCACCTCCAGGCAATGGGGCGTGGCCGGGCGCAGCCACTGGAGCCGCCCACAGAGCCAGAGCGAGCCCTCCACCCCCTGGTCCACGCCGCCCTTGAGGAACTGGCTGATCAGTACCCGGCTGCCCAGGCCCGCCGTGCGTAGGGCCTGGCTGAACACCGCCGCGAAGCTGCCGCGGAAAGGGGCGGTGTGGATCTGCAGCAGTCCCTCCGGCCGAGGCACCAGGCGCAGGGGAGGCCGCCGACCAACGGCTTCGCCCCTGGGGCTGTGGCGATGGCTGGCGAGGCTGGCGGTCATGGACGAGGGATAGAGGAACAACAGCAACTCGGCCCCCCACACCGCCAAGAAGCCCTCAACGGGATCGCTGGCGAGGCGATGGAGGCTGGATTCCGGAAGGGTTGGGCGGGCGGGTTCGTCGGGTGGTGATCGGATCGGATCCGGACCCCGTGAACTGAATGTAGCGGCCCAGGCAAGCTCAGCACACCACCCCTGGTGGATCCGTCGAAAATGCTCGCGAACAGCAGCGAAGCCCCGGCCGGCCAGGGGCCGACCAACCTGGAACCATGGGGCGCCCTTCTGGCAGCGGCAAGTGCTGGCGGAAAGCCCAGCGGAGCAAACCGTGTGATTTGCTACAAGGAAGCGGCCAAGCGATCCTTAGCTTCCAGATCCCCGTACCTGCCCCATGGTCGGCGCCACGCGCGGATTCAGCCGCCTAGCGAGCACCCCGTCCAGCGGGTCTCCGGGGGCCGTGGCGTCCACCGGTTCTGCCGTGACCCC
This sequence comes from Cyanobium sp., assembly GCA_040399305.1. Classification (GTDB taxonomy): domain Bacteria; phylum Cyanobacteriota; class Cyanobacteriia; order PCC-6307; family Cyanobiaceae; genus Cyanobium. Next base: position 44,040 of record JBBASH010000015.1, read on the forward strand.
AGGCCCCACGCTCCTGGAGGTGATCCGCAGCCTTTCGGGCAGCAGCGTGGAAACGATCGAACGGAGCAAAACGATCTTCTTCCCCGGTGATCCCGCCGAACGGGTCTACCTGTTGCGGCGCGGTGCCGTACGGCTGTCGCGGGTCTACGAATCGGGCGAGGAGATCACCGTGGCCCTGCTGCGGGAAAACAGCCTCTTCGGAGTGCTCTCCCTGCTCACCGGCCAGCGCTCAGATCGCTTTTATCACGCCATCGCCTTCACCCGGGTGGAAATGGTCACCGCTCCGGCCACCTCGGTGCGGCGGGCCATTGAGCAGGACGCCAGCGTGGGGCTGCTGCTACTGCAGGGGCTCTCCTCCCGCATCCTGCAGACCGAGACCATGATCGAAACCCTCACCCATCGCGACATGAGCTCGCGGCTGGTGAGTTTCCTGCTGGTGCTCTGCCGCGACTTCGGCGTTCCCAGCAACGAGGGCATCACCATCGACCTGCGCCTCTCCCACCAGGCGATTGCCGAAGCGATCGGCTCCACCCGGGTCACGATCACCCGCCTGCTCGGAGACCTGCGCAACGACGGTCTGGTGCAGATCGACCGCAAAAAAATCACCGTGTTCGACCCGGTGGCCCTGGCCAAACGGTTCAGCTGAGTCGCGATAAGCAGCCGAGATCCTGGTCCTCGCCGCCGGAGCGACGCAGACCGGGGGGCCGCCACCGGTCCACTCCTCGTGGATACTGGTCCTCAGCTGGAGCAGGGCGTGTCGGGCTGGCTGCTGATCCTGGCGCTGCTGGTGCTCGGCGGCGTGCTCTCCACCCTCGGCGACCGGCTGGGCAGCAAGGTGGGCAAGGCCCGGCTCAGCCTCTTCAACCTCAGACCCCGCAAGACCGCCGTGGTGATCACGGCCCTCACGGGCAGCCTGATCAGCGCCATCTCCCTCGGCCTGATGCTGCTAGTCAGCAACCAGCTGCGGGTGGGCCTGTTTGAACTGGATCAGATCCAGGCCCGCCTGCGCGACAGCCGCACCGCCCTGGCGCGAAGCCAGGCCGATCTGGAGGAGAACCGCCGCGAGCTGGCCCGCAGCCGCACGGACGTGCAGCGGGCGGAACAGGGCCGTCGCCAGGCTCAGCAGGGGCGACAGGAGGCCGTGCAGCGCCGGCAGCAGGTACAGCAGGAGCTCAGCTCAACCAAAGGACGGGTGGACAGCCTGCGCCAGGAACTGCAGCCGCTTCAGCGGGAACGGATCCGGCTGGAGAGCGAGCGCCAGCGGCTTAACCGTGACGTGAAGGGCCGCGACGCCGAGATCCGCCGCAATGAGGCTGAACTCAAGGGGGTGCGCCAGCGCATCACCGCCGGCGAGGCCGAACTGAAACAGCTGGAAACCAATGTGATCGCCCTGCGCCGCGGCGACGTAGTGATCGCCAGTGGCCAGCCCCTGGCCACGGTGCGGGTGAAACTCCAGCGCAGCGGCCAGGCCAAGGATGTGATCGATGCCCTGCTCCAGCAAGCCAACTTGGCCGCCTTCCGGCTGCTCCTGCCTGACCGCCCCGCGGACCGCCAGATCCTGTTGGTGCCCAAAAGCGACATCGAACGCCTCCAGACCATGCTCGGCAACTCGGGCACCTGGGTGATCACGATCCGCTCCGCCGCCAACGTGCTGCGGGGGGAAGGCCGGGTGGTGGGCTTCCCCGACCTGCGTCCCAACCGACCGGTGGTGCGCCAGGGGGATGTGCTGGCCCGCACCGCCCTGGAGGGGGATGAACGCAGCAGCGACGAGATCCGCAGCCGGCTCAACCTGCTGCTGGCCGCCGCCTTCTCCAGGGTCCAGCGGCAGGGAACCCTGGTGGATGGTCTGCAGGTGGACGGCAACAACTTCACCGAATTGGGCCGGGCCCTCGCGGATCGGCCGGTGGGGGAGAAGGCCACCCTGGAGGCGGTGGCAGTGCGCAACGCCGACACCCCCGACCCGATCGCGGTGGAACTTCGCTGGGTGGGCCGCAGCCAGGCGAACGGCCCCAGGCCCAGGCCAGCCGGTCCATGACAGGCCCCAAGGCCCCGATCGGAGCCGATCCCCTGGAGCCGCAGGGCAGGGGAGTGGTGGCGGCCCTCGACCCGGGCCGCAGCAAATGCGGTCTGGTGCGCACGGACCCCCAGCGCCGCCGGATCGAGGAGGCCCTGGTGCTTCCTCCCGGCCCCTGCCGGGAGCGGTTGCTGGCCTGGCATCGCGACCTGAAGCTGGCGGTGGTGGTGCTGGGTGATGGCACCGGCAGCCGCCGCTGGCAGGAGTGGCTGGCAGGAGAGGGAGCGCTGCCGGTGCTGCTGGTGGACGAACACGGCTCCACCCTGGCCGCCCGGCGGCGCTATTGGCAGCTGGAGCCACCGCACAGCTGGCGGCGCCTGCTTCCCGAAGGGCTACGCCAGCCCCCCCGCGACTGGGACGACGTGGTGGCCCAGCTGCTGCTGGAGCGCTGGCTGGGCCAACCGCTGGAGCGGTCAGCGGCGGCCGGCCCGGGGCTCAGAAGGCCGCCCGCACCGTGAACATGTAATCGCCGCCGGGCTCGAGCTGATAATCGGCCTTGAGCAGGAAGCGGAGCAAGGCGTCCTGGATCAGGGCGCGCCCAAGGGAAGGCTCCACACTGAGCTCACCCCGGTCGAAGGCCCAGCAAAAGGTCCACTGGAAGCCACCGGCGCTCACCTCCCCCTCGAGCAGGGCAGGACTAAAGCTCTGATGCAGCACCCTAAGCCGCGCCGTGGTGCTGGGCAGCCGGCTCACGGGGAGGTGGCGACGGGCTCGGCCCGAAAGGCATTCAGGCGGTTTCCGGCCCGCTCGATCCCGAGGCGGCGGATCAGGTCAATGCCGCTGATCACCTCAGCGAGCACCGCATCGAGCACGGGGCGCTCGCTGCTGCTGAAGCGGCCCAGCACGTGGCCCACCGTGCGGGCCTTCCGCTCCTGGGGCTCCAGGGCCGGGGCGCCGATGCCGATCCGCAGGCGGGCGAACTCCTGGCTGCCGAGGTGCTGGATCGTGCTGCGCAGGCCGTTGTGACCGCCGGCGCTACCGGAGGCCCGCAGCCGCAGCCGACCGAAGGGAAGGTCCATGTCATCCACCAGCACCAGGAGATGGCTGGGTTCGAGCCGGAACCAGTCGAGAGCGGAGCGGATCGAGCGACCGCTCTCATTCATGTAGGTCTGGGGCATGAGCAAGCGCAACCTCTGCGGGCCGCTGCCGATTTCGGCTAGCAAGCCCTGGAGCCGGGGCTGGTTGCGGAATGGCGCCGACTCGGCGGCCGCAAGGCGCTCCAGCACCATGAAACCCACGTTGTGGCGGGTTTCCGCGTAGCGGCTGCCCGGATTACCTAAGCCCACGAGCAACTGGAGATCCAAGGTGAACCGCCGCCGCTCAGCTGCCGGGAGTATCGCTCGCCACGGCCGCCGGGATGGCGCCTGAGGCCGGCTCTGCAGAAACGGGGAGCACAGCGACCTCGCTGGAAACCGGCAGGGAAGGGGAAGAGACTGCGGGCGCTGAAGCGGCGGCCTGGGCACCGGAGGCTTCCGGTTCGGGTGTCACCGCTTGGCGGAACTCCTTTTCAAACTCCTGGGAGGCACTCTGGAACCCCCGCAGGGTCTTGCCGAGGGTCTTTCCCAGCTCAGGAAGTCGCTTCGGGCCGAACACCAAAAGACCGATGGCGGCGATCACCGCCATCTCCGGGAGGCCGATGCCGAAGACGTTCATGGGGAGTGGGCTGGAGGGGCCGGAAGACCCGGGACAGGGCCCGGCCTCAGCTGAGGCCGTTCCAGTTGACGTTGATGCCTTCGAGCAAGAGCGACTTGTTGTAGAGCTGGAGAATCACCAGCAGGAAGACCAGGAAGAGGAGCATGGCCACGCCCATCACGGGCGTGGTGCCCCAACCGGGAACCACCTTGCCGTACTCGGAGTTCAGGGGGCGAAGAATGTCTCCCAGTCGGGTGCGTTGAGCCATGGCTGCCGGGTCCTCTCGGGCATGAGATCGCTCTGGCTACTCTAAGGGTCCCGTCGGTCCTGCCGGGACAGGCCGTCTCGACTTGTGACGACCCTTCTGACGCGAAACCAGGTGCCCACCGGGTGCCCGAATCCGAGTCCGATCCCCCAGAACCTTCCCCCTCAGACCAGCGCTCCCTCCCAGCGAGTGCCGCGGCTCAGTACTTCAGCGGCGGCAACCGGTTCCCGGCCCCCCGCTCCAGTCCGGTCAGCACGGGGCAGCAGCTGCCCCACCCATCCAGCCCCCCAACCAGCCCATGGAACCCGCCGCCGCCTCCCCCGCCCTCTCCGTGGCCATCGCGGTTCTGGCCGTTCTGCTGGGACTCACCGGCTTTGGCATCTACACCGCCTTCGGCCCGCCCTCGAAGCGGCTCACCGATCCCTTCGATGATCACGAGGACTGAAATCACGAGCCCTGAAATCACCGGGCCTGGGGAAGCGTCACCTCCGGATCTGAACCCCAGACACCGGGGTCGCCAGTTCAGGGGTTCGATCAGCGCCTCCCCAGTCGCCAGAAACTGAGCTCCCAAGGGCGCACGAGAGCGGATCCCTCAGGTGTGAGCTGCGCAGGAGCGACCCCTTCAGCCGAGGCCCCGGGAGCAACGGGGCCATCGAGCCCATCAAGGCGAGCCAACAGCACCCAGCCGGGCCCAGGATCGAACGGCCGGCGGCAGGGCCCTTCGTTCTGAAGCGCCACCAGCAGATCCCCCGATCCGTCGTCGGCGCCCCGCAAGCTCACCAGGGCCAGGTCGGGGGCCAGAGGCGGCCATGACGCGAACGAGAGATCGGCTGTGGCCGGATCGACCGGGTGACACCAAAGGGGTTCGCGCAGGCGCCTGGCCTGTAGCGGCACCTGCGCCTGCCGCCAACCCTCACCGCAGGGCATCAGGGCCAGCCGCAGGCGCTGGAAGCCGTTGTCGGCGCCGGGATCGGGCCAAGTGGGGGCCCGCAGCAGGGACACGCCCAGCCGCTCCGCCGTGGCATCGACTCCCTGGGGCCCGTCGAGCAGCACCGCCAGCCCGCCACCCCCGGCCGGACCCACCGAGGCCAGCCAGGCCAGGGCCGCCACCTCCCAGCGGGCCTGCTCGCGGGCGGTGCGGGGCTCGGCCGGGCGCTCCAGCACGCCGGCCGGTGTGTCGGCGGCCCAGCGCACGGCGGGAGTGGCCAGGGGAACCTCCAGGCGCAGCAGCTCATGGCGCTGGTGCCAGTCGAGGCTGAGCACCAGCTCCAGCCAGGGCTGGCCGGCCAGCAGGCGGCCCTCCAGCCGCACCGGGCTGGCGCCGCAGCGCCCCCGCAACCGGAAGCGGCCGCAGAGTGCACCCGCCTCGATCCACTCGGGCGCCCCATCCCAGAGCCAGGGCAGGGGGCTGCGGCGGTCTACGGGGGCAAGGTCCCAGGCATCCCAGAACTCGCCGCGGTCGCTGCAGCGGCGCCAGGCCAGGGGAGCCGCCAGCTGGGCTGCGCCATGGCGATCCAGCAGCTGTTCCACCCCGCTGGGCCCCACCACCGCTGTGACAAGACCATTGCCCAATCGCCAGTGCCCCGGACCCAGATCGGGGGCAGGCTCCAGGACAACCGGGTGCTGCAGCGGCAGGCGTTCGCCTCCGCCGGATTGGGGCGCCGGCGGCTGGCCCGGCCCGGAATCCCAGCCGCTGCCACCGATCTGGCGGCGTAGCTCCACAGTGCCGATGCCGGCAATGCCCTCCAGCTGCACCCACTGGCCCCCGCCGGGTGCGGGCTGACCCACCAGCGGCCTGGATCCGGCCGGACCCTCCACCCTCCAGTTGCCGGCGGGCAGCCGCAGGGTGCTGGGCATAGCCGGCCGGGGCTGGAGCTGGGCGACGCGCCAGCGCTGTGCCTCCGGGGCACCAGCCACGGTGGCGCGGGCCCCGAGGGCCCGATCCCGCTGCCGGCGGGCGCGGCGGCGGGCGGCACGCCACTGGGGTTCGGCCTGCTCGAACACCTCCGGGATCGAGGTGCCGGGGAGGATGTCGTGGAACTGCTGGAACAGCAGGGGCCGCCAGTCGATCGGATCAGGATCCGCTGGGCGAAGGGGGTTCGTGGGGGCTGTTGGATCAGATCATCCTGGATCAGGACCAGTACGCCCGGGCCGACCCACAAGCACA
>JBBASH010000016.1:0-49476 GCA_040399305.1 Cyanobium sp.
TGCTTCTGGCGGCTTGTGGTCTCCACCTTGTTGCTGGTCACCGGCCTTTGGATGGTGATCCAGTTCAAATCGGGTATGGTCCCCGCCGCGTTGCAGATCAAGGCCCTGGCCTCGGCGATCGGCCTCGTGTTCCTGGCAGAAGGGGCCGTGTCAGCCATCATCTCCTTCAGCAATCGCACGACGCGGGGCTGGGGCTGGGGATTAGCCAATGGCCTCGTTACACTTGTTCTTGGTGTCATGATCCTGACGATGAGCCCGGCCGGTTTGCTGTCCGTGATCGGACTGCTCGTAGGGATCAGTTTCCTATTCAGTGGCTTCGATCTGCTGGGCTTCAGCAGCCGCTTCCATTCGCATCTCGATCAAAGGAAAGTTTAATAGCGCAGCGGAAAACGCTGCAGTATTCGATCAAATAACCGATCCATCCCTTTGGGTGGGGACTAATGCTGGCCCTTACATAGGGTACATAGGGGTTTGTTTCAGCCTTCTGGCAGTGCTGAGCCAGGAGGAGATTGGCAGTGGGTAGGCGGCACTTCCATCACATCCTTTATAAACTGGTATTCAAATCAACCAGATAACTATATTGGAGGCAACATCACGAGACTCGGGGTGCGCATTTACGTACGTTCTCCGAGATCCCTGTGACCACGGTGTCCGTCACGGAAGCCCGCAGGCGCCTGTATGCCCTGATTGATGAGGTGGGGCAATCCCATCAGCCGGTGCAGATCCAAGGCAAGCGGGGCGACGCGGTGCTGATTTCCGAGGCCGACTGACGCTCGATTGAGGAAACGCTCCATCTGTTGGCCATCCCCGGGATGCGCGAGTCGATCCTGGAGGGAATGGCCACCGAAGCCTCAGAACTGAGCACCGAACCAGGCTGGTGAGCTGGCTGATCCCTACCAACAACCACCGCCCTACGTAGCCCTTGTGGGCGATCTGCGCGGAGCCTGCTCCAGGCGCATCAACATCCAACACCGGTTGGGCTATCAGGTGGTGGAGGACGTACGCGTGGTGAAGGTGTTGCGGATGTGGAGTCACTACGACTAGGCGCGAAAGGTCAGATTCGGTGTGGGTTCATGGGAGATCCCAGGGATTGATCACGTCCAGCCCGATGTCGGCAAAGTCGGCGACATCACGGGTGGCCAGTGACGCTCCTTGAGCCAGAGCCGTCGCGGCAATCACCGCATCGGCGGTCGCCATGGATCGTCCCAATTGCTCGCGGCGTCTCAGCAGCTGGGCGTACCAGTGAGCTGCTGCGCTGGTGAACTGCCAGACCCGGCCGGTAAACACTTCGGCCATCAAGGCGTCCCAGCTCTGCTGCAGCTCCTGCTTGCGCCGACCATTCGGCAGCCGGGCCAGGCCGTGCAGGATCTCGGCTTCGGTCATGGCTGTGATCGCCACCGCCTCTGGATCAAGGCCATCGGCCCAGGCCAACACCCTTGGCTCTGGTTGAGGGCGCATCAGCTCAGAAATCACATTGGTATCGAGCAACATCACCGCGGAATTTCCCTGGTGGGTTCTGGCGTTCCTGGGTTTGCCATCACGGTTCAGCGCCGAACTGAGCTGGGGTTGGCTGCGACGAACGCTGAGGAAGCTCCAGCTCCACCCCTCCGAACGGAGCGAAGTGGGCCTGGATGCGACTGCCCAGCCCTTGCTTGGTTGCTGCTGATGGCTGGCTGGCTTCGATGGCCTCGCGGAGGATCGTGCGGACTTCCTCCTCCATCGATCGGCCGTGTCGTGCGGCCTGGATGCGCAGCTGGGCCTTGGTGCCCTCGTCGAGGTTCCGGATGGTGAGGGTGGCCATGGGCTTCTCTCTTATGCAATGCCTGCACTGCTAGCAATGCTAAGGCGTCTGGGGGCGTTGCGTTCAACCGGGTGCTCTCCCGCCTCAAGTCAGAGCAAGAGGTTGTCGTTGCAGCAGCTAGAAGCCTTGCGGGCGGAGGTGAAGGGTGGCCCCATCCCCTTGTATGAGCTGGTGGCGGCCACCGAACGCGACAGCTAGTGACCCGCGTTATCGATACCGGCCCCAGGTGCCCGCGCTGTCGTAGCAGACTGCTACGGTGACGCATGGGTCGGCGTTGATCGGATCATCCATGGCGAAATCCGCCTCCCCCGTCCGCCTGCAGGATGACTTGATGCGCAGGGCTGCCTTGGCCGGTGCCCTTCACCACCGCAGTGCTGCCCAGCAGATTGAGTACTGGGCCGCCTTAGGCCAGGACGTGGCGGCCCTTCTCGATCCCGACCTGCTGCTCGATGTGAAGGCCGGTCTGGCGCGTCTGCGGGTGGAACCTGTGCGGACGGCGGCGGTGGCGCCGGAGAGCGTGTTCGCGTCCCTCGATGCCCTGCGCCAGAACGGCAGCCTGGCTGCATCCGTGAGCACGGCCTCTGTGCGCTACCAGGCCTGCCCCAGCCGGCCTGGCTTGCTGGAGCGGATCGACAACGAAGGCAACCGCACGGCCGGCGCCTTTGAAGGTGGTGTGTTCCGGCCCTGCGATCCCTCGGCAGCTTGAGCGAACGCCCCCAGCTGTGGATCCTCGTGGGGGGCAACGGGGCCGGCAAGAGCACCTATCACCGGCTTGCGCTGGAGCCACTGGGGCTGCCCTTCGTGAATGCCGATGTGCTGGCCAGGATCGTCTTTGCGGAGGCCCCGGAGGCCCACAGTTATGAGGCCGCCCAACTGGCGGAACGGCAGCGGCATCAGCTGCTGGAGCAGGGCGTGAGCTTTTGTTTTGAAACGGTCTATTCCCATCCCTCCAAGATCGATTTCATCGCTCGCGCTAAGGCCTTGGGCTATCAGGTGATCATGGTGCTGATCCATCTGGAGACAACAGCACTCAACCAGGCGCGGATCGCCAGCCGGGTCAGCGAAGGTGGCCATAGCGTCCCAGCCGACAAGGTGATCAGCCGCATTCCCCGGTTGCTGGATCAGGTGCGTGCCTCAATCCCCCTGGTGGATGTGCTGCGGGCCTACGACAACTCCTCAGCGGTTGACCCGTTTGTTCCCGTGTTCACGATCACCAACGGCTCCTTGAAACTGCATCGGGATCCCCTGCCGGCATGGGCGGCTGCGTTGCTCTCAGGCACTTAGGCCACCTGATTGGCCTGCTTGCGCCGTGCCCGAACTGGCCTGCTTCAGCACAGCACCAGGCCAGTTTCCGCGCAGCTGCTCTTTCTTGTTCTCACGCCAACAGCGCCACCTCGACGCAGAGCCCCGGACCGAAAGCCATCGCCAGGCAGGGCCCTGGGGCGCCACTGCGCCGCAAGCGCTCGAGGATGAACAGCAGGGTCGGCGAGGACATGTTGCCGCACTCCCTCAGCACCGATCGGGAGGGCTCGATCAGGGCGGGATCGAGTCCGAGGGTCTCGGTCACCGCCGAGAGGATGCGGGGGCCACCGGGATGCACGGCCCAGCAGCCGATCGATTCGAGCGTCAGTTGATGCTCCGCCAACCACCCCTCTAGCCAGGGCCTCAGATTCGCTGCGATCAGATCGGGGACCTGGGGGGACAGGCCCATGACGAAGCCGTGATCCTCAATCGCCCATGACATGGCCTCGGCGCTGGCGGGCACCACGAATGATCCACTGGCGATCCAGCGCCGCAGCCCCGGGGCTGAATCCACCGTGGCCGCCGTCCGCTCCCCGGAGGCCACCAGAGCGGCGGCGCCGTCGGCGAAGAGGGCATTGGCCACAATCCTTTCGGCCTCCCAGCCGTACTGCAGGTGCAGGCTGCAGAGCTCGACGGCGCAGAGCAAGACGCAGGCCTCGGGATCGGCGCCGGTGAAGCCGGCCGCCACCCGCAGACCGTTGAGGGCGGCGTGACAGCCCATGAACCCCACATGGGTGCGGGCCACGCTGGGGCGCAGCGGCAGGGCGGCCATCAGGGCCAGATCGACGCCGGGCGCGTGGAAGCCGGTGCAGGAGACCGTGACCAGGTGGGTGATGCGTTCGGGGGGAAGCTGCGCCTGCTCCAGGGCAGCCCGCACGGCCCGCAGGGCGAGGGGCGGAGCTTCCTGGCTGTAGCGCCGCATCCGCTCCCCGGTGCTGGGACTGGTGGTGCCGAAGAAGCTCTGATCGTGGCCAGAGTTCTTGCCGGTGAGGTCGTCCTCCAGCACGATGTGGCGCATCGCGACCCCGGAGCGGCGGAAGAGGGTCTTGAGCAGCCGGCGCTCGGACGGGGAAGGCTCCTGCTCCGGCAGGGCCAACCGAGCCGCGATCGTGGCGGCATCGCCCTGGGCCACGCGATGGGGGGGCAGGGCCGTGCCCAGACCGTGAATCGTCAGCGACATGGCTCTGGGGCGATCCGTTGGCGAGAGGCACCTTCGAGATGCTGGAGCAGGGGCGCAGTCAGGGCCGGCCAGCGTCCGGCCGCCTCCAGCAGGGCTCGGCTCAGCCCTGGGCGCCGCAGGGCGAAGGCCAACCCATGACAGAAGCGCTGCCGTGAACCGATCAGGTTGGCATGGGTACGGGCCCATTCGCGCTCGAGGCCCGTGTTCCACTCCTGTTGTCCCTGCAGCACCAGCGGCACGACCGCTAGTGCCCCCACCAGGGCCCAGCCCATGCCCTCGCCCGTGAACGGCTCCACGTAGCCGGCGGCATCCCCGAGCAGCAGCACCCGTTCGGCTGCCGGGGGGGTGGAGCGACGGGTGAGGGCTGGCGTGGCCCGCCAGGTGGCAGCGGCGGCTTCGGGCAGGGGATCAAAGCCGGCCTCGGCCAGCACTGCGGCGGCACTGGCGGCCGGCCCACCGGCTGCAATCAGATGGGGCCGATCAAAGGCGGCCGCCAGGTTGAGAGCGCCCGCTTCGTTGCGCACCAATCCCACGTAGCCATGCCGGCCAATGGCCATGTGGATCGTGCCCCGGCCGTAGCCCCTCTCCCCTGAATCAAGCTCGCAGCCGGCGCCGATCCGGGCCCGGGGGCTGATCCGCGTTTCGATCGGCAGCTCCGGCCCCAGACCGGGGTTGCCCAGACCCGAGGCCACCAGCACGACCCGGGCGCTGGTGATCTGGACATCGGCGCCGGAACGCAGCAGCACCTCCCGGCCGGTCGGATGGGACCCAGCCACGCTGGCCTCGCACGGTGAACGCAACACGGCACCGGCAGCCACGGCGGCCTCGGACAAGGCCAGGTCGAGGCGGCCTCGGGAGAGGGAACGGCCTGCCGGGAGGGCGAGTTCCAGCTGACGCCCTTGCAGACCGAGGCGGATTCGCTCAAGCGGAACAGCGCCGAGAGCATCGATCAGATGGCCCAGTCCCGCCGTCTCCAGGGCCCTGAGGGCAACGCCATTGAGACAGCTGCCGCAGATCTTCCAGCGGGGGAACACCCGCTTGTCCACCAGGAGCACCCGCAGCTGGCGACGCGCCAACTGGTGGGCGGCCAGGGCGCCGGCGGGTCCGGCCCCGATCACGATCACGTCCCACTCCGGAGCCCTCATCGTGGTTGGGGCGAAGCGAGTTGGGGCGAAGCGAGCGAACGGCGCCAACTCAGCAGGTAGCGCTCGGGCCAGCTGCGCCGCACGGCGGCACCCTCAAGACCTGCCTGGGCCGCCAGAGCCCGCACTTCCTGCAACTGAAAGGCACCCTGCACCGACACCGGACCATCGAAATGGACGATCGGGGAGCGACTCAGCAGCCGGCAGCCCGCCCAGGCCAAGCCGTAGCCGAGGGGACTGCGGATCAGGTCATTGACTAGCACCAGACAGCGGCTGGCGCGTCCCATCCGCTGCAGGAGATCCACCGCCTGTTCTTGATCGAGATGGTGCAGAAACAGGCTGCACAGGATCACGTCATAGTCCTCGGGGAGGGGGTCGTTGAGGGCGTCGGCCTGGAAGAACCTGGCGCCAAGGGCCCGCTCCTCGGCGCTGCGGGTCGCGATCGCCACCGCCTGCGGGCTGAGGTCGCAGCCGTCCACCTGCACGGCGAGCCCCTCTCGGCGCGCCCGTTCCGCCAGGGCGGTGGTGTTGTCCCCACCGCCGCAGGCCAGATCCAGAACCCGCAGCGGCTGGCCGCCGTGCTCGCGGGCCAGGGAACGGATCGGCGCGAACAGGGAACCCACGGCTCCGCTGAAGGCGTTGATCCTGCGTAGACCCTGCAGGGCTTGGCTGTGGGCGTCAGGATCGATGCCGGGCTGGTCCATCCACTCGGGTTGCCTGTGCCGCTGGGCCAGGGATGGGAGAAGCATCAAACCAGATCGCGGTGGATTGGGCTGCGGTGTTTGTAGACGAAGCGGTTGGGACAGTCTGTGGCTCCGAGCATCGACGCTAAAGGGCTCCGGGACGTTGTGGGAAAACCTCTGTGGCGGAAGCCTTCTTGCCGCTGCAGATCTGCTGGCGTCCGGTGTCATGGACGCCGATGCACCCCTGGAGCTGCTGCGGCCAGGGCCAAAGCTTGCACGATGGATGCGATCACAGCTGATGCCGTTTTCCGTCGCCCAGGTTTATGGATTTAAACGCTCCTCCATCCAGCCAGTGCTCTCTCTCCAGCACCGGCGGCGGTGGGGATGGCCCGTGAGCTCCAACAGGTCCACCTGCACCAGGGCGATGCGCAACAGCTGGAAGTGATCCGGCAGCGGCGATCCATCGGGAAGCTGCTCGGGGAAGGCCGCCTTAGGGTCGAAGGGCTCCCCGGGCGGGGGCCATCCCCACAGGCCGCGCCCACCGGGCGAGAGCATCTGCCAGTGGCGTTCGCGCTCCCTCCGCTCCTGTTCAAGTGACAGGGTCTGCAGGCTTCCGCGTAGGCGGAACTGTGAGCGGGCACGGGGCAGCAACCAACACAATTCCACTGCTGGCTGGCGGATCAGTTCGGCGGGCTTGGCACTGCGGGCATCGGTGAGCAGATCCAGGGCCGCGGGTCCGGCCCAGCCGCGGAACACCAGGGTGCGCACCCGTGGTGTCCCATCGGCAGCCACGCTCGCCAGCTGCAGCCAGCGGGCCTGGGGCGCGCGCCCCTCACGCTCTTGGGCCCCGCGCAGTAGCGCTCGCCAAGGCGGCAAGGGGTCAGTGGTGGTCATCGGTCTGCTGGTGTGGGGCAACGATCCCAGCGAAGCCCATCACAAACGGTGGCGCCTGAGGTGAGAGCTTCTGGGCAGCGGCCTCAAGAAACGCCACCAGGATGGTGATCAGCAGGATGTAGTCCCGTAGGCCGGCTTCCACGGGTGGTTCACCGGGGCCACCGACCTGCTGCTGCAGGATCCGCTCCAGTGGCAACCAGAGTGAATTGACCCGGGCTGCTGCATAGGCCTGGAACAGGCGGTCTGCGTGGCCGGGATCGGTCAGGGTGGCTGTGGTGGTGGAGTGGGCGAAGCCATTGCGCACCCGTCGCAGGGTCTGAAGGGCCTGCTCCACCGGCGGCTCGATCAAGCCAAGCCGAGCGGCCAGGGTGATCCGCGCCCCGAAAGATCCGAGGGGCCGATCGGGCTGAAAGAACGGGTCCGTGGAGCCAGGAGCCGTTAAGAGCACCGCCTGAAGCAGGCGTTCCAGGGCTGCATCAACTCGTGCGGCGCCCACCAGAACGGCGCCACGGCCCCGCTCCTGAAGCATCTGGAGGGCGATGGTGCGGGCGGCTTGCGCAATCTGGAGCTGGTCCCGTGCTGGCTGGTTCACCCGAGCAGGTCCTCCACGAACTCCGAGCAGGTATCCCCGCTGGTGATCAGCAGGTGATCGCGAGCGCGGGTGCAGGCCACGTAGAGCAGATGGCGCTCGGTGGCCACCACCTCATCGAGGTCGCTGTCGTCGGTGATGGCCTTGATCCGCTCGGCGTTGGGGATTACATCTTCATCGCAGGCCATCACGATGACGGCGCGGAACTCCAGCCCTTTGGCCAGGTGCATGGTGGAGAGGGTGGCCTTGCTGCCAAGACGGATGGCCGAAGGCTGCAGACGCTCGTAGGGCAGCTCAGCCAACTGCAGCGCTGATTCGGCGCGGGTGATCTCGGCCTCGCTGCGCACGAAGATGCCGAACTCCCTGGGGGTGAGGCCTTCGCTGCGGCGCTGCTCGATCCAGGCAGCGACCTGCTCGGTCTCGCTGTCGGTGTCGTCGCACTCCCGAATGTCTGGCTCCGGACCGTTGAAGACCGAGATGGCGCCGCGGCGGTCTTGCACGTTGCCGTCCACATCTCGGGACTCGGGATCGAGCAGCTGATCAGCTTGGCTGCGGATCTGGTGGGAGGTGCGGTAGTTGATGCGCAGGGTGCGCGAGCGGCCGCGGATGTCCACGCCGTACTGGGTCCAGGAGAAAGGCTGCTGGAAGATCCGCTGACCGAGGTCCCCCGCAAAGAACAGGGCATCGGGGCCGGTCCCCGCCAAGGCGGCCAGAAGACGGAGCTGGGCGGCGGTGATGTCCTGGCATTCGTCCACCACGATGTGCTGGTACGGCCTGGCGCCGCCTCGGTGGAGTTGCTCGGAGGTGCGATGAAAGAGCTGGTGGTGCGTGATCTGGCCTGAGTTTTCGAGCTCCTGGAGTACGGCCTCGAAGCCCTGCCAGAGCAAACGACGCTTGCCCTCGTTGAGGCGGCTCTTACGGCCCAGGCGGCGCACATCGCGGTAACTGTCCCAGTCGCGCAGTCCGAAGGCATCGACGATCTCGCTGAACTCCTCCGCCACGAACCCCTCGCCATAGACGCGGCTGATCTCCACCGGCGCGTGGCGTTGAATCAATGCGCGGAGCTCATCAGCGGCGATGAGCTGATGGTTGCCCAGCTGGGCCGTGTGCATGCGCTCGCCCAGCTCCTGCATCGCCAGCACATCCAGTCGCTCCAGCAGGTGGGGCTCCCCCTGAACAAGGCGGTGGAGTTTGTCCTGCAGCAGAGCTGCCAGGGGATCGGAGAAGGTGGTGAGCAGCACCCGGGCATCTGGATTGCTTCGGGCGAGGTGCACGGCGCGATGGAGGGCCACCACGGTCTTGCCGGTGCCTGCCGAGCCCTGCACGCGGGTGGGGCCATTGAATGAGCGGCTCACCCAGTCGGCCTGGCTGGGATGCAGAAAGACGATCCAACGCTCCCAGGGGTAGTCCAGCGCCCGGGCAAGCTCCTCGGTGCCCGTGAGCACCCGGAATCGGCGCTGGGCATCAGGGTGCTCGTAAGGATTGCCCTGATCCGGCTTGCGAACCTCTGGCTTGGCTGGCGTGGTGCCGGTGGCCAGGTCAATGATCGCCTCGGCAGCCTCTCCGGGGAGGTGGGAGGCGATCACCAGCAGCATGTCATCGTCCGCCGTGCGGACATCCGGGATCCACTCGGCTGGAACGCCATAGCTGAGCAGGTCCTCTTCCGTGAGCTTGGAGAGCGGCCGCTTGGGCTCGGGTGTGGTTGGAGATTCAGCGGGGACGTGGAGTGGGATCTGGATCTCGCGAACCGTCTCGCGGATCTCGACGATCTGAGCTGCGCCCGTAACGGGATGAGTTTCAATCTTGCGCCGCGAAGCCCAGTCGTAGGCAGGATCGTGATGGCCGACATAGCAGAGCATCACGCTGCTCTCGACCCGATGGAAAATCAGTCGGATGTCACGGCTGGCACGGGCTGACCAGAAGTTCTTGTCCTTGATGTTGTCGAGCCTGTGGCACTGTAGACCGGGATTTCCCGGGTTAACCTGAAGTTCGAAGCAAGCAAGCTTTGCGGCCTTTTGCTCTTCTGCGCTGAGCCTTTGCAGGCTAGACTGGAATGTCTCTGCCAAGAAGAAAGTCATTTGGCTCAGGCTTGATGTGTAGGCGCTACTATCTCTACTGTCGGTCCCTGCAAGACATCAAACGATTTGCCCCACGCGAACTCTTCTCCATCAACTATATCCTCACGGGAGTAGACTTTGGAAAATGCCTTGCCAAAGCCGGATGCTGGGTGAACAGCATAGACACTAAAAAGTAGATAGCCGTTAGTTGACCCAGCGAGAAGCCCGTCTAAAGTCTTTTTGCGGACCTGCTTATCCTTTGAAACCGAAAACACTTGTGCATAAAGCGCCTCTCCATTGACATCCTTTGAGGGTCGCAGATACCTCTTCAGGATCATAGACTCAGTTCTCGCTCCATCAATTCCGAGCTTTAGCTTAGTTTTGTTTAATAGCCTTACTTCCTTTTGCTTGCCATTTGGGAGTGTGATCCATTTATGAGGCCTAGGACTTACGAGATGAAGTTCATATTTCAACCCAACTAAG
Organism: Cyanobium sp.; assembly: GCA_040399305.1. Taxonomy (GTDB): domain Bacteria; phylum Cyanobacteriota; class Cyanobacteriia; order PCC-6307; family Cyanobiaceae; genus Cyanobium. The sequence goes on from JBBASH010000016.1 coordinate 10,132, forward strand.
TCAGTTCGCGACGCATTGATGAGCTTGACAAGATAATAGTCGATGCCTTGGGTGGAGCTGTGCCTAATAATAACAGGCGAGATGATGATGTTCGGCCTGCGCATATACAAGGCAAGCCAGAACAAGAAAGATGCAAATAGACTTGTGGCAATGCTTATAAAGATGCCAGTTAGATACTCGGGTGTATTCGTCTGCGTTGTGCTTTTTGGAGAACTTATTCCCGCATTGCCCTGTGGCTGCAGAGTCGAAACTCTAGACGTCTCGGCCGGCAGTGCCCCGAAGGAGTAACTTGGCACCGCTAGTAGATTAATCGATGGATGATAATCACGGGCGATAGCCTGACGCGGAAACTGAATGAGTACTAATAAGGCAAATGCCGTGGCTTCAAGAAGCAGTTTAGTGCGTGCAGCGTAGGATGGTGGGGTATGGGGCCTAGAATCCTTCGAAGAGCATTGAAAACAGACCTGGAGAGGACAAAGAGCTTGATCCTTGTCGGAGACGCTGCATGACTGGTCTTGGGGTGACAGATCGAGCTGAACCATCTTATGCGATAGATTCATTTCAGTCTCCAGTGGCTTCATTCAGATTATTGGAAGAGTGAAGTGAAAGAGGGGGCAAATGGGTTACGAGAATTCTATGAAACCCGGTACACCTTCATCACCTCATCCCCAAGGTGATTTATCACCTTCACGGCGATGCGCCCTGTTGAAGGCTTGGCGAACGGAACAGACGTGTCGCTGTTGAGAGATTCCCAGGCCTCAAGGTCGATCTCAGCCTTGAGCGAGGTCTTCAGGCTCTTATAGGGATCGTTCTGGCCAAGGAAGTAGGCCTGGCGCACGAAGAAACTCTCACCGTTGTAGTCGCTGTCGATGAACCAGCAAGCGATGTTGTCGGGCTCGTCACTGCGGACCTCGCCGGTGGAGGGATCGAACACGTCGACGCCGTTGATCTTCACCTGGATCTGATTGGGCTGTCCATCGGGACCAGTCGCATCGAGGATGTCGATGTCGGGTTCGCCGAAGATCACAAACAGGTTGCCCTTACCGCTGTTGGCCAGATCCTGCTGCATGTGCAGATCGGCATTCATTCGGGCCTTGAGAACGGGGATCGGACCGAGCTTGTCGAACTCGGTGGATTGGGCCTCGTAGTTGAAGGCGCAGCTGATCAATACATCAAAGCCTGCGTCGGCACACTCGCGGGCAGCCTCCACAAGGTCCACACGGGTGACGGTACCGAACTCGGGGCCGATGAAGATACCTGCTGTCTTGAGCGTGCCATCAGCATCGCGATAGCTGCCCTTGCCAGCCAATAGAACACCGGGCCAGCCATCAAGCGACTCGAAGCTGATGCGGTCTTGCTTGTGGGCCTGTTGCATCCCGGCCACGCGCAGGGTGTTGAGGATCATCTGGGCGAAGTCCGTTGCCCCCTCGGCTGTGGCCCCCTGTTTGTGGGGATCGCTGATGGTGTCGTCGTCGTTGACGATCATCGTGCGGTGGGGGCTGAGGCTCTCCACCGTGAACGGGCCGGCTACGCGGACCTTGGATTTGTCTTCGTAGGGTTTGTCGAAGAGGTATTCGGAATCGGCCTTGGCGGCAATGGAGGCATCGATTTCTTTTTGTCGAGCGATGCGCGCATCCCACCAGTTGGCATGAACGCTCTTGGCTTCGTCAGACCAGGTGGGCTGGGCTTCGCGGGGGATCTCCCATTCTTTCCAAGCCATACCAAGTGCAGTGTTCAGCTGTTCGCGCAGGGGCTCCAGGGTGGCTTGCCATTTCTCCCAAATAGTGTCGATCTCGGTGTTGTTGGCAATTGACTTCAGGGTGATATGAGGTACACGCTCGTAGACAAAGCCTTGGCGGATGCTGAAAGCAGCGGGTTCGGTATTTGGAATCGTGCGAGTTAGCTCAGCTTCCTTATGTTTTCCTTCTGAGGAATCAGACAACAAGTAGTATGGATAGCGAGCGCCCATGATGCGTGCACGGGCCAGTGCCAGGGCAACACGAGAAGTATCAATCGTGATCCAGCGGCGGCCCCATTGTTCTGAAACGGCTGCTGTTGTGCCTGAACCACATGTAGGATCAAGAACGAGGTCGCCAGGATCTGTGGAAGCCAAAATGCATCGCTGGACTGCTGTTTCAGTAGTTTGAACGACATAAACTTTTCCAGAAGCACCGCCTGTATCAGGCCAAAGCGCAGTAAGCCGTGTAACTGGATAATCAGCATGGAGAAGGACTTGTTGCAATGAATTATTAGTTTGTTGGATGCGGCCAGCAGCAGCCATACGATTCATTCCCTGCAATGTTGTCTTCCAGCATGACCTTCTTGGAGGGCCAAAGTTTTGACCATTAAATCGGAAAGTGAAATCCTGGTTTTGCCTATATTGGGCGGGCAGCAAAGACACAAGTCTGTAAATTTGTTCCCCTTTGGGTATAAGCTTGTGGTTGTTCCTCTCCTCCGTACTTATCTTCCGGCTTGTGCCTGATGGTGTCAACGTCCACGTCCAGAGACTGTCTCCCTCAACGCTTTTCTCTCTCATCAGTGATCGAGTCTTGGCAGATGAGATATCCTTTGCATACCAGAGAATATAGTCAGATACACCCTCAAAGTGCTCAGACCCAAGTGGCATGGTCTTCTTGCGGAAGGTAACCAGGGAACAAAAGTTCTCTGGGCCAAATACTTCATCTATCAAGGTTCGCAAAAGGTGCAAATTTTCATCACCAATCTGGACAAAAATTGAACCCGAGGATGCGAGGAGATCTCGGGAAACGGTCAGCCGATCCCGTAGATAGCTGAGGTAACTGTGAATGCCGTCGCGCCAGGTGTCGCGGAAGGCTTTAACCTGTTCAGGCTCACGGGTAATTTGACCCATATTGCCGTCCTTTACGTCAGAGCTGGTAGTCGACCACTGAAAATTACTATTAAATTTAATCCCATAAGGCGGATCAAAATAAATACACTGCACCTTCCCCCGTAGCCCTTCTCTCTCCGCTAGGCTCGCCATAACCTGCAGCGAATCGCCAAGAATCATCCGATTCGACCAGTTCTGATCATGTTGATAGAACTCGGTCTTCGCTCCCTCGCCTACGTCGCCCTTAATGGTGTCAAACAGGCCCATCTGCTCAACAAAGCCCGACTGGCTACTGCTGTCTTCTTTGCTGCGCCGCTTCAGATCATCGATCAGCACCTTCGGGTGGATCTTCTCCTGGATGTAGAGCGGCGGTGCATTCACGACCAGCGGCGTTTCATCCAGCAGATCCTTGCCACGCCAGATCAGCTGGGGATCCAGATCTGGGTTGCGGCGCTCATAGGCCACCTGGATGGGCGTCTTCTCCTGGTTGCGCACCATCGTCTGGAACTCAGCCGGAGGGATGTTGCGGCGTGAGGCATCGTCGTGCACGAAGCTTTCGATCTGTTTCTCGCTGGCAGGCTTCTTCGGCATGTCAGGCCACCTCCACTGTGAGCACTTGATCCAGCACCTGATTCACTTCGTCGTCCACCGCTGAGGCGAAATCAGTCTCCATGGCATAGACCTCCCGGAACTCCGCAAAGCCCCAGCGTCCGAAGCGGCCTGAGTTGTTGACGCCGGGCACCCAGAAGGCCTCCATCGTGGTTTTCTTCACCTTGGCATCCTCGCCCCGGTAACCCTTCACCTCACACACCAGGTGCAGCAGGTCGTCATCGCCGCGGCCGTCGTCCACCAGCACGATGAAATCGGGGATGTACTTGCGGGCCACGCCACCCAGCTGATACGGCACCTCGAAGCCCAGCGTCTGGTTCTTCACCCAGCGGCGTACACGCGGATGATGGTCGAGCACCCGGCAGAACTCCTGCTCCCAGGTGCTATCGCAGATGGCCCAGTTCACGTGACACCTCCTGGAATTTGTTTCCCAGCGCAATGTCTTGGAGGTGTTGAAGTTCACGTGCATGGTGCTGCCGCTGGGGTTGTAGGGATCGAGGATCGCAAGCCGACGATGCTGCTGCCCGGCGCTCACCACAATCGCCTGAATCATCCGCTCGCAGGCCATGTCGGCTATTTCCCGGAACATCAGCAGACCGTGGTTGGTGCCGCCTTTGCAAACCAAGCACTGGTCCATCCAGTCGCGAACCACCTTCTTCATCTGCAGGATGAGATGGGTTTTGGGCAGTTCATCGGCATCGCGGTATTTCGTGTAGACCAGATGCTTGGCCAGATGCAGGATCACGGTTGACTTTCTGAAATCTCCTGTGCGATCCACCGTGAGATTCACGCCCTCGCCAATGATCCCCTGGTTGTTGGTGACCGTGGCACCGACTAGTTCCGGGGTGAGATTCAGGATGTGATCGTCGTTGAAGGTGGCCTTGACCTGATCATCAGGCAGCTCGGCCCGATACCCGATCACATGGGGGAAGCGAATCTCCTGGCCATCGCGTGCTGGGCTGATCGCCTTCACCTGAATCGTGGGTGGTGGCGGCTTCACAGTGCCCGGTACAGCCTGGGATGTGAAATCAAAGGGGATGCCGAGAATGTCGGCATACTCCACGTCATACCGCCCCGAGTCTGGATTGAGGGTGTAGTTCTGGCGGCGCAGGGCACGCCCCACCACCTGCTCACACAACAGCTGGGTGCCGAAAGCTCGCACCCCCAGCACATGGGTGACCGTATTCGCGTCCCAGCCTTCGGTGAGCATCGCCACCGATACGACACAGCGGATGTCGGCCCCGAGCTTGCCGGGCTTCCCCACCGTGTTCATCACCTCCCTCAAGAGGTCTGCATCGCTAAGCTTGGTGTCTGGACCACCAGCTCCCTCGCGCTGAATGATCTCGCGACGGAATTGTTCAATCTCAGCACCTGCCATCTCTCGGAAGTTCGTATCGAGGGCTTCACCACTCTCCAGTTGCTCGCTGTCGATCAGCAGGGTGCGAGGCCGTGGAATGGCATTGCCATTGTCGTCGTAGTTCCAGAACAAGGGACAGAAGCCCTTGCGGTTTTGCTTATCTCCTCTTTCATCTTCGATCTCATAGCCGCTCACATAGTCGTAGACGAGCTTGGATGTAGAAGTGTTATTGCAGACGATGATGAAGCAGGGTGGCACATCGAATCCTGCTTTCTTCCACTCCTCAAATGTTTTCTCATAATGCCCATACAGTGCTTCGATCGCTGTTTTGAGCTCCGTAGGCAGGCTTTCGGGATCCTTGCTGCCCCCCTTGCCCCGCCCCTTCTTGGGCATCTTGCTTTTGATGTTCTTCCACAGCTCCCGATAGCGCGGCACATCCTGGGCAATGTTGTCGGCTACAGGAACCCGCGGCAGCTTAACGATGCCGCATTCGATCGCATCCATCAGCGAAAAGTCGCTGACCGTCCACGGGAAAAGCGTGCCTTCCTTGTAGCCCGAGCTGGCCAGGAAAAAGGGCGTTGCCGAAAGGTCGATCACCCGCTGTTGACCCTTACCGATCTTGCGGCTCACCGCTTCCAGACCTGAGATCCACATCCGCGCTGCTTCCCGGTGGCTCTTGGCCTCGGCCTTCTCCTCGGAGCTGAGCTGAATCCGCTCGCGTTCCTCATCGCTGAGCGGCTTTTCGCGATAGCAGTGGTGGGCCTCATCGTTGATCACCAGCACCTGCTTCATCGCCATCAGCTCGCTCATGACGCGCTGCAGCATCTGGCCTTCGGTCTCGGTGGTGACCATCGTTTCCTGCCGCCAACCCTCCATGAACTGGCGGGTGCCCTTGGCCAGATCAAGCAGCTCCCGCTTGCGGAAGGCGTGGTAGTTGGTGATGACGATCCGGGCCTTGCCCAGCTCCGGAACCAGATCCTGCGGCACCAGCTCCATCCGCTTGAAGTAGCTCTCGGTGTCGTTCGGCATGAGCACCCGTAGGCGGTCGCGAATCGTGAGCCCCGGCGCCACCACCAGGAATCCCTTGGTGAAGCGGCTGCTCCCCGGATGGCGGGCGGCGTTGATGGTTTGCCAGGCGATCAGCATGGCCATCACCGTGGTCTTGCCTGCACCAGTGGCCAGCTTCAGTGCCATCCGCAACAGGTCGGGGTTGGCTTCGTCGTTGGCGCTCTCGAGCTTCTCGAGGATGTCCTTGCCACGCTTGCCGCTCTCCGGTGCCACCTCCGTGAGCCAGATGGCGGTCTCCGCCGCTTCGATCTGGCAGTAGAAGGGCCGGATGCCCTGGAATTCGTGGTGGCGCCAGTGCTTCAGCAGCCGGGCCGTCTCCGCTGACACCTTCCACTGGCTCTCGGGGGCCTGGCGCCACTCCTCCACCAACGCCCGGATCGAGTTGATCTGCTGGGTGACCTCGTATTGCTGGTCGCTATCCGACAGCCCCTGGGCCCCGAACTCCAGCTCGCGCTGCTCGTCCTTGCCGCCCCGCTTCCTGGGCTTGGGGATCGGCGTGATCAGCTGCGACTCCCGGCGCCCCTCCAACTCCACCTGCGTGGGGATGCCTTTCACAAGCTCCCAGTGTCGGCTGGGGCGCTCGTAGGGGGAGTTGAGGATCGGGTCGTTGAAGAAGCGATCGCTCATCGCAGGGCCCGGCTCAGGGCGCACCATTGGCATGGGGCGATGTCAGGAGAGGCGAGATGCCACCGCCCTTGACCCGATCGAGCTGCTCTGACGCTCCCCTTAGCCATACGCTGACGTTGCTGAGCCGCAGTCTGTGTAGTTCTACAGCGTGACAGCAGCAAACGCCAAGGGTTTTCCATCACCACAACGACGGACCTATGCAGCTTTTGCATAGTCTTGTCAACGGGCCTCTCAAGAACGATCTAGAGGCGCACATCGCCGAACGGCCGCAACTCCCTGCGCGGGCAGGCCGGGCCCTTGTGCAACGCCGCTTTGTCGGTGATCACTCTGGTGGCGCCCATCGCCGCAGTGGGCTCATCGTCGGAAGCACCGATGTAGAGCCCGACCCTCAAACCGGCCAGTGCGGGGGTGGCGTGAATGAGCTGGGCGATGCGCCGGGCCTGATCGGTGGCCAGGGCATTCATCGGATAGATGAGGATCGCCTTGATGCCCCGGCTGCCCTGGGCATGCTCCAGGCGGCAATGGTCGAGGAGCGGCAGCAGAAAGCACTCGGTTTTGCCGGAGCCGGTGCCCGTGGCCACCAGCGTGTTGAGGGGGGAGGCCGAACTGAGGCGCAGAAAGGCCTTCTCCTGGTGGAGGTAGGGCGGGAAGGGCAGAGGGATCTGGGGAAACCAGTCGCTGCCGGAACCCTGCTGGAAGGGCAGGGACACCGAGACATAGGGCCCCTTGAGCAGCCGCTCGCGGTCGGCCAGGAAGCGATCGATCAGCCCTCTGAAGCCAGGCGTGGTGGGGTGGAAGGCGGTGCGGATGGCGTCGGCAGCGACCTGCTCCAGCTCGCTGGCTACAACGGAGGGGAGCAAGGGATGCGGCGAATCTGCACCTTCAGGCTAGGCGGGATCCCAGCGCCGCCAATGGTTCTGAACCATGCATTCCACGCATACTCATAGCCCGCTCGACGCCAGGGCCTCTTCCTCCCATAATGGGAGGAGAGCAAACGTGACGTGATCGGTGACAACAAGTACCGACTTATCGTCAAGGTTGAATACGAACTCAAGGCGGTCTACATCCGCTTTGTTGGCAGCCATGCCGAATACGACAAGATCGACGCTTCAATAGTCTGAAACACGCCATGCAACCCATCAAACCCATTCACAACGAAGCCGATTACGAGCTTGCCCTTCAAGACATCGACCGCTGCTTGGATGCCGCAGCAGGCAGCCCTGAAAGGGACCGACTTGAGGTTTTGACAGTTTTGGTTGACGACTATGAGGCCAAGCATTACCCCATCAGCCCACCTGATCCAATTGCGGCGATTGAGTTTGTTCTGGAGCAACAGGGTCTCTCGCGCAAAGATCTGGAGGACGTGATCGGCAGTAGCGGACGCATTTCAGAGGTGATGAACAAACAACGCCCGCTGTCGTTGGCCATGATCCGCAAGCTGGTGGAGAAATTTGACCTGCCCGCTGATGTGCTGATCCGCAGCACAGGAGAGGGGCGATCTTTTGTCGTGACCCGAGCGAAACGCGTCAAGGCTCGCGTGGCGATGTAAGCGCTGTTCATCGTGTGGCCGCCAGATCGAGGCGCTCCCCGGTGCGACCAACGGCCACCCAGCGGCGGCCACCGCCGAGGCGGCGCCCGTGCAGGCCGTGCCTCGATCGAGGCGGAACTGCCTTTGCTGCCGCTTTTGAGGCATGATACCCAGAGATGGTGTGAGGGCCATGAAGGTTCAGGAGCTCACGAGTGCGGCGGCCAGCGGGGTCAACGGAAATCTGGTGCTGCGTAAGGCGCTGCAGCGCGCTGGGGAGGAACTGGGGCTGTCGGCCCAGGAGACGGCCCAGACGATCGGCAAGAGTCGCACCTTTTTCGAGCAGGCACGGGCGCAGAGTCGCATCGACTTGCACACCCAGCGGATGATTGCCCTGGTGCTGCGCCTGCATCGCAGCCTCTCGGCCCTGGTGGGCGACGACACCGAATTGATGCGGCACTGGATCAACACAGCCAACCGCCACACGGGAGGCCTGCCGCGGGAGCAGCTGCAGGATCCGGAGCAGCTGGTGGAGCTAGTCCAATACCTCGATGCCATGCGTGGCCGGCCGTGAGCCAGAGAACCCCTGTGGATCTCAAGGCTGTCGCCCAGCTGGATGGGGTGGTGCTGCGGCTGGTGGAACAACAGGGCGCTCAGGCCACCCGCCGGACGACGGACAGCCTGGATGAGCAGGCCTGGCTCGAAGACTTTCTGGAGGCCAGCAAGCCGGAGCTTCCCAGTGCCGAGGAGTGCGCGGTGCGGCATCGCCTGCTGCTCACTCCGTTTCGTTATCGGAAGCGCCACGGATCGCGGTTTGCCACACGCTGGGAGCGGGGGTTGTTCTATGGATCACGCAGCCGATTCGGCTGTCTGCTGGAGGGGGCGTACTACGAATTGGTGTTTCAGAATGGGCCTGAGCGGCCCTTTCCCCGCAGCACCGCGATGCGAAAGACCCTCTTCCACGTGCAGGTGCGCACCGCAAGGGGCCTGAAACTGCAGGACCATGGCAGCAGAGAACTTCAGGCCAGGTTGCGTGATCCTGTGGACAGCCTCTTCTGCCAGGGCATTGGCAGGCAAATGCGCGAAGCTGGAATTGAGGCCTTTGAATACCACTCGGCGCGCAGCGTTGAGGATGTGGTTCAGGTGGGAGTCATCAGTTGCTGTGTATTCACCAGCACACCGTTTGATCAGGTGGAGGTGCAGCTAGAAGCCAACGGCCAGGACGTCTCGATCCGTTGTTTGGATAACAACTCAGTGCATCATTTCCGGCGCCAGCAATTCGAAGTGAATGGAGAGCTGCCCCAACCAACGGTCTGATGCGCCGGCGGCCCCCAGGATTATGCAGTTTCCGCATAACTCCATCCCAGGTGAGAATGGTCGAACCACGCCTGCCCTGCGATGCCCCCGCTGGCCTTACCGCCCACCTCGGCCTACCCGAGCGACCCCACGGCGCTGGAGCGCGAACGGTTGGATGCGTTGTATCTGGAGCTAAGGGGCAATTACAAGAGTCTGATGATCAGCCGCGGCATCCACCGCAGCCGCTCCGAGAAGCAGGGAGGCCAGCTGCTGGAACTGGGCCAGCGGCTGCGGGCCCTGGCGGCGCGGGAGGCGAGCGTGAAGGCGGAGGCCTACGCGATGCTCGAAATCGTGACCGATGTGGTGGAGCACCTGGAGGATGCGGGCGACGAGATGGGCACCGCCTTCGGGGCCTACCAACTGGGCCGGCGCTCCTACAACGGCGGCGGCAGCATCGGCAGGCTGGTGCAGGCGGTGATCAACTTCCTGAACCGCTGGCGCACCGGCAAGGAACGCTTTGAGCAGCTCAGTGCCCGCCAGGAGGCGCTGCGGGCCAGCCTGGAGGGCAACGATCTGCCGTCAAACGTCCTGGAAAGCAACGGACAGCAGTCCGGCGGTCCGAAGACCGGCAAGCCAGAGGCCGGCAAACCGGAAACCGGCAAGCCAGAGAGCCACGCCCAGCAACTCACCATTCTTCCCCAACCCTCTCAGGATCCGAGTAATGGGCAAGATCGCTGAGGCGCTGCGGGCCAACCTGCGGGAGCTGGCCCAGGCGGATGCCCGGATGTTGCGGGAGCTGGATGGGGCGCTGCCGTTGAACGCTCAGACGGAGCCGAGGGTGGCAGGAGAACTGGCGGAGGGGCTCGACAGGCTGGGCGTGAAGGAGCTGAAGGCCCTCTGCAAAGAGCGGGGCTTCAAGGGCTACACCAGCCTCACCAAGGCAGCCCTGATCCAGCGGCTCCGGGGGGGCGAGGCCCAACTGGCTGCGAAGGCACCAGCCAAGGCCGTGGTCATCCCCTCTGGCCTGGCCGCGATCGAAGCCCGCCTGGATCGCATGGAGGCCCTACTGCAGCGGATTGCTGAGCGGGTGGGGGTGAGCGACGCGGGCACCGGAGCCCATGGCCGCAGTGCCGAAGCAGAGCATCGGGCCATCCTGGCGGGGGCGTTGATGAGCCCTCCACGGTGCAATCTGGCGGAACTGCTGGGTTCCATGCCCGAGGTGGGGCTGGATGCTGATTTCGAGAGGTAGCCCTGCTGAATCCCTATGGGCTCTGACCCCAAGGATCCCCCTACCCTGCAGAGATGGCGTACCCAGCCCCAACAATCGATGCCGACCTGGAGGCGGTGAAGGCTGCCCTGGCCGGGGTTCAACCCAGGCCAGGGCGTGTGCTGCTGTTTGGCTCCCGGGCGCGGGGGGATGCGCGGCCGGATTCCGACCTCGATCTGCTGGTGGTGATGCCCCATAGCTGCGCTTTGGCCTCCTCCGTCCAGCGCTCGCGCACCTTCTTGATATCCCCCGCCAGCACGCTCTCGAGGTAGTGGGCGGAATAGAACTCGTTGGCGTTGCTGATGCCGGGGAGGGCCATGGGTCAGGGCTTGCGCAGCGTGAGCAGGGAAGTGATCGGTTCGGTGATGAACGCCTCGATCGCGGTGGCGTGAGCCAGCAGGATCCGCAGAATCTCCGCCGTGCTGGTGTTGCCCACCACCAGCCAGATCACCTTCGGAGGCGCACCACGCAGCAAGCTCAGCGCACGAAAATCATCGTCTTTGGTGACGATGGTGTAGCCGTTATCGGCTGCATACAACCAGATCTTCTGATCGTTTTGGCCTTTCAGCTGCACATCGCGCACATGCACACTGCCTGGAAACTGCCCTGAAAGCTCAGGGGCGAGCCGGGGGCTCAGGTTTTCATCCAGAAGCAAACGGCGTGCCATTTCGCTGCTCAGGCCACCGTGAGTTCGCTGAGGCGTTTCTCGCGCTCAGCGGCATAGCGCAGCACCGCCTGGATGTGTTCGGGCCTGAGATCGGGGAAATCACTGAGGATCTCCTCCTGGCTCATGCTACTGGCCAGATACTCGAGCACATCCGATACGGTAATTCGCGTTCCGGCGACACAGGGTTTGCCGCTGCGCACGCCCGCTGTGCAGGTGATCAGAGGTTCGGAGGTGGTCATGGGCGGGGTGGCGCAGTGCAGATGGTTGTCTGAACCCTATGCCGAACAGCCCTGCTGGGCTGGATCGGTTTCGGCAGCAGCAGCCGTCAAGGAGGGCTATTCATGCAGGCAGCCACAATGATCGGTATGGACGGCCGCCTTCTCACCATCCGCCTTGACGAGGCCCTGGCGCAGCAGCTGGAAGCCGCCAGTGCCGACACCGGCCGCAGTCGTGGAGAGATCGTGCGTGAGGCCCTACGGCGCCAGCTGTCGCTGATGCGCTTCGAGCGACTGCGGCGCGAGGCCCTGCCCTTCGGCGAGCCGGCCGGCTGGCTCAGCGACGAGGACGTGTTCCGCGCTGTGTCCTGAGCAGGCCCTGTCTCCTGAGCAGATCCTGTTTTCAGAGCCGTGAGCGTGGCGCTGGCTGATCGGCGCTGCATCTCAGGCCTCCCGGTGGAGCACCGCCACCAGCTTCAGGTAAGGGGCCGGGTCGATCGTCATCACCTGGCTCACGAAGCGTTCGTGATCCAGGAAGCGCCCATCGATGGCCTTCTGCTTCTCCTGGCGCTGTTTCTCCTTGATCTGCTGCGGGCGCTGATTGTCCTGCCGGCGGCTCTGTTCCAGGGCCCGCTGCACGGCCGCCGGCTCGGTGGAGAGCGCCAGGCGCTGGCCGCGGGGCGGCTGCAGCTCGCGGGGATAACGGTCGTAGCGGCGTTGCAGATCAGAAGGCGGCGTGATCTCCAGCCGTTGTTGCTCGGGGAAGACACGCAGATCGAGCTTTTCGCCCCGGCGCTCCATCTGCTGCGCCACCGCGTCCAGGGCCGTGTCCACGTAGCCCCAGAGGCTGGGGAACAGGCTGAAGGACTGGCGGGTGTGGGCCACCACGGGGGTGGGAATTCCTGCTGGAGCGGGCGCATCGCCACTGCCATCGCCACTGCCATTGCCGCCGCCTTCGGCGCTGTCAGCGCTGATGCCGAACAGCTCCTCGAACAATTGATCGCCGCTGCTCGCCTGGCGCTGCGGTTCGGCGTTGGCCTCCATTCGATCGTCCAGATCCTTCAAGGTTCCGGCCTCATACGCCCTGCTGATCAGCTCCTCTTCCGCTGCCGCGTCGTAGACGCCGAGGAACACGGCCGGATCGCCGATGTTCAGCTGGGCCTGCTTGTCTTTCTCCCGCAGCAGCCGCACCACCTTCTCGGCATCGCCCATGCCCTCACTGCGGGAGGCATTGAGCAGATAGCGGATCAGCGGCTGCCGCGGCTGGCCGTAGCGATCGATGCGGCCATTGCGCTGCTGCAGCGTCATCAACGACCAGGGGATATCGACATGCACCAGCCGATGGCTCAAGTAATGCAGGTTCAGGCCTTCTGAGGCCACCTCCGTGGCCACCAGGATCCGCACCGCCTCCTTCTCCTGGGCGAACTGCTCCACCACCCGCGTCTGCTCCACATCGGGCATCGCGCCATCCAGACCCACCACCGCCCCTTTGGGCAAGCCCAGGTCGGCGGCGAGATGCTCCACCAGAAAGCGCTGGGTTTCGCGCCGGCCGGTGAACAGAACGATCCGGTCGGTGGGGTCTTTGCCGCTCCAGCTCCAGTCGTCGCGGATCAGCTGGAGCAGCCGCTGGTATTTGGAGAAGTCAGCGGGGGTGATCGCGGCCAGCAGCGGCTCCAGGCTCTGGAGGGCGGCGCGGTCGGCGCTGACTGGGGAGTCTGAAGACGAGGCACTCGCCTCCAGGCGTTTCAGGCGGTTGCGCACCGTTTCCAATGCCGCCATCGGGCTCGACAGCAGGCTCTTGGCCAGCGTGGTCTTGAACAGCTGGCCCGCCTTCGCCTTGCCGTCGCTATCGGGCAGCCAATCACGTCCTTGCGGAAGCGGCGCACATAGAGATCCCGGATGTCGTCTTTGCTGTAGTGGCTCGGATCGGCAATCGCCGTGGGGTCGAGCATCGTCATCAGACTGGCAAAGCTCTCCGGCTTGCCGTCGTGCGGGGTGGCGGACAGCAGGATCAAGGTTTCCGAGCGGGTCGCCAGGCGCTCGGCAAGACGGGAGCGCTGGCTCCGCATGGCGCCGCTAGCCCGTTCGGCCACGTTCTGACATTCATCGATCACGATGATGTCCCAGCTGGCATTATCGAGATAAACGCGATACTCGCGGTCGTTCTTGAGCGTATCGACGGAGACGATCGTCTTGTCGAAAGTGTGGAACGGGTTCTGGTTGCCTGGGATCTGCTCACGGATCCGCTGAATCCCCACCGAATCCAGCCGCACCAGCGGGATCGAGAAGCGCGTCCAGAACTCCTTCTGGAATTGCACCAGCATGCTTTTGCTCGTCACCACCAATAGGCGTCGGCCCCTGCCCCGGCGGATCAACTCGCTGCACAGGATCCCGCATTCCAGCGTCTTGCCCAGTCCCACCGCATCGGCGATCAGTAGCCGCTGCCGAGGCATCGCCAGGGCCTTGGCGGCTGGCAGCAGCTGGTAGGGCAGGGCATCCATCGCCGCCCGGTGGCCCACCACCAGAGAGGCATCGGTGGGCACGCTGCGCCGCAGGTGGGCCTCGATGAACAGAAGACTGTCTCGGTAGCGGGGCGAGGGGTCGCACACCAGGTCCGTGTCTTCCGGCTGCAGCACCTTGAAGCTTCCGGCCGCCTTCTCCACCTCCACCAGGAAGCGGGCCTCCTTCTCCCGCAGGAAGGGCGACACCCCCACCACCATCCACCACCTGCTGGCCATCGGAGCTGCGGCCAAGGCCGCGCATCAGCCACTCGGCGCTGCGGCACTCGATCCGTGCTCCCGGGGCGAGGACGGCTTCAGGCACGGGGGGGCCTCCACGGGCCTGCTTTCTGCCGGCCGAGCAGAAGAAGAGGGGGCCACAGCTCCACAGTTTCTGGACGAGGGCGCCTGATCGAGCTTTCGGAAGCATTTCGCTCATACCGGGCGGTGACGCATCGCGTGGCCTGCACACAGCTGTTCTAACGCAGTCTGCTGCTGAAGGAACAGCAGAGCGCGACACTCCACATCCCAATGGCGATGCAGTTGTTGCATCGTTTTCTCTCAAGGTCGTAATGAGATCGTCACCCGGGACCTCCAAGGGCTCATGCCCAGGCGAATCCCCCTTACCCAGTCGCGTCTCCCCCGCCTTCTCCACCCGCTGCCGCAAGGTGCGGATCAGATGGCGAGCCTCCCGGCTGCTGCCCACCAGCCCCTGCGGCAGCAGCAGCCAATGCTGCTCGATCAGCTGGGACTGCGCCTCGTGTAGCAGCGGCGTGACGTTGCGGCGGGGGAGCAGCACCTTGCGGGGTGTGGTCGGCTCGGCCGCGGCCGGCGGATGGCTCACCAGCTGCAGCTTTTGATTCGCAGGGGCCCAGCGTCACCAAGCCAGCCCCTGGCGAGAACGATTCACCTGCGAAAGACTGGAGGCATCCCGACGCCGGCCCTCCTTGCTCTCCGCCACCATGGCGCCGCTGCGCTGCCACCTGCTGATCGGCCCGCCCGCCAGTGGCAAGACCACCCTGGCGAGGACCCTGGCGCCCCTGCTCACCGCCCCCGGTGAACCGCCGGCCCTGGTGCTCTCCACCGATGCGATCCGCGCCGAGGTGTTCGGCGATGCAGCCGTGCAGGGCCCCTGGATCGACATCCAACAGCGCCTGCAGCAGCGCCTGATCGAGGCGGTGGCGGCTGGCATTCCGGTGATCATCGATGCCACCCATGCCCGCCGGCCCTGGCGCCTGGCCCTCACCCAGGCCCTGCCGCTGCCGGCGCCAGTCGAATGGATCGGCTGGTGGCTCTACACCCCCCTGCCGACCTGTCTGGAGTGGAACCGCCTGCGCGAGCGCCAGGTGCCCGAGGCGGTGATCCAGGAGATGGCCGCCGCCCTGGCGGATCCTCACTTCGGGCCGAGCAGGGCGGAGGGCTTTGCGGCCCTCTGCGCCGTGGTGCCCACCCACCACGACGACCTGGAACCGTTGCTGGCCGCCGAGCTGGCGGCCTTGAACCGCCGCATCCGCAGCGCCCGGGCCCGCGAGACCCATTGGCAGCTCCATGGCTATTCGCGTTTGCTCGATCTGGAGCGGCTGCTCTTTCTGATTCGCCTGCTCAGCCGTTACCCGGAGCTCGACACCGCCGATCCGATCACCCGTGAGCAGCTGGAGGGGATCGTGTCGCCCCTGCCCTCGGGTGATCTGGCGGAACGGGCTGCGGCCTTCCTGGGCCGGCTGCATGGGGAGTGCTTTGGCGATGCGGGGGCGATCCGGGCTGATCTGAACTGGTTGGAGGCCAATGGCTTCTGCTTTGGGGGCGAGACCCAGGCACCGATTCGGTTGGCGGAAGTGCCGGCGGCACCTCATAGCGGCGGACTTCAGGGCGGTGTCCATGGCGGCCACCCGCCGATGGGTGATGGGCCCGTGTTCCAGCGGGTGATGACCCTGCTGCGCCACCTGCTGCACCAGCCCTTTGATCGCGATCCGGCCAGCACCCTCACCCTCCATGAGCAGCTGATCGCCGCCACCGCCGTCATCCCCGGCGGCTACCTGCCCGGTGAGACCGCCACCCTGCGCAAGGACCTTGAGAAACTGCTCACCCCCTACGGCTTCCGCACCGCCAACGACAACGTGCGCCATGGCTACGCCCTCGGCACCGCCGTGCTGCCGGCGCCGCGGCTGCGGGAGATCCAGGCCCTGGTGCAGCAAGCCGCCGGACGCCTCGCCGATCCCTCCGCCCAGCCCTTACTCGCCGAACTGGAGCAGCGCCTGGCCTGGGCCGGCCTCGATGAGCCCGCCCCTCCCCTGCGGCTCTATGCCCGCCATGGGGTGGTCGACACCGCCCTGGTGCGGCGTGAGTCGCTGGCGGCACCCCGTGGCGCCGAGGCGATCGAGCGGGCCATTGCCCAGCGGCGCCGGCTGCTGCTCAAGCGTTTTTCCAGTGCCGGCAGCCACGGCGGCACCACCATCGGCGATGGTTCGGGTGAATGGCGGGTGTGGCCGCTGCAGCTGATCTTTCACCACGTCGGCTGGTATCTCTGCGTCGAGGAAGACGTGATCGGCCAGGAGCACGGCCTGATCCGCTGCGAACGGCTCGATCGCCTTGCTCTCCAGGGCGCCTCGACCCGCAGCGGCTCGCTGCTTAGCGGCCCGAACGACGGCCTGCGCCGCAGCCCCGAACGGCAACACGCGGCCCTGCAACGGCTGGAGCGCCTACTCCACCACAGCGGCGGCATCTTCTTCGGCGACGACATCAAGGCCCAGCTGGCCATAGCCAGCCGTTCACCCAGCGCCCGCGCAGGCGTGCTGCAGACCCTGCGCTTCTCGGCCACTCCGTGGGCCTTCGCGTTTCTGCGGGAAGGGATGGGCCGCTATCCCCGCGAGCAGGTGCGCTTCTCTAAGCCGTTGCCCGGCGCTTCCTGGTGGCATCACCCCGATGCGCCCCACGTGCTGGAGCCCAACACCCCCACCGACAGCCATCCCTATCCGCTGGAGCTGGATCTCCCCAGATGGACCCTGGCTGCCGACATCGATCTACGGACCTGGCTGTATGGCTTTGGCGAGGGGATCAGGGTTGAGGCCCCCGCCGAACTGCGGGAGGAGCTGGTGAGCCGTTGCCGGGCCATGCTCGCGGCCCATGGGGAGGCCGGCCAGGCAGCCACAACCAGCGAGGCTGAGGGCTCTGCCAAGGCGGACAGACCAGCGAGCCGGCAACGTCAAGATGAGGAACCGCCACCGCGGGCGCCCTTCCCGAATCGTCTGCGGCGGGGGTGATGGCGGCTGCCAGGGGGATTGGGTGGAGGCTGAAGACCCTCACTCATCGTTATTCGCTCCTGTGACTCGAGTGCTGACAACGGTGCGTCCAAATGCTCTGCGGCACAGCAAAGGACATCGGCCTAAGCTGGAATGATCAATCACGAATCCCACCGTTAAGGCCGATGCAGAATCATCGCTTCTCCATTCATCTCGCCCTGCTCTCGCTGTTGCTCGGTGTCGTCGCTGCAGCACCTGCAAGGGCCGCGAAGCTCGCTTCAGCAAGCATCATCGAGCGGCCCCCATCCACCATGCTGGCCTGTGGTGGCGGTGGCTCAGGTGCTTACAGGAAACCACCCAGGCCTGGGCATCAACACATCAGCTCCGATGGCGCAACATCTCCAGCGCCCCCGGCCCTGCTGCCGCAAGATTCCAGGGCCAAGCCCATACCGCCGCAACCCTGAGTGCCGGCATGCCGCTCCTTAGAATCGGAAGCTGGTTTTGACCAAGCCACCGAACTGGCTGAAGGTTTTGCCGATCGGCGTCGATTGACCGAGGGGCCGGCTGAGATAGATCAAGGCCGGTGTGATCGAGATATTGTCGGTGACTTGTAACTTGTACCACCATTCCCAGACCAGGCCGCCATCGTCAGGAGTCTCTGATCCTGTGAGAGCGGTGGCAAAGACGGGTTGACCCACCGCCATCCCGAAATCATTGCCTTTCACCAGCAGGTCAGTCCATTGCAGGCCCGCCATCCAGGATTGGCTGGTGCTCAGGCTACCGGCCTGCTGGGGAGAAACATAACTGGTGGTGTTGTAACCCCAGCCCAGGCTGAGTGAAGGGAGCCAGCCACTGGTGCTGGGCTGTAAATACCCACTCAGGCCAAAGGCATTGGTGCGGGCATTGCCATTGTGGTCAATCGCCGAATGCGTGAAGGGTGTCGTTCCTGGAACGAAGTTTGTTTCAGGTTGCAGATACGTATAGATGGCTGCCAACCCAATGCGTTCATTTCCATAAGCCAATTGAACGCTACCTGAAGCACCGGAGCCGGCGGTACCGATGCCCGCTTCACTTGCAGCACTGGAATCGCCATTGGCGGCAACATAATTTGCACTGATACTGAATGCCTTTTGCTGCCACCAGAGTCCAGCACCTGCCCCGAGATTCTTGTTATACGCGGCTGGGGCTCCGTTGACGGTAAAGACGTTCAGAATTGTGTCTGATGGATAGGCGCTGGGCCACAGTGCCAGCATATCTTCCTGGCCGACAAGGGGACCCACTGTGGCAGTGAAGCCTGCACCCAGGGGGATCTGGTAGAAGAGCTTGTAGACCCCCAGCACATTGCCGCAATCGGCACTCACACACTCCTCCTGGAAGGCGATCTCCAACTCCGAGAGCCCCAGGGCGTGGGGTTCGCCGGTGATGCGGGAATACCCCCCAAAGCTCCGGCACAGGGCCCGCAGCAGAAAACGCCCTTTGGCCGCTACCGCGACGCGGCCAGGGATCTCGATCGACTCCAGACCTTCCTCAGGGGTGCCGTTAGCGGCATTGGCGAGAAAGGGCGTGAGATCCATGCTTCTGGGATTGCCCCTGGCTGGGAAGTGAAGAAAGCCAGAAAAATCCTAGGCGGGGGGAGGCTTGCCTTCGAGCGAGAACGGTTCAGTCGTCGTAGACGCGGCAGTTGATGTCGGAAGGGTTGAGATCACAGAACACCTCAAACGGAGAGGGGGCCTCGGCCTCCTCGGGGTGGCGCTGCTGGAACTCCTCCAGTTCCTTGATCTGCTGCTCGATCTTGCTCGCGATCGCCGACTCCCCTTTGGCCTGGGCTTCTGTCAGGGCAAGGCGATACGTCTGGAGCTGGTCTCCAATGGTGGCCATGGCACGCAGCCCCGGCAGGGGCCCAAAGGGCCTGGTGAATGTAACCCTGCCGGATCATTGGACGGGCTCCTCGAGCCTGCGATCGCTGGACACCGGCTGCCGTGATTCCGGCATTCAGGTATTACTACTCATCCTTCGGGGCAGGATCGTGTTCATGTCCGTGGATCCGGCAGGGTGGTGCGGCTTCGCAGGATGAATTCCATGGCCGACGCTCCCTATCTCGTGGCTCTGGCCCTAGTGGAGTTTGCAGGCAAGCGCGCCCTGCCGCTCACGGGCAAATCCCAGGCGGCCGCCGCTGCTGATGCGGTCGATCCCGGTGATGACGGGCGCACCCTGGCGCTGGAACTGCTGCTGCGCCTATGGCAGCGCAGTGAGGAGGGCCCTCTGCAGCGGGCCGCTGGGGAGGCCAGCCTGCTGCTGGTGGAACTGCCGATGGAGGTGATGAGCGAACAGTTGCCGCTGCTCAAGGCGAACTGGATCTCCGGCGGTGAAACGGCGGCGTTGCTCACCAGCCTGGAGGGGCTGGCGATCAGGGCCTGGCGGATCACGATCGCCAAGTACGAGCCGGTGAGCTTCATCGCCTGGCCCTGATCGCCCGTTGGCCCGGCCCCCATCTGGGGACAGTCGAGATCTGGTCCCATGGCCTCATCGGTGCCGAGCAACTCGACCTGATGGGCGCCGAGCAACTCGATTCGATCCATGCCCAAGGCCTGCTGATGCCAGCCGAGCTTGCTGTGCCCGTCCGGGGCTGACGCCGAAGAAGCGCGCTCAGACCTTGCCCGAAACGACCACCACGGCCAGCAACAAGGCCACCATCACAAGCTCACTCAGCATTGTCTCCATCGGCATACCCGGTTCCCTGCTCAGATCCTTACTGTCTTCGATGAACCCTGACGACGCGCCCCCCAAGCGGGGGCAAAGCCTCCCCGAATGGGGACTGGGATTGCGGCAGGGTGTCGCAACAGGCCAACGAAGGCCTGAACCGCACGATCGACTGCGCCGATGACCAGTCGATCTTTGATGCGGCAGCGGATCAGGACATTGATCTGCCGGTGTCCTGCCGCGCTGGCTCCTGTTCCTCCTGTGCCGGGAAGTTGATCAGCGGCAGTGTGAGCCAGGAGGATCAGGCCTTCCTCGACGAGGACCAGATCGCCGCCGGCTTCGTGCTCACCTGCGTGGCCTTCCCGACCTCAGAGCACGGTGGAAACCCACGCTGAGGACGCGCTCTATTGAGGCGTTGCCCAGCCGACAGCCGCCCAGGCGTGAAAGTCTGCGGCTCTCAGTAGCTGGCTGCCTTCAGCCTCCCATTGCCGCGTGCGCTGTAATTGGCTGAACACATCCCATCCAGCGCTCACCCGCCGATCATCCGCCAACGCACCGGCTGGGCTGGGCTGGTTGCCGTCGGACATGGTTGACTCCAGGGCGGAGACGACCACGATGACGCGAGCTGGATCAGGAGCGATCCCCCCAGATGGGGATGATCGCTCCAGCGCAGGATCAGCCCCGCCAGGTGGGTAGGCCGCCGCTGGCCAGGGTGCCGCGATGGCGCCAGAGCGCCTCGGGCGACACCTGAACGCCATGCTCTGCGGCTAGCTGTGCTGCGGCCTCGGTGGAGGCAGTGGCGCGCAGGGCCTGGGCAAAGGCAGGTTCGCCCTGCAGCAACTCCTTGAGCTGATGCAGCGCTGCAGTAGACGGATGCTCGACCGCGGAGGCCGGCAGATCGCAGGTGGCCATGGGACCCCTTCTCAGAGTGATACCAGCTTAGAAACGACAGCCCCGATCGAGCTCAGTTGGTTTCACCTGGAATGTCCTGCTTCGTCACCGTGACCCGGCCCAGCTTCTGCCCGGATAGCCGCAGCAACGCATCACCGGAAAACGCGTAGCCGAGCGTTTCGGCGAGCTGAGCCACAGCTGAGCCACGTCGTCGGCGGAGGCGGCAGGCTGCACCGCCTCACGCAGGGCGAAATTATCCTGCAACCGTCCCAGAAAGGACTTCAGCTGATTGAGGGATTTGGCTGACCATCGAGGCTGCCGGTGCGCAGGCCCGTCACCTCCTGGTCGACTTGGGCCAGGCGCTCCAGCACCAGGCCGAGATCCAGAGCCGTGAGTTCGCCGTCGGCGCTCCATTTCAGGCAGGTGCGGCCCAGGCAGGTCCTGCCAAGCCAATCCGTGGCAACGGGCGCAGGGGCGGTGGGCGTTTGGATGGAGTCCGTCATGGCAGACCACCGGGTTGTCGCTGGATTCAGTCTCCTTCCACTGGCCGATTGGCGATGCCCCCAAACAGGGGCAATCGCCCACGTACACGCGGAAGCTGCCGTCGGCCTCTAGGCATCAACAGGAGGGCGGATCACCCATGCCGGAGACAGCAGCCCCCACCCCTGGCCCAAGGAACCGTTCAGCACCGAGGCCTGGCTGCTAGCAAACTCAGCAGCCTTCCAGCCGCCAATCCTGACATAAAGACAATCTCGCTAATCAACGCTGTGCGCATCAGTGAACCGCCACGAATCGTGCCTAGGAGCCACAGTACGATGATTGCAAGGTAGAGCCCCATGATCGCCCTGAAGACATGAAGTAGGTCGCCTCCTATGGGATGAATGTGCAGAAATTGGGCAGAATTCCATTTGGGTTGATCCCATAGCTCAAGGCAATGGGCAGCAGTCCAGCCCCGGAAAAAAGGAGGTAAAAGCGACTCGAGGTCATTGTTTAGTGGAAAGGGCTTTCAGGTCAAGGAATAATTAGCGCCATCCCCATGAAGGACCGCAGTGGTGGCTCTTCTGCTGGATTGCTTAGTCCTTCGGCGCGGAGGTCTTTCGTCGCGGATATCATTCTCAGCGCTTGCCCTTCAGCAAGAAGACCTTGATGAACCCTTTGCTTTTGATGTCGACCCAGCCACGCTCTTCCAAATGGTAGTTGGGCTCGAGTAGCGCCTGGGTCTCTGGCGTCACCTGGATTTCGCCAGGAATGCCATGGGATTCCATCCTGGCGGCTGTGTTCACGGTGTCCCCCCATAGGTCGTAGGCGAACTTTTGCTTGCCGATCACCCCGGCAACCACCGGTCCTGAATGGAGGCCAATCCTGATCTGCAACGACTGACCCGTTTCGCGATTGTGTTGCACGATCTCCTGCTGCATGTCCAGCGCCAGTGCAGCCATCTGTTCGGCATGGTTGCTGCTTTGGATCGGCACGCCGGCAACGGCCATGTAAGCATCACCGATGGTTTTGATTTTCTCGGCCTGATGTTTATGGCTGAGGTCGTCGAACTTTGTGAACACGGAATTCAGTAAGGTAATCAACTGTTTTGGACTGACGGTCTCGGTGTATTGCGTAAACCCCACGATATCGGCAAATAGAACTGTTGTTTCGTCAAAGTCGTCAGCGATGAGACCCTGGCTCTGCTTGAGGCGCTCCGCAATGGGAACAGGGAGAATGTTCGTCAATAAGCGATCGGAACGGTCGCGCTCAATGGCCAGATTGCGTTCCGCTCGGTTGATCACCTGGAAGGCCACACTACCCATGGCGATACCGCAAAAGAGGAAACCCGCTAGGTTGCCAGCCTTTTCCATCTCCCAATAACTGGTTGATAGGTTCTGCATCAGCCCCTTCGGTGGCACGTGCAAGGCGAAATCAACAGCGAAGTAACAAATTCCCGTGAAGATCATCACCGCAGCCATCCAGCGCCGTTGGGTTGCCGGAAACATCAGGCACTGCAAGAAAACGCAGACAATTAGAAACACGTCCCAGCGCGATTCTGTGCCCATCAGTACCTGATAGGTGCTCAGGAATGTGGTTGCGGCCACGGCAAACCAGACCCTGGCGAGCAGGTAAAGCTTGAGATTGTTCCAGAGGAGAACAATGCCGATCGATAGCCCATGGGCCACAAACAGCAGCAAGAGTGACGGTGGCACCTTGTAGATCAAACCAAGCGCTATATTTTGGCCAACCAGGATGAGCACCAATAGCACAACTGCGTTCAGGAATGCAATTTGCCGCGTCTCGTTCGCAGGCGTTTGGCTATCGATCCCGATCGCAATCAGGTGGTTCCAGTAGCGTTTCACCATAAGGCATCAGTCCGTTTGGCTTGATGCGTCTTGGGCGGCCTCAAGCATCTTTTGCTGTTTCTGTTGTGCTGGAAGCCTCTTTTATGAACCCGATAACCAGCAACGACCAAGCGATAATCAGCCCTAGGCCAGCGCCGATATGCGTGAGTTTAAGGATCAGTTCTTGCCATGGTTCGCCGCCGGTGGCCCCTGCCTGACTCGCTGCGATCGACAACGGCTGCAAGGTTCCCCACCAAGCATTGGCGACTTCCGAGAGGGCCATGGTCCACGTCAACCAAGCCGCTGCGACCATCACCCAGATGGACTTAAGCCCCACACTGTGCGGCAGCGCCAGCAGAGTAGTCGCTTGGATGATGAACAGCATGCCGTTGGATACCAACTGGATGTGTGCGCCTAGGGCGAGTCTTGGGTGGGGAGTGCCGGGTACAACAAGGCCCCACACCAATCCGACCAGAACGAGGACCATGCCGTGGATGAGAAGCTGTCTGCTGCCGCTGGAAACGCTCATCTGTAATAGCCTGGTTGCGATTAAGGGTTGTTGTTAGAGCTAGGCTATAATGGCTTAATTGGTTTGGATGGGCCCGCCTTAATGATCGTTAATTCGGTGTTGGACTGGTGACATTCAGGTATGCCATTACTCCTTGGCTAATCAGGGCCGCAGCTGATCCACCACCCGCAGGGCCTGTTGCCGCACCCTGGCCGGCAGGGGCACGTAGCCCAGCAGTTCGGCCGCATCCTGTCCGTCTCGGGAGAGCATGTAGCGGAGGGTTCGCTGGAACGTCGGCAGACGGGGGCCGAGTCCCCGCTGCTGCCAACCCCCTGGCTTTGACTACTCGGGTTTTCGGGTTTTGATGCGGCGGCGCAGCTGCCGGCTCCAGCCGAAGGCGGCTGCAACACCCATGAAGGGCAAAGGAGTTGGCCCCGGTTCGTAAACGGCTTGATAGATGCGCTGGGCGAAGATTTGATGGCCAGTGGTTGTTGGATGGGTGCCATCCCAATAGAACCATTCCTTGGCATCATCACCCGAGTTGGTGGCGCAATTAGCGTTGCTGATGCACCTGGTTGTCACGTCCGTGAAGCCAAATATGGATGGATTGTTGAGGATTTCTTGTTGTATGTCGTCGGTTTGAAACTGGATGATATCCAGATCAGGTCGTTGCGAACTCAACTGATTGAGGTTGGCCTGCAGGGCGCTGTTGAATCCTGCGGAAAGCTGATTCAACAAAGCTTGCAGGGATAGGTCAGCAGAGAATTCGGGTGTGTTGCCGATCAAGGGACTATTGGGCACTAAGAAGTGGCGTGCTCCATAGTCGTCCGCTAATTTAGTGATGGTCCCGACAATATTGCTAACAGCGTTGCCCACAACAGCGCTATAGCCTCCTGGTGGCGCAATGGCGGGTCCTGAAAAACCAGCAAAGGTGCCAGGCAAGCTATTGGGTGTTGAATTGGTATACCAAAATAGGTCGTTTGGGAAAAACCAGACCGAGAATAGCGACGTGTTCGGGTCAAAAGTCTGGCCCTGGCTGGCGAAGCTGTTGAGCTGCCAAGCGTTGCCTTTTTGGCTGTAGGCACTGCTCAAGCCCGCGTTAATGACCGGCGGATTGAGTTCGAGATAGTTTTGCAGTCCTGAAGTGCTACCGCCAATCGCGTAATTAGTACCGTTGTTGCCGCTTAGGGAGTTTTTGAAATTGGTATTTCCCGGATTAAAGATCTGCCAGAGATATTCCAGCGCCAGGGTCCGTTGCTAAAGCGGCCATCGAAATAAGGCGCAGGTGGAAAGGTGAAACCTATGGCGCTTTGGCTTACGGACTTGCTGTTGCCACTGTCGGAAAGGCTGTCCCCAAAGGCAAAGAGGTTGCTCAAGCTTTTAATCTTGGCGTTCGCCGGCATCGTGCCCCCTAGGGTTGTGGCACAGAACGCTGCCAAGCTGAGGCTGATGGCCAGGCCAGATCGGCGTGCTTGAGCGCGATTCATAAAAAATTGGCAAACATTTCTAGGCTAACTCCCATCCCTGCCCGGTGTCAACTACGTAGGCGGGCGCGCCTATCTAATCGTCGCCGGACACATCCCGGTCATTTTCCAACTTCTCGATGCTCGTGCTTTCGGCGCACCGTGCCGCCGATGGGCTCCGCTCGTTGCTTCGGGTCGGGGAACCGAGCTGGATGCCCCCATAGCTGACTCCAAATCGGCCTGGGTTGAGCGCCACGCATTGCAGCGACACCGCCGCCATCGCCAGTGTCTTCGGCCTAGTGGCTCTGCTCACGGGCATGGTGGTGTTTGCCCGGGCCGGCGACTTCCACAATGGAGGCGTTGCTGCCGGTTGGATCGTGAAGGTGATCGTGGATTTGTGTGTGGTGCCCATCGGTGTGGGGGTGCACTTGGCCCCCTACGTGGCCGCCTGCCAGAAGGTGCTGAGCGAGGCCGGTCTCACGTTCCGGCTCCATCCCAACGGCACCGCCATCGAGGGAGAGTGGGCTCCCGTGTTCACGGCGATCGAGGCCTGTCATGGGGCGCTCCACGCCATGGGCTGCCCGCGGATCTTCACCACGGTCACCATTAACACCCGCACCGACAGGCAGCAGAGCCTCGACGACAAGCTGGACAGCGTTCGCGCGCTCCTCTGAGCGCCATCGCCAAGGCCACGGTCCGAGTGGCTCGGCCGGAAGGGCCAGCAGGCTGGATCCATCGCCATGCGTGGCCAACAGGTAGGAGCGTTGGCCGTGCTGCAGAGGTTCAGTCGTCGTCCTCGCTGGCGCCGACGGGCACGAGGCGGATCTGTCGGCGGCCCAGCTTGATCTCGAAGGCATCGCCGGGCTTGAGATCCAGCAGGTCGGTGTAGGCCCTGCCCACCATCAGGTTGCCGTTGAACTGCACCTTGGTGGCATAGCTGAGCTTGCGGCCGGGCCGTTGATGTTCCTTGCTGGATCGCTCGCCGAGATTCATGCCCTTGGCCTCCAGCAGGGCTTCATAGAAGGCGGTGTAGTTCAGACGCTCGGAGCCGTCTTTCTTGGTGCTCAGGTAGCCGGCTGCTCTCACAAGCTCCGACTTGGAGGCATCGCCCAGCTCCTTGATCTTGGCCAACAGATCGGCCCCGGTGAGCATGGTTGGCAGCATCGAAATGGCCCCAAAACGTTCCTTTATATAGTAATGCTTCTCGTGGAGCTGTATGGTTATCGATTAGTGATTTATGCTGCATTCTGAACCGTGAATGCAGCGACTTGCTTGCCGCCTGCTCCATCAATCCCCGTGCCTCTATTCGCTCAGTTGGCTGCATCGGCTGGCAGCACCTGGCGGTATCCGCCGGCGCTGCACACCGTGAGCGGTGTTTCGAATAGGGCGCTGAGGGGGCCGGCCTGGAGCAGATCCGCGGCGCTCCCATCACCCACAACTTCCCCCTTGCGCAGCATCACGCAGCGGCTGATCTCCGGGATGATCGCCTCGATCTGGTGGGTCACCAGCAGCAGGGTGGTGCCGCCGCGGGCCAGGTCCCGCAGGATGGCCAGAAGCTGATGCCGCGCCCGCAGGTCGATGCCGTTGGTGGGCTCATCGAGCACCAGGACCTCGGGATCATGCACCAGGGCTCTGGCCAGGAGCAGCCGCCGCCGCTGGCCATCGGAGAGTTCACGGAAGGGACGCTGCGCCAGATCGGCGAGCCCCAGCCGCACCATCAGTTCCCCCACCCGCTGGCGCTGGGCTGGGCTGGGCCGCTGGCTCCGGCCGATGCCACCTGAGCCGAAGAAGCCTGAGAGCACCACATCGCTCGCCTCCACGCCGCCCGGATAGCCGACCTGCAGGTCCTGGGTCACCAGTCCGATGCGGGAGCGCAGTTCCCAGAGATTCACGGTGCTGCTGCCGAAGATCCGTAGCCAGGAGTTGGCTTTCACGACCGGGTAGATCTCACGGCTGAGCAGCTTGATCAGCGCACTCTTGCCGGCGCCATTGGGCCCCAGGATCACTGTGTGCTCCCTGGTCTTGAGCGTCAGGTTGAGGTCCTGGAACACCAGGCGGGGGCCGAGCCAGGCATCCACGGCCCGAAGATCGAGATAGGGGGCCGGGTGAGGGATTTGGGCCATGGCCGGTTCGGTGTCGTCTGTGACAGCGGCGAAGTTGGCACAGTTCCTAAGGGTTGGTCCCGGATTGGGAGGTGCCGATGCTTCGCGTTTTTGGTGGTGATCGTTCGCTGCGCAGTCTCGCGCCCCGTACCTATCGGTTGATCGATGCCCTGCTCCAGCCCCACCCCCAGCTCGATGGCCTCTACGACTCGATTGAGGAGGCCCTTCGGGATGCGATCACCTGGCTGGAGGGCCTTGGACCCGAGGCCGCCTTGGCCCCGATCGGGCTGGAGGTGAGCACCCGTTCCGGCGAATGGCGCACCATCCGCCTGCCCGACCTCCTGCTTTGTCCCTTGCCGGCAACCTGAGGTATCAGCCACGCTGATCAGTGCCACAACCAAGCCCGAACGATCAAATCCACGGATCCGGCCGAGACCGCTTAATGTTTGCTTCGGTTTTGTTGGTCCTCTCGGTGCCCGGCGGTTTCCGCCCGATCGCCCTGGCCTTCCGAATCCTGGGTGACCCAGTTTCACATCTTTGTGGCTGATGCCCGGCTCCTGTGCAACGCGTGGGTTCAAAGACCCGGATGGTGGTGACCATCCGGGTCTTTTTGTTGGCGCGGAAGGGGGCTCGGATCAACGCTCAGGCTTCGTCCTCGTCGTGGGCGAATCGGTTGTAAAGGAAGTCGAGGGCGCTGTTACGCAGTTCGTAGTAGCGGGGGTCCTCCATGATCTCCTCACGGCTGCGGGGCCGGGGGAAATCAATCGTGAGCACCTCGCCGATGCCAGCGGCTGGTCCGTTGGTCATCATCACGAGCCGATCGGCCAGGAACAGTGCTTCGTCGATGTCGTGGGTGATCATCAGCACGGTGCACTTCTGGGTGTTCCAGATCGTGAGCAGCTCTTCCTGCAGCTCCTCCTTGGTGATCGCATCGAGGGCACCGAAGGGTTCATCGAGGATCAGCACCTCCGGCCGGATCGAGAGGGCCCGGGCAATCGCCACCCGCTGCTTCATGCCGCCGGAGATCTGGGTGATCTTCTTGTTGGCCGCTTCGCTGAGCCCCACCATGGCCAGATGCTCGAGGGCGATCTCGCGCTTCTGCGATTCCGGCAGGTTGGGCTTCACAGCATCGATCGCCAGATGCACGTTCTCATAGGCCGTGAGCCAGGGCAGCAGGGCGTACCCCTGGAACACCACCATCCGGTCGGGACCGGGCTTGGTGATGGGCTTGCCCTCCAGCAGCACCTGGCCGGTGCTGGGGGTGGCGAAGCCGGAAACCATGTTGAGCAGGGTGGATTTGCCGCAGCCGGAGTGGCCGATCACGCAGACGAATTCCCCCTGGGCCACCTCCAGGTTGATGTTCTCCAGCACGGGATAGGGCCCGCGCGGTGTGGCGTAGACCTTGCTGAGCTCCTCGAAACGCAGCAGGGGAGGCGCGTTGCCTGCGGCAGATATCGGGGCCGAGGCGAGGGGGGTTGTGGGGGTCATCGGGGCAGGTTGTGGAGGTTGGAGGGAGGGGTTGGCAGGAGGAGACAGTGAATTGAGAACAAGCGGTGAACGGGGCTGCGATGGGCTAGGAAGCCCGCAGCCCCACCAACTGATCGGTGCTGAGCCGGCTGCCGGCCCGGGCGGTCTGGGCCTGTGGGGGACTGGGACCACCCCAGCCGCTCAGCTCCCCAGGGGGCGGGGCTGGCCGATCGGGATCTCGGCCACGCTGAAGTTGCGATGCAGCGACACCGCGTTGAGGTAGTCGATTGGGTCCTCGGTGTTGAAGGGGCGGCCATCGAACAGCTCGATCGGTCCGCGCTGGTAGCTCACGTCCTTCAGGCCCAGCTCACGGGCGGCGGTGCTGAACACCCCCACCGCGCAGATGCGCTCGAGGATTTCCACGTAGTTGCGGGGAAAGGGAATCTCCGCCCAGCGGGCCAGCTGGGTGAGGATCCAGAGGTGCTCACTGCGGCTGGGCCGGTTCACGCCATCGCCGAAGAAGAGGTGATGGGGCACGGTCGTGTCGCCGTCGGGGCTGGTTTCGCTGAACCAGATCACCTCCTTCTTCATGCCCAGGTAGCGGCGATCGCTGAGCAACTCGCTCAGCTCCGGCCAGTTCTTCGGTTCGGCGCAGTAGATGCAGGCCTCCAGCAGGGCCTTCACCAGGGCGATGTGGGTGTTGGGGTAGGCCAGAGCCCAGTCCTCTCGCACCCCCAGCACCTTGCCGGGGTGGCCCGGCCAGATCGCCAGGTCGCCCGCCACGGTGAAGCCATGGCCGTCGGCCACGGCCCGGTCGAGCCAGGGGGCGCCGATGCAGAAGCCGTCGATGCTGCCGTCCTTGAGGTCGGCGAGCATCTGGGCCGGCGGCAGGGTTTGCAGGTGCACGTCGCGGTCGGGATCGATCGCGTGGGCAGCCAGCCAATAACGCAGCAGCAGGTTGTGCATCGAGGCCGGATGCACGATGCCGAGGGTGTGGGGTTCGCGGTTGTGGCTCTGGAGCCAGGCGCGGTAGTCGTCCACGTTGTGGACGCCGGCTTCGGCGAGCCGACGGGCCAGGGTGATGCCGTTGCCGTTCCGGCTCAAGGTGAGGGCGCTCACCACCGGCACCGGCTGATCGCCGTGGCCGCCCGCCGTCATCCAGGCGGGCATGCCCGAGGGCATCAGGGCCGCATCGAGGGTGCGGTCGAGCAGGCCATCGGTGACCCCGCGCCAGCTGGTTTCCCGCACCAGCTGCACCTCATCGAGACCGTGCTTGGCGAACAGGCCCTTGGCCTCGGCCACCGCCAGCGGCGCGCAGGCCGCCAAGGGCACGAACCCCAGATCGAGATTCACCTTTTCCAGGCCGTGGCGGGCCAGCACCTTGTGGGGCTTGGCCTGCCACTGCTTCACCCGCTTCTGGCGGTTGAGGAAGTAGATGATCTCCGAGCGCAGGCTGTAGTAACTCGGGTGGTGCACCACGGTCATCCGCTGGCGCGGCCGCGGGATGTCCACCTCCAGGATCCCGCCGATCTTCGAGCCGGGACCGTTGGTGAGCATCACGATCCGGTCGGAGAGGAGCACGGCCTCATCCACGTCGTGGGTCACCATCACGGCGGTGAGCTGGTGCTCATTGCAGATCTGCATGAGCTTCTCCTGCAGGTTGCCCCGGCTGAGGGCATCGAGGGCCCCAAACGGTTCATCCAGCAGCAACAGCTTTGGCTTGATCGCCAGGGCGCGGGCGATGGCCACCCGCTGGCGCATGCCGCCGGAGAGTTCGCGGGGCAGCTTGTGGCCGGCATGGCCCAGCCCCACCATCTCGATGTGCTCCTTCACCAGGGCCTGGCGGTCCTCGCGGGAGAGGCCGGGGATCACTTCATCGATGGCCAGGGCGATGTTCTGCTCCACCGTGAGCCAGGGCAGCAGCGAGTAGTTCTGGAATACCACCATCTTGTCGGGGCCAGGGCGCTTCACCGTTTCGCCATCCACCAGCACCGTGCCGCCCGTGGGCAGATCGAGGCCGGCGATCATGTTCAACAGCGTGCTTTTGCCGCAGCCGGAGTGGCCGATCAGGGAGATGAATTCGCCTTTGCGGATGTCGAGGTCGATTCCCTTTAGGGCCAGGTAATTGCCACCGCCATTGAGGGGAAAATTCTTCTCGAGATCCTGAACTTCTACAAGGGTTGTCATGGTTTTGTCGGTAGGTCAGGGCATTGAATGAAAGGCATACCAGCTGAAGCCAAGCACCATGCCGCTGATCAGCACGAAGCGCACAACCAGGAAGGTGATGGCGTTGGCGGGGCGGCTCAATGATTGCTCAACCGCTTCAACACGGCGATTCAGTGGTTGAAAGATCGTTTGCAGTGGGCGGAATGGCATGGCGTCAGTGCATCTGTACAGATTGGCAAGCTCGAAGGTTTAGTGATCGCTGGAGATGCGCTTTTGCAGCCAGGTCATCAGGCGATCGAGAATCAGGCCGATCGCACCGATCCAGATCACGCCGAGCACGATCTCGGAGACGTAGCTGTTCTGATAGGCATCCCAGATGAAGAAGCCAATCCCGGGGGTGCCGGGCATCACGATCTCGGCGGCGATGATCGCCAACCAGGCCAGGCCGATCGAGATGCGCAGGCCGGTAAAGATGTAAGGAAGAGCAGAGGGAATCAGCACCTTGGTGAAGAAGCTCCGGTTCGACATCTGCAGCACCTGGGCCACGTTGCGGTAGTCCTGCGGGATCTGGCGGACGCCCTCGGCGGTGTTGATCAGGATCGGCCAGATCGAGGTGATGAAGATCACGAAGATCGCCGCCGGCTGGTTGTTCTGAAATAGCACCAGCGCAATCGGCACCCAGGCCAGCGGCGCCACCATGCGCAGGAACTGGAAGAGGGGATCAAAGGCCCGATCTAGGGCCTTGTTGAGCCCCACCGCGATCCCCACGGCGATCCCCACGATCGCCGCCAGGCTATAGCCGAGCGCCACCCGGCTGAGGCTGCTCATCGCGTGCAGGAACAGGCCCTTATCCAGGCCGCCACGATCGAAGAAGGGGTAAAACAGCAGATCGCGGGTGCGTTCCTCGGTGAACAGGCTCAGGGGTCCGGCCAGTTTGGTGAGGCCCAGGCTGGCGCTGAGCTGCCAGAAGAGCAGGAAGCCTCCGATGCCGAACAGGGGGGAGATGATCCCTTTGCGGTTGTTTTTCCACCAGAGGGCCACACCCTTGGGCGGGGTGCGCTCGGCGCGGTTGTTGGTGGGGCTGATGCCGGTGGTCATGGGAAATTCCTGAGATGGAGGGGAGGGATTGAACAGTTGGCGTTGAATGTTTGCACTCAACGTTTTCGCTAAAGATGGAGAATGAAGCCATTGCCTGCGCCGTCCCGGGACGGTTGACCCCGCCGCCTACGCCGAGGCTGGGGCGGGCCCCTTAAAGATCACTTCTTGATCTTCAAGGAGTTCAGATAGGCCTGAGGATTCTCCGGGTCGTAAACGACGCCATCGAAGAAGGTTTCCTTGCCGCGGCTCGAGCCGGTGGGGATGACCTTCTCAGGCACCCCCACCTCCTTGGCGGCCTGCCGCCAGAGATCTTCGCGGGTCACCTTGTCATTGATGGCCCGGGCCTGCTCGATGGTGTCGATGGTGCCGGGGAAGAACTTCCAGCGCATCGATTCGATCAGGAACCAGAGGGTGAGGCTCTTGTAGGGATAAGAGATCACGCCGCGATCGCTGTTCCAGTACAAGGGACCCATGGCCGGATTGGTTTCCGGCGTACCGCTGGCGCCGATCGTGTACTGACCCTTGAGCGATGCCTGCAGCACCGGCAGGGGCACGTTGAACCACTTGCGCGAGCTCAGGATCGTGGCGGCCTCATCCTTGTTCTCGGGCTTGTCGAGCCACATCTGGGCTTCGATCAGCCCCTTGAGCAGGGCCACGGCGGCCTTGGGGTTCTTGTCCACCCAGTCGGCGCGCACGGCGAGGTATTCCTCCGGGTGCACCTTCCAGAGCTGGGCGGTGGTGGCGGCTAGATAGCCGATGTCGTCCTTGACGATGCGCGTCGGCCAGGGATCACCGGTGGTGAACGCCTCCATCGTGCCGTTCTTCATGCCCTGCAGGGTTTCCGGTGCCGGCACCTTGAGCAGTTCCACCGCCTGGTCGGGGTTCACCCCACCGGCGGCGAGCCAGTAGCGGATCCAGATCTCCTGGTTGGCCTTGGGGAAGGTGTAGGCGGCCTTGAATTTGCGGCCCTGCTTCTGGCTGAACTTGTCGAAGAAGCCAGGCGACGAGGTCTTGAGGTCAACGGTCAGGTTGCCATCCTTGACACTGTTCGAGGCAGCGATGCCATTGCCCTGGCTCATCAGCATCGCCAGGATCACCATCGGCACCTTCTTGCCATTGGTGATCGCGCCTTCGCTGATCATCTGGGGCATCGGCAGCTGCCACTGGCCGCCATCAATGCCACCACCGGCGGCACCCAGCACAAGGTTGTCGCGGGCGGCGCCCCAGCTGGCCTGCTTGCTGAGATTCACCTCCAGGCCATGCCTGGCGAAGAAGCCCTTCTCCACCCCGATCACCAGGGGGGCGGCTTCGAGGATCGGGATGTACCCGAGGCTGATGGTCTTCACCTCCAGGTTGGCATTGCTGGCCACTGGGATGGCGGTGGGAGCGGACCCTGTGCTGGTGCCTTGTCTGTTGGGGGGATTGCCGAGGCAACCACTCAACATCAGGCTGCTGATCAGAGTGCTGCTGAAGAGAGCAAGCACACGACGACGTTTGGCCATGAGGGAGAGTAATGGGGGGGATAAGAACACCAGGCAGGCGATGGATCGAGACGCCTCCAGAAGCAGGCACCATTGCGAATTCAGGCTTCTGCTACAACCTTCAGCAGGCAGGAGCACAACTTTTTCTGCTTCATTGTCCACAGCAAAGCTGGGCTGATCATTGCGATCGATTCACGCATTCAGCGTTGAACCTCAGCGGCTGAGCGCCCAGGCGATGGCTTGTGCAGTACAAAGCTGAGCCTTTCTCAAGGGCAAGACTTCAGCTCAAAAAGAGTTGAATCCTTTGCAGCAGCTTGATTTAGACTCGTTTCGCTCAAATAATGGAAGCCGCGGCCCTGAATCGAGCAGCCGGGCTTCCGATCAACTCTGGGGAAGTTCATCACCACAGCCGCGGCTGTGGATGCGGCGCTGGCCACGGCGGCAGCGCCTCGATCCACACCGTTGACGCTGGGCTGCCTGACAGGCGGAGGACATGGTGTTGGGGTGGCTTCCGGTCGGTTATGGCCAGGCATTGGCCTGAAGTTCGCGAACGGTAGGGACTGGCGCGAAGGTGTGGGTGTCCGCAGTGCCCAGCATTGCCAATGCGCCCGATAAGTTCGGGTGATCGTTGGGGCCATGGCCCGCCAAAATCGTCGGATCGGATGGTCGGGGCAACGAACACTGTCCCCGCCGATGTCAGCGCACCCTGCCTAATTTCTGGCTCTGTTGCAGCCCTTGCTCATGGCTGGTGGTCCTGCTCCTGGCCTCGGCGAAGCCCAACGCCCCCTCCTGCTGCTGGCCAGCCGCCATGGCAAGGAGCGGGCCATGGCACGGCCCTTTCGCCTGGGCCTCGGTCTGGAGCTGGTGGTGGCCGATCAGATCGACACGGACGACTTCGGCACGTTCACAGGGGAGAGACCCCGCCCCGCCGATGCCGCCACCACCTGCCGCCTCAAGGCCGAGGCCGCTCTGGATGCCACCGGTGCCAGCCTTGGCGTAGCCAGCGAGGGCAGCTTCGGCCCCCACCCCGCCATCCCCTTCCTGCCCCTGGCGATCGAATGGATGACCTTCGTGGATCGCCGCCGCGACCTAGTGATCAGCGAGCGGCTCGAGGGCACACCCACCAACTTCAGCCACTCCGTGATCGCGGCTGGCGCTGATCCCGGCTCCTGGTTGGAGCGCATTGGTTTTCCGGCCCACGCGGTGATCGTGCGCCCCCACCGCGGCGACCCTCACCCCAGCGCCCCTTCCCGGATCGTGCGCGGGCTGCATTGCCCCCAAGCTTTGGAGCAGGCCATCCGCGGGGCCGCCGCCTGTTCGGCCGATGGCCGTGCCCTGCTGGAAACCGACATGCGGGCCCACCACAACCCCACCCGCATGGTCAGCATCCGGCGGCTGGCCTTCCGGCTGGTGCGCCGAATCCGCACCCCCTGCCCCAGCTGCGGATCCCCGGGCTGGGGATTGGTGGCCCGAGAGCCTGGCCTGCCCTGCGGTGGGTGCGGCCTACCCACCGCCCTGCTGCGCGCCGAGATTCACGGCTGCTGCCATTGCGATCACCGCGCCGAAGTGTCGCGCTGCGACGGCCTGTTCCGGGCCGATCCCCAGCATTGCGCGCATTGCAATCCCTGATCGGAGCGGCGCCTCAACGGGTGCGTGGCATCGCTCAGCTGGAGGCATGGTCCGAATCCCCATCCGGTTTCTCCGGTCCCGTGGCGATCACCGCGAAGAAGGGATCGCCCTTGCCCCCCACCCACCCCAGGGGCCCCGGCGAGCGGGTGGCTTCGGCCAGCAGCTCCGGCCGGGGCCAGCCCTGGGCGATCAGCACCCGGGCCACGCTGGCCAGCCGATCTTGGTCTGTGCCCTCCAGCCAGATCCGGGGGGCCTTCTGAGCGAACATCCGGTTGGAGAAGGCGATGATCAATGCCCCCCCGGGGCGCACCACCCGCAGAAGTTCGGCGGCGACCCCCTCGGGCTGCTGCAGGTACTGCCAGCCCGCCACCACCAGGGCCGCATCGACGCTCGCATCGGCCAGGGGCAGATGTTGGTTGGTGTTGAGGTTCTGCACCCAATGGCGGCTGAGGCGGGGGTTGGCCTCCAGCTCCCGCGCGTTGAGGCCGTGGCCGATCACCTCCGCGTAGGTGCCATCCTCGGGCAGATGGCTCACCCAGCTGCTCATCAGGTCGAGCACCACGGCGTTCTGGGGGATCCGTTCGCGGTAGAGCTCGGTGAGCCGGGCCCGGAAGGCGGCATCGAGGTGCTGCACGAAACGAGGTTCCGCATAGAACAGCGCGTCGTCAGAGCCATCGATCTTCTGGCGGTCCGCAGCGCTCAGCACATCCATCACCATCACCAGCCGATCGGGGCTTCCATCCTGGTGACGGTGTCGATCGAGCGGGGATGAGCAGATCACGCCAGCTTCAGCCACCGTTCCGTTAGGCAGGTGCTGCAGGTTCAGCGGCAGCGCTTCAGGCTGGCCTTGCTCCCCTGCCTGTTCAATCAGGAGATGCGCAGGACGCGACTGATCTCAGGACTCGATCCATCTCAGGACTTGACCCATCTCAGGACTCGACCCATTTCAGGAACCGACCATCCTGATCGCCGGGGGCCAATCCGCTTCGGCGCTCGGTTCAAAGCCGGCCACGACGACCTCGGAGAGGTCGTCGTCTTCACAGCCCATCCAGCCCCACCGCCACCGCCTCGGTGACCGCCGCCAGGAAGGGCAGATCGAGGCTGTCGATCGTGTCGCTGGGGAGGTGGTAGTGGGGATTGCGTAGGAAGGAGGTGTCAGTGATCAGCAGCGCGTCGTAGCCCACATCCCAGAAGGGGGAGTGGTCGCTGAGGCGCACATCGGGCAGGGCCCTGCCCTTGTTCGGCACCGGCAGCACCCGGGTGGGCACATGGCGGCCCATGCGCCGGGCCAGTCGAGGCAGTAGGGGTGCCGTGGCGGTGTTGCCCACCACGGCGATGAAGTCGCCCCGCTCGCCGTAGAGGGCGCGCATCGCCGCGATCGGGTAGCGCTGCTGAGGAGCGGTGTAGCCCAGCATCTCCAGGCTCACCATCAGCTTCAGCTTCTGGCCGGCGGCCCTGAGGTCCGCCGCCAGGGCGGCGCTGCCGAGCATGCCCCACTCCTCCTGGTCGAAGGCCACCAGCCACACGGGCCGCCGGGGCGGTTGGCGGACCCAGCGCTCGGCGAGCTCCAGCAGGGCGGCCACCCCGGTGGCGTTGTCGTCGGCGCCGGGGGAATTGAGCGGGCCGTCGTAGTGGGCCGCCACCAGCAGGGGAGCGAGCCCGTTCTGCCGGCCTGGAAGGCGCAGGATCAGGTTGGTGCCGTCGTCGATGCCGCTGCGGAAGCGGTGCTCCTCCACCGGGCCCAAGGCGCCCAGGCGATCGCGGATGTAGGCGCGCACCGCCAGCAGCCCGAGGGCATCCCAGCGGGCATGACGGGGCCGGGCCAAAACCTCCAGGTGGGCCAGGAGGCGCTCTTGCCGTGCCGACGTCGTCGCGGTCGTTGCGGACTCCCGGCCGTTCGCAGCGGCAGAGTCAGCCATCGGTGCTGATGCGGCTTTGCGGCCAACCTGGCATGGGATCGCGCCGATCAGCTCTCCCTCGGATCGTCCCGCTGGACCAGGAGGGTGGCCACCATCAGCCGCAGGGTGCGGCGATCCCCCCCGGCGGCCCGCCACCCCTCAAGCCAGCGGATCAGGGCGGGAGGCTCGACCGCATCGCTCTGCGGAACACCAAGCCGGGCGAGGTAAGCCAGGGCGTCGTCGAGGCAGGATTCCCCCTCACCGAACCCGTCGAGCCTGGGGTCGAGGGCGGCCAGCAGGGTTTCCAGTTCGGCCAGGCTCAGGGGCGGCAGCGGATCGTCGGGAGCCATCGGCGCACCGGACAGTGTTCCAGCATGGCCCCCGCCGCCGCTTCCTGGACAAGGTGGCCCCGGATCGACCCCCTAGGCTGGCTCCAGCACAGTGGCCGGGCGTGCTGAAATCCATCCTGCAGCTCCTCGTTTGCCTCACCATCGGGCTGCGCTGCATGGCCCTGTTCGATCAGTCGCGTCGTGCCTGGATCGCCGATGGGCTGGCCGTCGAGTTCCGCCGCGAGATCCGCTGGCGCGGGCTGTTGGTTGCCACCCCCTCCTCCCGCGGCGATTGAGGCGCGTTCCGGCAGGCCCGTGGGCGGCAATCGAGCGCCGGCCCCCGCGAGCGGTCGGCTGCCCCTTCAGTGCCGCCCCGGGCGCCCCCCCGCCAGATGGTGGACGGCATGAATCACCACACCCCAGAGTTCCGCCTCCCCTTCCGCCAGGGCAATCGGTGCGGAGAGGCCGTCGCTGGCCACCAGCCGACCGGTGGCGCTGCCGCGCCGGCCCTCCAGCCGCCGCACGATGAAGGCGCCGCCATGGGTGGCCACCACCACCAGGCCCGGCCGGGCCTCCAGGCTGCGGTCGATCACCAACAGGTCGCCATCGAGGATGCCGTCCCCGGCCATGGCATCGCCGCTCACCCGCATGAAGAAGGTGGAGAGGGGGCGGGGGATCAGGGCCAGGTTGAGGTCGATGCGAGCCTCCACGTAGTCGTCCGCGGGGCTGGGGAATCCGGCCGCCACGTGGCTTGAGGCCAGGGCACAGGTGCTGGAGCCCAGCACGGTCGCCAGGGGGAGGGGAACGCCCTGGGGCAGTGCCGCCATTCCTCCCCGGGCTGGATCAAGGAGGCCCGCATCGCCAGGGGGATCGACCGGCATCGAGGGCTCCATCGCATCCGTGAATAGTACAAATGTACCGTCTGCGGTGGCGGGTGGTTCGGGCGCCGCGATGGTCGGCCTGGCGTCCCTGGAGGGGCCTGGTGGCAGACCGGTCCCCCCCTTTTTTTCGACGGTGGGGGTTGCGGCACGGTGGCTGCGGAGCCGGCTTCCGGGATCGGGGCGGCAGCCGGATGGATCCCTCGATGGGCCTGAGCGATCCCCATGGCGCTGGGCGACCCCTGCAGGAGCGCTTTTGCTCGGTGGGCCCGGGTTTTGATTGCGCCGATTTCGAGCTGCTGGGGGATCGGCCGTCGCGGCTGCACCCGCCCGGGGCCTTGGAGGAGCTGCTCTAGGGGGGCGCACCCATCGGCAACGAATCTGATCAAGACTGGATCGGTGTTTTCAGGGGCTGGGAGCGGTCGGTATGGCTTGTCCTGACTGCGGGAGCTGGGCGGTGAAGGCGGACCGAGGCCTCTCCGGACGCCTGGTCTGCGGCCGCTGCGGCAGGCCCCTGGGGATCGGCGCGGCGCGGCGGCGGAGGGGGCGCTTCTCTTTCTCGTCGCCCTGGCGCGGTGGGGCACGGCTCCCGCCCTGGTTGGCATTGGTGGGCTTGCTGTGCGCCGGAACCCTGATCACGGCCGTAGTCGAGCGGCCGGGCGGTGGCGGGGTTCGGATGTGGCCATCTCCTGACAGGCCCGATCCCGTGCCCGGGGGATCCGGGATCATGAATCGCAACATTCCGCGTTTGAGGTCAGATGGCGAAATCCAATCCCTTCGCAAATCTGGCTTCTCTCAGCATGCGTCAGCTCCGGGAGCTCGCCAGGACCCTCGGGGTGAGGCGCTATAGCAGCGAGTATCGCGATGGGCTGGCTGACGCCATCGCTTCGCGTCTGCCCGAGGGGGAAGCTGTCGTCACGGAATCGTTCACCGAGGCTGCGGTGGTCGGTAGCTACGAGACTGCGGTGGTGGGCAGCTATGAAGCCGCGGTGGTGGGTAGCTACGAGTCTCCGGTGGTGGGCAGTTACGAGCCTGCGGTGGTGGGCAGCTACGAGGCTGCGGCTTCTGCCGATCTCGCCGCGATCGAGGCCGAGATGGCGCCGGCTCCCCGCCCCGCCGCCGAGACGCGGGTGGTGTTTCTGCCCCGCGATCCCCAGTGGGCCTATGTGTTCTGGGATATCGCCGAGGCCGACCG
>JBBASH010000017.1:0-48973 GCA_040399305.1 Cyanobium sp.
GCAGGCGGGCCAGATCGGCCGCCACCACTTCGGCGGCGGCCTCACAGGCCAGGGCACTGCCTACATCACTGTGGTGGTAGGCCGGGCCCCCATGGCCATCGGCCACCGCCAGCAGGGTGAGGGGCAGGCCGCCCGGCAGGGTCAAGGCCCGCTGCAGCGTGGCGTCCTGGCACGGCTGGCCGCGCCGCCGATGGGCGGAGCCCCGGCGGGTGCACACCCCAGGAACCAACCAGCGCCTCAGCATGGCCGGCTCACCACTTGAGGGGGTCGGGTTCGTCGAGCGGGTCGAGCTCGGTGGGGGGAAGATCCGGCAGGGGTACGGCCTCCTGACTGGCGGCGACATCCGCCAGGCGACTGGCACTGCTGGAGGCGGCCCCCACCACCGCGGTGGAGGCCCATTGGATGTAGCGGGCCAGGGTGGTGGCATTGGCGGCCTGCAGGGGGCGCCGCGGCGAGCGGCCCGGCCCATGGCGGGGCATCTCCCCACTGGCTCCAGGCACCTCGCCCGGAGGCAGGGCCCCGCCGGCGGATCCATGGGCGGGGTCCGAACCGATGAAGCGCTGCAGCACCTCCCCATCGGCGTCATGGCCCATGGCGATCGCCAGCCGCACGGCCCGCCGCGCCCAGGGCTCGGCCATCAGGGCGGCCAGCCCCGCCTCGAAGTCGTCGGTGGGCTGGCCATCGGAGATCAGCACCAGCACCGGCGGCAGGGCCCGCTGCTCCATCGGCGGACTGCGCAGCTCAGCGGCCAGGAGCTCGAGCGCCTCCCCCATCGCCGTCACTCCCCCGGCCCGCAGGTCGACCCACTCCAGGTCGTCCACCGGGGTGGGGGTGGGGATGTGCCAGGCGGCCCGGTCGGCGAAGCGCACCGCCCGCACCAGCACGCGGGCTTCGGGGTTGTCGCGGGCCACCGCCGCCATCCCCGGCAGCGACTGCCGGATCGCCTGATTGAGCGACTGGATCTTGCCCTGGGCCTCCATCGAGCCGGAACAGTCGCAGACATAGATGAAGTGGAGCGGTCGACTCGCCAGCCGGACATTAGGGAAAGCCATCGGGGCGCTACGCAGGGTCTGGGGCGGGCCTTCAGCGAGGTGACGCTTCCACCGACGGTTCACCAGGCCGTTCGATCGTGACCTCCCCGTCCGGTGTGGTGAGCGTGGCCGCTTGGGCGAGGCTACCCGTTTCGCCGGGAGCTACGGCAATCGCCTGGCCTCCCTGCAACGTCAGGGTCCAGGGATGGGGAGAGAGATTCTCCAGACCCAGCAGCTGGGGGCGGCGGGGGTGGGCCACAATCCGGGCCACGGGATGGTCCAGGTCTTCGGCCAGCAGGACATCGAAATGGTGGGGGTGGAGTTCGTTGCCGGCGGCCACGGCCACCAGGCCCGCCGCGGTGCGCAACCGCATCGGCGGCGGCAGAGGGA
This sequence comes from Cyanobium sp., assembly GCA_040399305.1. Classification (GTDB taxonomy): domain Bacteria; phylum Cyanobacteriota; class Cyanobacteriia; order PCC-6307; family Cyanobiaceae; genus Cyanobium. The sequence continues at coordinate 1,422 of JBBASH010000017.1, forward strand.
CTCCGCAGGAGCGACATAGCCCGCTGAGCCGGACATCCAGCAGATTCTCCTCGGCGCAGTTCGGGCAGAGCCGCCGCTGGTCGAGGCTGGTCACGAGCTGCTGGCACCACTGGCCGGTGAGGGTGCGGCTGCGGGGATCGCTCAACCCCGGGCCGAAGGTCCGCTCGAACAGTTGCTGGAGCGCCCGGGGGTAGAGGGGCCAGGTGAGCAGGGCCGCCGCGTGCTCGATCGGATCGGGGCGATTGCGGCCATCGCGCGGGTCGAAAATAAACAGCGGTTCCTCCGCATAGAGGCGGCGGCGGGCCGGGAGATCCAGGCAGGGAATCGCGCGCTCCAGGTCTCCCTTGAAGGGATCGTGGCGGGTGAGCAGGTGGAACAGCAGAACGGCCAGGGAGAAGAGATCCGAGCCGCCGTCGGGGCGGGAGCGGCCGAGCGCCACCTCCGGCGCCATGAAGCCCCAGGTGCCCACCACGGCCCCACCTCCGCGGCCGCTCACCTCCACGTTGTCGTTGTCGCCGATCAGAATCCGACCCCGGCCCGCGTCAAGGAAGACATTGCCGAGCGACACGTCCTTGTAGCAGAGGCCCAGGCTGTGCAGGGCATGGAAGCCGCGGGCCAGGAAGAAGGCGCTGCGCAGCACGTTCTGGAGGCTGATCGTGAGCCGGCCGGCCGCATGTTCCACGGCCCCCTGGAAGCCGGCCGGCCGCAGCGGCATCAGATAGCCGAAACACGAGGCCGCACCGCCGAGCGTGGCCGAGTCGGCCCCGCTGGGGCGCAATAGGGCCAGGGGCCAGAGAAAATCGGCGTTGGGGGAGCCACGGCGGATGCTTTCGGCCAGCCGTTCCGCCAGGCCCGGATCGCGCCGCAAGAAGGTGGGGAAGTACCACTTGAGAGCCAGGGCCTCCTCACCAACCACCACCTCGAACACCTGGCCCTGGCTGCCGCCCCCCAGCCCCCGCACAATCCGCACCGGGGCATCGATCCCGGCAAAGCGGTGGCTGGTGGCAAGGGGCAGGATCCAGGCCATGGGAGGGATCAGGCCCCTGGGTCCTGACCGAGGGCCCGGCGCACGCCCTTGCGGTGGGCCAGGGCGGCGGGTCGATCGGCGAAGCGATGGCGATGGGCCCGGCCGTCCCGCAGGGTGAGCAGAAGGATGTGCTCCTGCCGGCGGCCCAGCAGCAGCGCCAGGGCCAGCGCCGCCACCTGCCAGGGCCAGAAGATCAGGGGGAAGGGCAGCAGCAGCAGCCCCCCCAGGCAGGCCAGCACCCACCAGCTGAACACCTGGGGATGCAGGGCTTCGCTGCGCACCTCCACGGCGCGGATCTGATCGAGGGGAAGAGCCCTGCCAGCCACCGTGATGGTGCCGGCCAGCGCCGCCGGGCTCACGGGTTCCGGCGCGGCAGGGGGATCGGGCCGGAGCCTCGCCAGGAGCATCTCCCGGGACGGGCTCACCCCTGCGGCAGCAGGCAGAGCCGCCGAGACTGGACCGGGGACAGGGGCAGGCGGGGGGACAGCCCGGGCGGCGGGTGGCCGGGACGGGCTAGCGGGTGCGGCATCCGACGCGGGAAGGGGGGCGAATGCGGGAGGGGGGGATGCGTTCCCCAGAGCCGTTGGGGGCGCGGGGGGCGCCCCCGGGAGGAATTGCAACCAGGGCCCCCTGCGGCCCAGCCGGATCCGGTCGCCAGGGGCCAGGAGCCGGCAACCACTCAGCCGTTCGCCCTCCACGTAGGTGCCGTTGCTGCTCCCCAGGTCGCACACCAGCCACTGGCCGGCGCCGCCGGGGCGCAACTCGGCGTGGTGGCGCGAGAGGCCAGGTTCCTGGGCCAGGCAGAGCCGATTGGCGGGATCCCGACCGATCGTGAGGGGGCTCAACTGATCCAGGGACACGGCGGCGGCCGATCGATCCAGCCACACCAGGCGGGCGAAGGACTCCATCAGGGCCCCTCCCGCCAGCGCTGGACCCGCCCCGGCCGCAACAGGGCAAGGCCAGCCAGCAGCAGGGCCACCAGCACCATCAGCAGCAGAACGAAGCCCGGAATCGCCCCAAGCGGTGTGGTCACAAAGGCCGCCCTGAGGGCATAGAGCCCGATCGTGAGGGCGATCCAGATCCGGAATGGGGCCCAGGGATCCCGCCGACGCTGCACCGAGAGGGTTCAATCCACCCGATTAGCCTATGGGGCCCGGGCCCCGCCCGCTTCGCCGCGATGGCCACCTCATCCCCGTCCCCGGCTCCGGGAGCGGCCCCCGTCCCCAGTCCGGGCCCTCCGGGCCCAGCCCCCTCCCCCCAGCGGGGTCCAGCGGGCTCGCTGCAGCCTGGTGAAGGCCAGGGCCTAGCGACGCCGAACCAGCAGCCAGGGGGCGAATCGCCATCGCAACCCGATGGGCTGAGCAGGCCGGGGCCCCGCCTGCTGGCGGAGCTGGCTCCTTGGCGGGAGCTGGGTCGGGCCCTGCTGCAGCCGGCCCCCTGGCGGGAGCGCCGCCAGTCCCTAGGGCGAGCCTGGCAGCAGCTCACCCAGCACCAGGCCCAGCTGGAACTCTGGGAAGGGGACCGCTGCACGGACCGTCTTCCCCTGGCCCAGGAGCGAGTGCGGGTCGGCCGGGATCCGCAGTGCGAGCTTCCCTGCCAGGCCACCGGGATCAGCCGAGTGCACGCCTTTGTGGAACGGGAGCGACGCGGCGACCGCGACCACCGCCTCGAGGACTTCAACTCCGCCAATGGGATCTTCTGGCGCGACCAGCGGATCCGCTCGATCGGCCTGCGCCATGGCGACCGGATCCAGCTGGGCTCCCCCCTGAAGGGAGCCACCCCCACCCTGCGCTACCGGCATCCCCCCAGCCCCCTGGAGCGGCTGCTGCGGGCCGCCGGCCTGGCCTCCCTGGTGGGTTCCTCCGTGCTGGTGGCGGCCCTGCTCGGGGCCAGCACGATTGCGGGGGGCTCGAGGATCCGCTTCTACGGCGGCCCCCTGAAGATTCTGTCGGCCGATTTCCGCCGCATCGATGCCCGTGAGGGGGCCGCCACCGCCCTGCCCCGCCTAGCCGACTACCCCAGCCACCTGCGCCTGGCGCTGCTCGCCTCGGAGGACGCCCGCTTCGGTTGGAACAGCGGCCTCGACCTATTCGGCACCCTGCGCTCCCTGGTGAAGGGCACGGGCGGCGGCAGCGGCCTCACCCAGCAGGTGGCCCGCCTCTACGACCCGGCCGTGGGCAACGACGTGAGCCTCGGCCGCAAGCTGCGCGAGCTCTGGGTGGCCTGGCAGCTGGAGACCGGCTACAGCAAGGGTCGCATTCTAAAGATGTACCTCGACCGTGCCCCCCTGGGCCTGGGCACGGAGGGCTTCGAGCAGGCGGCCCAGCTCTATTTTCGCAAGTCGGCCCGCGAGCTCGACCTGGCCGAATCCGCCTTCCTGGTGGGGTTGCTGCCCAGCCCCAACGGCTACAGCCCCTGCTTCGCCCCGCTGGCGCCCGATGCCCCGGTGGACAGCTGGGCGCCCTTGCAGCGGCGCAACCTGGTGCTGGGGCGCATGCATGAGGAGGGCTTCATCGACCAGGACAGCCTGCGCGACGCCCTGCGCCGCCCCCTGAACATCGATCCCACCGCCTGCCGCGAATCCAGCCGCGAGAGCTACCCCTATTTCAGCGACTACGTGCGCGGCGAACTGGAGGGCCGCCGCTTCGGCCTCAACCTCGACCCCCAGCGGGGCGGCGGCAACTACGCCGTGGTGAGCACGGTGGATCCCCGCCTGCAGCGGCTGGCCCAGCGCGAGGTGGGCCGCTTCCTGGAGAAGGAAGCCCGGCCGATGGGCCTCAACCAGGCCGCCCTGATCAGCCTGGATGTGCGCAGCGGCGCGATCCTCGCCTACGTGGGCGGCGGCGACTACCGCAAGAGCAGCTTCGATCGCGTTCAGGCCCTGCGCCAGCCCGGCTCCACCTTCAAGCTGTTCACCTTTCTGGCGGCCCTCGGCCAGGACATCGAACCGGCCGAGCGGATCAGCTGCGCGCCGCTGGGTGGCGTGGCGGGCTGCAGCCATGGCGCCGGCGAAAGCGATGGCAGCACCAGCCTGGCCGCGGGCTTCGCCAAGTCGGAAAACGTGGTGGCGCTGCGGCTAGCGGATCGGGTGGGACTGGGGCGGGTGATCGCCGAGGCGCGGCGGCTCGGCATCAGCACAGCCCTCCACCCCGACCACAACATGGTGCTCGGCGGCGATGCCACCTTCCTCTACGAGATGGCACGGGCCTATGCCGTGGTGGCCAACGGCGGCCGCTCCGTGCCGATGCATGGTGTGCAGCGCATCATCGATCTGGCCCTCTGTGCCGACTACACCCGGCCGGCAAGCTGCCCGCCCCGGGCGATCACCGACCCGGTGGGCGAGGAGACGCGCCAGTTGATCGATCCCGCCGTGGCCGCCCGCATGGACCGGCTGCTGCGAGATGTGGTGAGCGAGGGCACCGGCCGCGCAGCCGGCGTGATCGCCGATGCCCGCGGCAAGACCGGCACCACCAACGACGGAGTGGATGTGCTGTTCATCGGCTACTCCCCCGCCAGCGGCATCCTCACCGGCGTGTGGATGGGCAACGACGACAACCGACCCGCCGAGGCCGCCAGCAGTGTGTTGGCCGCCGAGCTCTGGGGCCGCTTCATGCAGTCGGCCCAAGGGGGGGAGGGGGCCGCCTGAGCAAGCCTGCTCAGCCCGGCCGGTGCCGCAGCCATCCCTGCAGCAGCACCGATCCCCAGCTCAGCACCGCCCAGCCCAGACCGAGCATCAGGCCCCACCACCAGGTCGAGGCCAGCAGCCGCTGGCCGGGCCGGCCGGGATCGTCGGGGTGGGCACGGGGCAGGATCCAGGCGAGCTGCAGGCTCCCCGCCACCACAAGCAGCACCCAAGCGGGAACCGTGATCTGGCCGAGCGAGAAGCCGATCACCCGCCAGCGCAGCAGGCTCAGCCCCACCGCCAGACCCACCAGGGCGCCCACGGCGCCGGAGGCGCCGCCCCAGCTTTGATGGCGCAGTCCCTGGCGGCGGGCCGCCAGGGCGGCAAAGGCCAGGCAGGCGAGGGCCGTGAGGGAGTAGCGCAGCACCACCTGATCCAGCGCCAGGGGCGAGGGCCCAAGGATCAACAGCAGCAGCAACACGTTCACCAGGGCTTCCCCATGGCGGCGGTGGAACCAGGGCGCGCTCACCCACCGCCAGGCCAGCCGGGGCTGGGCGCTCTCCTCCTGATCCAGCAACGCCGTGCGGCGCAGGCGACGAAGGGGCCCCGTCAAGGTGGCGATCTGCAGGGCGGCGAGCACCAGGGCCAGGGTGAAGCCGGCGCTCCACTGCCGGGGGGCCAGCAGCTCCCGGTCGAGCACACCAGCCAACCAGGCGAGCACCAGGGCCATCGCCGCCCCCAGCGCCAGACCGGGTCCGAGCGGGATGAGATCGCGCCGCAGCTGCCGCAGGTTCATCACGGGCACAGGTGAGGCGACGGCTCCCGGGTGATCGACCGCACCAGGTTGCAGGCCCTGCTTGGCAAAAGGGAGCTCCGCCCCTGATGGGACGGTCGACGGATGCAACGCTCCTCCAGGCCCATGGTCCTGGGCCAGCTGGGCCGAGATCGCACCCCCCCGGCCTGCCGCGGCGGTTCGGGATCCTCCGGCGGAGCGAGGGCTAACCGCCGCTCCAGAATCACCGCCGTCGCTCCCATCATGGGCGGAGGGAGCCAGCCCCCCAACCCCCAGCCCAACCTCCAGCAGATCGACCAGCTCGGCCAGCACCGCGGGCGCATAGGTGCTCTGGAGCTCCACCACTAAGGCAGCCAGGGCCGCCCTTCGCGCCGTACCGCTGCCGGCCAGGGCCTGCCGCAACAGCGGCCGCCGGGCCAGGTCCCGCACGGGGCCCGCCAGGGTCTGCTCGGCACCGAGCACATCAACCAGGCGATTGCCGAGGGCCACGCCGTTATCGAGGCCAGGGCTACCGGCCTCCAGCCAGCCGGCCAATGCCAAACCCAGGGACCGCCCGCTGCCCATCAACCATTCCGTGTGCGGCGAGCTTAAACAGCCCTGGCGCCCAGGCCCTCAGGCAGCCGGATGCCACGGCCGCCCGGGACATCAGCCGCTGCTTCAGCCGGCCTGGCCTGGGTCGGAGTTACCGTGCCCGGCACCGGCGGCGGCCGCGTCCCGCTCAAATTGCGCCGCCGCCTCGAGCGTGGGAGCGGCCGAAAAGAGATCCGCGGCCACCGAGGGGGCCAGGGTGAAGCAGCCCACCCCGGCGGCGGCCAGCCGGGTCAGGTCCGTGGGATCCCGCAGGCTGGCCACCAGCAGCCGAGTGGTGGCGCCGACCCCATCAAGGGCCTGCTGCATCGCGATCAGATCGGCGTGGCCATCACGACCAAGGTCGCCGATGCGGCCCAGATAGGGAGCGATGTAGCGGGCTCCGAGGGCTGCCGCCACCAGCACCTGGGGTACCGCATAACAGGCGGTGAAGGTCACGGGCACATCGGCATGGATGAGGCGCCGAGCGGCTTCGGCCCCGGCGCGGGTGATCGGCAGCTTCACCAGCACCCGGCCCGGTGCCAGGGCAGCGAGGCCTGCCCCACTGTCCGCCAGGGCTTCGGCATCGCCGCCCCAGGCCTGCAGATGGATCTCCTGCATACCCCGATCCAGCGCCTCGCGGGTCAGGCGCGCCAGTTCATCGAGGCGGCAGGGTCTGGCCGCCCGGAGCAGCAGGGTGGGATTGGTGGTCACCCCATGAAACAGACCGCTGGGCAACCAGTCGGCCCAGGCGGCCGGATCAGCCGAATCGAGCAGCAGGCGGAGCGTCATGGGCGGAGATGGCCGGCCAGGGTGTGCTCCACGCTGGCAGGCTGCCACGCCCGTCTCCAAAAAGATCCCCACGCGGCGCAGAGCCGTCGTGGGGAAGGGAACGAAACAGGATCAGCCGCCGCGGCTGGCGGAGAGGCGGGCGCGGCTGCGGGCCAGGGCCTGCTCGGCTTTCACCTTCTCGGGGCTGGGGGCTTTGCCTTCAAAGCCTTCGAAGGCCTGGCGGGCCAACGCGAACTCCTTCTCGGCGGTGGCGGTGTCGATCGTGCTGCCCAGTTGGGCGGCATTCACGAGCACGGTCACCTCATTGGCTTCCACCTCGGCGAAACCGCCACTGAGGGCGATGGCGGTCCAGGTGTTGCCTTCACGCAGGCGCAGAACGCCGCTGTCGAGGGCGGTGAGCATCGACACGTGGCCGGTGAGGATGCCCACCTGGCCGGTGGTGCTGGGGAGAATCACTTCGTCGGCGCTGCCGTCGAAGACGCTCTGATCGGGGGCGAGAACGCGCAGATTGAGGGTCATCAGGAGATCAGCCCTTGGCTTCGGAGAGGATCTTGGCAGCCTTGGCCTTCACTTCCTCGATGTTGCCCACGAGGTAGAAAGCGGCCTCGGGCAGATCATCGAGTTCACCAGCGAGGATCTGGTTGAAGCCCTTGATGGTGTCGTCGAGTTTCACATACTTACCGGGCATGCCGGTGAAGATCTCAGCCACGAAGAAGGGCTGGGAGAGGAACTTCTCGATCTTGCGGGCCCGGTCCACCGTGCGGCGGTCGTCCTCGGAAAGTTCGTCCAGACCCAAGATCGCGATGATGTCCTGCAGTTCCTTGTAGCGCTGCAGGGTGCTCTGCACGGCGCGAGCGGTGCGGTAGTGCTCATCACCCACCACGGCGGGCTGGAGCATGGTGCTGGTGGAATCAAGCGGGTCCACAGCGGGATAGATGCCCTTGGAAGCCAGGCCGCGGCTCAACACCGTGGTGGCGTCGAGGTGGGCGAAGGTGGTGGCGGGGGCGGGGTCGGTAAGGTCGTCGGCCGGCACGTAGACGGCCTGGATCGAGGTGATCGAACCCTCCAGGGTGGAGGTGATGCGCTCCTGAAGCTCGCCCACATCGGTACCCAGGGTGGGCTGGTAGCCCACAGCGGAGGGCATGCGGCCGAGCAGAGCGGACACTTCCGAGCCGGCCTGCACGAAGCGGAAGATGTTGTCCACGAACAGCAGCACGTCCTGCTTGTTCACGTCGCGGAAGTGCTCGGCCATGGTGAGGGCCGAGAGGCCGACCCTCATGCGGGCACCGGGGGGCTCATTCATCTGGCCGTAGCAGAGCGCCACCTTTGACTTGGAGAGATCCTCGGAATTGATCACTCCAGATTCCTTGAATTCCTCGTAAAGGTCGTTGCCTTCGCGGGTGCGCTCACCCACACCGGCAAACACAGAAACGCCGCCATGCTCCTTAGCGATGTTGTTAATCAGCTCCTGGATCAGCACGGTCTTGCCGACGCCGGCGCCACCGAACAGGCCCACCTTGCCGCCCTGGCGATAGGGGGCCAGCAGGTCGATCACCTTGATGCCGGTCTCAAACACCTTGGGCTTGGTTTCGAGCTCGGTGAGCTTGGGGGCTTCGCGGTGGATAGGAGAGGTGAGGGTGGTGGCCACAGGACCCTTCTCATCGACGGGCTCGCCCAGCACGTTGAAGATGCGGCCCAGGGTGGCCTCACCCACGGGCACGGAGATCGGGGCGCCGGTGTCCAGGGCGGCCATGCCGCGCACCAGGCCATCGGTGCTGCTCATCGCCACGGCGCGGACGCGGTGATCGCCGAGCAGTTGCTGCACTTCGGCGGTCAGGGCCACGTCTTGGCCAGCGGCGTTTTTGCCGGTCACGCGGAGGGCGTTGTAGATGCGGGGCAGCTTGCCGGCGGGAAACTCCACGTCCAGCACCGGGCCGATCACCTGTTTGACAACACCCTGGGTGCCGGAGGCGGCGGGAGCAGCTGCAGCCATAAGAAAGATGGGGTGGCGGGGAGCGCGCAGGGGGTGATCCAACCCGCCTGAAGCGGCGCAACCTTACCACCGCGTCACCCGCGCATGGAGGCTGGAGCCAGGCCTGCAGGGGGCCGGCGGCGCCGGCAGGCCGTTGGAGGGGGAGTGGGAAGGGGTTCGGTCACCCGAACTGATGGCCATCCCTGCGCCGGCCACCCACAGCCCTAAATTGGCAGTCGACGGGCACGAGTGCCAGATCCGCTCCGGCCATCAACCCAGGTTCAACAACCACGGCCCCCTGCGGTGGTTCCGTCCCTGGTGCGATCCGCCTCCAGCTGTCCCGATCCCGGCCCTGGCCACCACCAGGCCCCGGTTCCGGTTCACCTGGGCACCCAGCCTCCTCCGATCACCAGGGGAGGCGTGTCCGATCCGAATCCAATCCACCGCGACTACCCATGGCTGCTGTTTCCCTCAGCGTCTCCACCGTCAAGCCCCTCGGCGATCGCATCTTCATCAAGGTGTCGGAATCCGAGGAGAAGACCGCCGGCGGCATCCTCCTCCCTGACACCGCCAAGGAAAAGCCCCAAGTGGGCGAAGTGGTTCAGGTGGGCCCCGGCCGCCGCAACGACGACGGTTCCCGCCAGGCTCCCGAAGTGAGCATCGGCGACAAGGTGCTCTACAGCAAGTACGCCGGCACCGACATCAAGCTCGGCTCCGACGAGTTTGTGCTGCTGTCCGAGAAGGACATCCTCGCCATCGTGAACTGAGCCCCCTGGATCCAGCCCATCCAGGCTGATCCGTTCCCCCCACGATCTTCCGGGTCAGGAGGCTGAACGCTTCCGATCCATCTTTGTCATCCTTTCCCTACCCAGAGACCTTCCATGGCCAAGCGCATCATTTATAACGAACAGGCTCGTCGTGCCCTCGAGCGCGGTATCGACATCCTGGCGGAAGCCGTCGCCGTCACCCTCGGTCCCAAGGGCCGCAATGTGGTGCTGGAGAAGAAGTTCGGCGCTCCCCAGATCATCAACGACGGCGTGACCATCGCCAAGGAGATCGAACTCGAGGATCACATCGAGAACACCGGTGTTGCCCTGATCCGTCAGGCCGCCAGCAAGACCAACGACGCCGCCGGTGACGGCACCACCACCGCCACCGTGCTGGCCCACGCCATGGTGAAGGCTGGCCTGCGCAACGTGGCCGCCGGCGCCAACGCCATCACCCTTAAGCGCGGCATCGATAAGGCCTCCGACTTCCTGGTTGGCAAGATCAAGGAGCACGCCAAGCCGATCAGCGACAGCAACGCCATCGCCCAGGTGGGCACCATCTCCGCCGGCAACGACGAAGAGGTGGGCCGCATGATCGCCGACGCCATGGACAAGGTGGGCAAGGAGGGTGTGATCTCCCTCGAAGAAGGCAAGTCGATGACCACCGAGCTGGAGGTCACCGAGGGCATGCGCTTCGACAAGGGCTACATCTCCCCCTACTTCGCCACCGACACCGAGCGGATGGAGGCGGTGCTTGAGGAGCCCTACATCCTGATCACCGACAAGAAGATCGCCCTGGTGCAGGACCTAGTGCCTGTTCTCGAGCAGATCGCCCGCACCGGCCGTCCCCTGCTGATCATCGCCGAGGACATCGAGAAGGAAGCCCTCGCCACCCTGGTGGTGAACCGCCTCCGCGGCGTGCTCAACGTGGCCGCCGTCAAGGCCCCCGGCTTCGGTGACCGCCGCAAGGCCATGCTCGAAGACATCGCCGTTCTCACCAACGGTCAGCTGATCACCGAGGACGCCGGCCTCAAGCTGGAGAACGCCAAGATCGATTCCCTGGGCACCGCCCGCCGGATCACGATCAACAAGGACACCACCACCATCGTGGCCGAAGGCAATGAGGCGGCGGTGAAGGCCCGGGTGGAGCAGATCCGCAAGCAGATCGAGGAAACCGACTCCACCTACGACAAGGAGAAGCTGCAGGAGCGCCTCGCCAAGCTGAGCGGCGGTGTGGCCGTGGTCAAGGTGGGCGCCGCCACCGAGACCGAGATGAAGGACAAGAAACTGCGCCTGGAAGATGCCATCAACGCCACCAAGGCGGCCGTTGAAGAAGGCATCGTGCCTGGCGGTGGCACCACCCTGGCCCACCTCGGTCCCGCCCTGGAGGAGTGGGCGGCTGCCAATCTCTCCGGCGAGGAGCTGATCGGCGCCCAAATCGTGGCCTCCAGCCTCACCGCGCCCCTGATGCGGATCGCCCAGAACGCTGGTGCGAACGGTGCCGTGGTGGCCGAGCACGTGCGCAACAAGCCCTTCAACGAGGGCTACAACGCCGCCACCGGCGAGTATGTGGACATGCTGGCCGCCGGCATCGTGGATCCCGCCAAGGTGACCCGCTCTGGCCTGCAGAACGCCGCCTCAATCGCCGGCATGGTGCTCACCACCGAGTGCATCGTGGCTGATCTGCCCGAGAAGAAGGAAGCGGCCCCCGCCGGCGGCGGCATGGGCGGCGGCGACTTCGACTACTGATCACGTCCTGGTCGCGTCCTGATCGCGATCGTGTTCAAGCCTCGGCGGGCCATGCCCGCCGGCGCTGGATCAAATGGAGGGGCTATCGCCCCTCCATTTTTTTGCTCTGGAATCGCATCAGTGGAAGGGGTTCTCCTGAGAACGCCGCAGGGGCCCAGCAGCAACAGAAGCCACCGGAGCAGGCGCAGGGCCCTTGAGGGCCGATTCCAGCAGAAAGGCCGCCAGGTTGCTCAAGGATCGACCCTCACCATCGGCCCTGACCTGCAGCTCCTCGAACGTGGCCAAAGGCAGCGTGATGGTGACCCGACGCGGCGAGCGGAATGCGGGCTGCACCACTGACCCATGGGGCACCGCCACCGATCCGTTCGATGGGGCCATGGCCGCAGCGGCGTGAACGTCAGCAGTGCTGCGAACAAGCGGGGATGTGTTGCGGGGTGCCGAGTACATACAGCGATGAAAGCGCACCACACTTTCCCACCCAATTCACAGAAGAGTCAAGCCGAATTTCAACAATTACCTCCCGAATAGTATCGGAACAAGCAATGGGCAATGCCACTCCGGATAAGCCGATGCAATTACTGAATCAATAGGCATCATCCAGTCCCTGTTATGCAGTATCGGAGCCACAGCAAGCGCCAGAACGATGAACAGTGAGGCCCTACGAAGCAGCCCCGCCGCAGATGCGTGGCAATAAAAGATCGCTTGCGGGGCGGATCAGGCCTGGGCCGGAGTGCTGCGATCAGCCCAGCTTCCGAGCTGCTCAGCGAGGCTGGCATCCAGGCGCGGCATCAAGGGCTCGGGGCGATCCACGGCCTCGCGCAGCAGTTCCCGCTCCAACATGCGGATCCGGCTCTGGCGCAGACAGAATTTGCAGCCGCCGGTGGTCTGCAAGTGCTTCTCCGGTGTGATCGAAATCAACTTCACCGGATGGAGGCTGCAGCGGATGCCCACCGGAGTCTTGAAGCTCTTGTAAACGATGGCGGAATAGTCGTACTGATCCGCGAAGCGGGCCCGGGCGCGCGCCAGAAAGGTTTCGAGGCTGATCGGACTGCCCATTGCAGCGCCGGCTGGCAGAAGAGACACACCGTACCGGGATCAGAACGGACAGGCCGCCGGCGTGGCCAATTCGATAGCTTCCGAAACCGGCGGGATGGTGCACAGAACAAAGGGCAGTAGCCCCTTCAGCCCGGCAGAAACACCAAGGCAACCCCGTTATTGCAGTAACGCTTGCCCGTGGGTGGCGGACCATCCCCAAAGACATGGCCCTGGTGCCCGCCGCAGCGGCGGCAGTGGTACTCACTGCGGGGCACGATCAGCTTGAAATCGAGCTTGGTGACAACCGCATCCTGCAGGGGCTGCCAAAAACTGGGCCAGCCGGTGCCGCTGTCGAACTTGGCCGCTGATGCGAACAGCGGCAGCCGACACCCTGCGCACAGGAAGGTGCCCCGCCGTTTCTCGTGCTCAAGCGGACTGCTGAAGGGACGCTCCGTTCCTTCCTGGCGCAGTACCGCGAAGGCTGCCGGAGAAAGCCGGCGTTTCCACTCGGCCTGATCGAGCCGCCAACGGGGATCGGTGGCCGGGGATGCCGCGGCAGCGCGGCCCGGCCAGGACATCAGACCGGCCCCCAGGGCCTGGAGGGGAAGGCCATAGGCCAGTTGCCGCAGGAGATCGCGGCGCGTCAGCGGCCCACCATCACCTAACCCAGCCATCCGGCACTCAGCACCACGGCCAGCCCCAGAAACAGACCCAGCAGGGTCCAACTGATCCGATTGAGGGTCTCCTCGGCGCTGCGGGCACTGGTGAACATTGAACCGCCACTGGAGGCCAGCCCCCCCATGCCATCCCCCTTGGGGCTGTGGAGCAGAACGCTCACGATGAGCAGCACTGCGCTGAGCATCCAGAGGTAGGAGATCGCGGTCTTCAGCATGGGGGCTGGATCGGGTGGTGGTGGTGGTGCGGGTGGTGGTGGTTGGACAGATTGGGGCTGGTAACCGGATCAGACCCGCATCGTGCTGGGCACGGGGCTCGTTGCCACCGGTGAGGCACCAGCCGGCAGGATCAGGGATTCGCCGGTCATGCGCTCCGGCTTTGGCAGACCGAGAATCGATAGCAGGGTAGGCGCGATGTCGGCCAGACCGCCATGCTCGCGCAGGTGCACATCGGTGCCGTGACCCGGGAGTTTCCTCTTTTCGCCCTCCACCAGAATCACCGGCACGGGGTTGGTGGTGTGGGCGGTCCAGGGACGGCCATCGGGGCCCTGCATCAGCTCGGCGTTGCCATGGTCGGCGGTGATCAGCAGGGTGCCCCCCATCCGGTTGGTGGCCTCCACGAGCCGGCCGACACAGCCATCCACGGTGGCGATCGCCTGGGTGGTGGCCTCCATCAGCCCGGTGTGGCCCACCATGTCGGGGTTGGCGTAATTGATCACCACCAGGGAGTAGATCCCCTTCTTGATGGCCGCCACACAGCTGTCGGTGAGAGTATCGGCCGACATCGCTGGAGCCTGGTCGTAGGTGGCCACCCGGGGCGAGGGCACCAAGTGACGATCCTCACCGGGGAAAGCCTGCTCGATGCCCCCATTCATGAAATAGGTGACATGGGGATACTTCTCGGTCTCGGCGGTGCGGAACTGGCGCAGACCGTTGTCGGAGATCACCTGACCCAGCAGGCCATCGAGGGACTCGGGAGGGAAGGCCACGGCAACGGGAAGACCCCTCTCGTATTGGGTGAAGGTGACCAGGTGCAGGGGCTCGATGCGGCGCCGTTCGAATTCCTGGAAGGGCTCAAGCACTAGGGCCCGCACAAGTTGACGCACCCGGTCGGGGCGGAAGTTGAAGCACACCAGCCCATCGCCCGCGCTGATCAGCCCAGGCGCCAGACGCACCGGCTCCAGGAATTCATCGGTGATGCCAGCCGCGTAGGAGGCCTCAAGAATCTCGGCGGGAGTGAAGCTGCTGAGCGGACTCTCCTCAGTCAGGAGGCGATAGGCCTTCTCGGTGCGATCCCAACGGTTGTCACGGTCCATGGCCCAGTAGCGGCCGCAGAGGGTGGCGATCCGGCCGACGCCGGCCTCGGCAATCTGGCGCTCGATCGTGGCCAGGAAACCAGGAGCACTGTTGGTGGCAGTATCGCGGCCATCGGTCACCACGTGGACACAGACATCCGTGAGCCCCCGGCCAGCGGCCCAGCGCAGCAGACCACCGAGGTGGTCGACATGGCTGTGGACCCCGCCATCGGAACAGAGGCCAATCAAGTGAAGGGTGCCCCCCTCTGCCAGGAGGGTGTCGGCCAGGTCATTGAGGGCAGAATTGGCGGCGATGCTGCCGTTGCGCACGGCCTGGCCGATGCGCACCAATTCCTGGCGGATTATGCGTCCAGAACCGATCGTGAGGTGGCCCACCTCGGAATTACCCATCTGGTCGTCGGGCAGGCCAACAGCGCCGCCGCTGGCCTCAATCAGGGTGTGGGGATAGGCATGCCAGAGGGCATCCATCACCGGCGTGGTGGCACTGCGAATGGCGTTGTGGTCGACCTCGGGGCGGTAGCCCCAGCCATCAAGGATCGCCAGCACCACTGGAGCCACGGGAGCTGGTTCAGCCAGAAGAGGAAGCTCGGCGGTCGCCCCCAAACCATTGGCGGAGCCTTTGCCGAGAGTTGGAAAGTGGGACGAGGACGCAGCGTTCACCCGATCGGCCAGAGGCATCAACGGTGTGCCACAACCAACCTACAGCCGTGCCCAGAAAGACCCCAACGATGGGTGTCGAAGGTCAGCCTTTGGCCACAGGCTGCTCCCAGCCGACGGAAGCAATAGGGGAAGAAGCGGGTCCATCGGTCGGCCCCCTTAGCATCGGCTCCTTGCAAGCCTCCTGGCTCCCGTCCGGTCCAACCGGCCCCATGACTCGCTCCGTGTCCCCAAAGACCCCAGGCCAGGATCCGGAGCCCGACCGTCAGGTGAGGCTCGAACTGCTCTCGGAACCGGAACTGGGCCGCACCCTCGATCGACTCGCCTCCCAGGTGCTGGAGAGCGCCAGCGACAGCCGCTCGCTCCTGCTGCTGGGCATCCCCACCCGGGGCGTGGCCCTGGCCCGGGTGCTGGCGGGTCGGCTGAAGGGCCTGAGCGGCCATCCGATCGAACACGGCAGCATTGATCCCACCTTCCACCGGGATGATCTCGAGCGCATCGGCACCCGACTCGCCGAGGCCACCCAGTTGCCGGCCTCGGTGGATGGCCGCCACGTGGTGTTAGTGGACGATGTGATCTTCACCGGGCGAACCGTGCGGGCGGCCCTGGAGGCCCTGCACACCTGGGGGCGCCCGACGCGGGTGCAGCTCCTGGCCATGGTGGACCGGGGCCACCGGGAACTGCCGATTCAGCCCGACTTCTGCGGCCGGGTGGTGCCCACCACCCGGCAGGAAATGATCGAACTGTGCCTGCGGTCGATCGACGGGGAGGAAGGGGTGTACCTGCTGCGCCCCTAACTTGAACCGACCCCCTCAGATCTCAGACCTCAGATCGGGGTGATCTCATCATCGCGAAAGTGGGCCCGGAACTTCCCGAAAGCCACCACAACCGGAAGGGTGGGGCTGATCGGCCGGCCTTTCCAATCGTTGAGCACCTGCAGCACCTCCCCCTCCTGCCCTTCGAGATCGAAGGCGGAGCCCCGGTGGGTGGGATGGGTGTAGACCACCACACTGCTGCAGACCCTGACCCGATCTCCTGGCTGCATGGTGTTGCGTTCCGGCATCGGGGCCAATCCTGTCATGGCCCCGTCAACGCTGGCAGGCCGTTTCGGGACCGGCTTCCACGACGCGGCCACCAAGGGCCTGGCATCCGGCCTGGAAAGCCTTCCATTCGTCCATTCCGGCGGCGATGCGTCGGCCCACCTCGGCATCAAGCTGGGCCACGGGCACCGACTGGGGGAGATCGCCGTGGCCATCGTGTTCACGCTCCTTGCCCTTGAGATGCTGCAGGCCCTTCTCCACCCTGGCGTTGAGGGCCTTGGCCCGTTGTTGCCACCAGGGGTGATCGATCCGGTGCAGGCTGTCGAGGGCCTCCCACCAGCGGGCCTGGCCCACCAGCTTGGAGGCCCGCTCCCACTCCAGCCGGTTGCGGTTCCAGTTCAGCCGCAGCTGATCTCCAACCGCCGTGCCATCGGAGCGATGCTTCTCGCCCATCGGAGCCAGGGCATCCAGGGCAGCATCGAGGTCACCGTTGCGGAACCGGGTCAGGGCGATCCGATGCAGGGACGACTGCCAGTCTTCGAGGCGCTGCCGATCTCCCCGGCCGCCAGCGGGGGAATTGAGCAGCTGCCGCTGCAGGCCGAGAGCCGCGGTCCAGCGCCCCTTATGCCACAGCTGGGCGGCCTTCTCACGCCGGCAGCGGCCTTGATCAAGCGATGAACGGCCGGGAAGCCAGCTGAGGGCATCGAGCTGATCGCTATAGCGCAGACAGGCATCGAGCTGGCCGCGAGCAGCGGCGTCGGCCACCCTGGCCGGCAGCTGCCGCTCCCACCAGTACACGAAGCCAATCCCCGCGGCAACCGTTCCCAGGGTGATGGCCAGCCAGACGAGAGGTAAGCGGGGCCGGCGGGCCAAGGGGAATGGGTAGAAATCACCCCTGTTGTATGCAGTCCGCCCCGCCGGGGCTGGTCCCAGTGGTCGCTCAACACACCGGCCCCAGGCAGCGCAGCTCCAAGGGCGCTTCGCTCACCAGATCCTCCCCCTCGAGCCATAGCCGGGCCTCGGCATCGATAGAGAAGCGCAGGCGAAGCCGGTCCTGGCCGGCCTGGCCCGGCGGTTGCAAGGGCAGTGGGGCCGGGGCCTGCCGCCAGGGAGCCACGGCCGCCTCGCCGGCGGGCCGCCGCCGCAGCTGGGGCACCCCATCGCGGAACACCACCTCGGAGCGCGCCTCCCCGAGCGGTTCCCCCAGCACCACTTCGATCGACCCCTGGTCATCGTGACTGCAGGCCAACACGAGCTCAAGGGGGGTGGTGGTGGGCCAGCCCTGGCCAGCCACAAACAGGGGATGCCAGCGATGGGTGCCGCTGCGGCGGTCCCAACAGCGCAGGGAAACGCCGCGGCCGAGCACATCCCGCAGCTTCACCCCCGGGGTGAGGGCGAGGGCGCCGAGGGCCACGGCTTCGACCGGCCGCTCACCCCGCAGGGGCACCGCGGGGCACCGCTCCTGGAGCCAGCGGCGGATCAGGGGGATGCGGCTGCTCCCCCCTACCGGCAGCACGGCGTCGATGGCGGCGCCCCGGGCCAGGCCCTCCCGCCGGGCCCCTGCGTAGACGGACTCCAGCAGGGTGTCGAGCTGCCCGAGGAGCCCCCGCTCCTCCAACAGGGCCTCGAAGCGCCGGCGGCTGAGCCGCAGCTCCCGGGCCGGCAGACCCGCCGGACTCCAGAGCCGCACGGCCTCCTCCACTTCGCTCAGTTGGCACTTGAGCGCCTCGGCCGTCCGCAGCAACTCCCCGTCGGGCCCAGTGTCGGGGACGAGTTCGGCGGCGATCCAGCGATCGATGTCCCGACCACCGAGGCGGAGGCCGGCCTTGCCCAGGACCCGGGCACAACGCAGCGCCTGGCCGCTGGCTTCGAGGTCGCGGCCGGCGAAGCGGAGCAGCTGGGCGATGGGGGCGGCCCTCCCCTCCCCCCCCTCCAGCTGCACGAGGGACAGATCCAGGGTGCCGCCCCCGAAGTCCACCACCAGCACGCGGCTGCCGGGGGGGAGCCCAGCGCCGATTGCGGCGGCGGTGGGTTCGTCCACCAGGGCCAGCTCGGGCACCGCGAACGAACCGCACACCTCCCGCAGCCATTGGCGGTAGCCGCGGTAGGCCTCGATCGGGGCGGTGAGCACCAGCCGATCCGGCTCCACCTCGGGGGGCAGGGCCCTCCAGAGCCGCGCCAGCAGCAGCGCACCGGCGGCCTCGGGCGTCAGCCAGGGCTGGTGAGCGGCGGCCTCAGAGCCCTCGGGGCCTTCCGATCCTTCCGAATCCCCCGCATGCGATCCGCCCGCCCCGTCGGGGGCCCCAGGGGAGCGCCCCCCCGACGGGGGTTCGGGGGATGCGCCGATGCGCCGCTTGAAATCCCGCAGCAGGCCCGGTCCCTCGCCATCGGCCAGGCCCGCTTCCAGCACCTGCCGGCCCACCAGAGCCCCCGCCGAACCCTCGGGACCGCTGAGCCAGATCAGGCTGGGCACCACGGCGGGATCGTCGAGGGCATAGGGGGCGAGGGCCAGCAGCCGCGGCGGGCTGGAGCTGCCGTCCTGCCAGGCCACCACGGTGGTGGTACTGCCCAGATCGATGGCGAGGGTTCCCGGCATGGGGGAGGGAGGGCACCGGTACTGGCCTAGGGTGGGGGATGGCCGTGACCACTGGAACTCTTGCGCATGCCCAGCAGCCCGACCGTGAATCCGAAGGATCTGGCCCAGCGGGCCGAGAGCCTGATCCGCCATGCCAACAACCGCTACCTCACCACGGTGCGAATCGCCTTCCGGGCCAAGCAGCGGCGCTTCGATGATTTCGACGGACTGCTCGACGACTCGATGATCAAGCCGGTGCAGCGGGCGATCATCGAGCTCTCCGATGAGCAGGACCAACCGGATCTGCTGCCCGGCTGAGGGCGGCGGGGCCCATGGAGGTCCGGGAAGGTTCAGGCTGGCGGCTGGTGATCGATTCTGATCGCCAGCCTTTTGGTGTGCTGATCGGCGGCGGGGATGCCGCGGCGGGAGCCTGGGCCGCTGAACTCACCCTGGTGGAGGCGCGGACGCTGCTGCGAGGGATGGAGACCTTGCTGGAGCAGCACCGGGCCCTCGTTGACACCCTGATGGCCGAGGAGGCCATCGAACTGGCCATGGAGTTGGCCTGCGAGGGGGGCGATCTGTGGCTCTGCCTTGAGGGCGACCGCAACCGCTGGTGCCTGCGCTTCGTGCTCACCCCCGCCCCCGGACGACGGGGGGTGGAGGGGAGCTGGGGAGGGGAAGCCAGCGTTGCCCTAGCCGCCGCCCTCCAAACCTGCACGCCTTGGAATGCCGAAGAGGCAACGCCCAAGGGCGGTGGCATTGCTGCCTGAGACCCCTGCGCCAGCAGGCTCTGATCAGCAATCCTGATCAGGCCCGTTTTCCCGCCCGATTCCACATGGGAGGTCGCTTTTTCCCCGTTTTTCCCCAGCCCGGCCCCTGGGAACCGGCGGTCCGGGGAGAAGTCCTGGACGACCGCTTTCCACCCTTGACGGGACCGGCCTGGGAAGAAGCCCCGCCGGCGGCGCCACCAGGGCCAGGCAAAACGCTGATCCGGTCTAAGATCTCAGCTTGGGACGGCGGATCGGCCCGCCGCCGCGGAGGATTTGACGCCCCCACCGGGATGTGGGGAACTGGTGTCCATGAGCGGGGAACGTTCCGGCGATGGCACAGGAGTGGCAACGGGGTTACGACGAAGGCGCGGACGGGGAGGGTTCCCTGGAGGGAACCGCTGGAGGCGGAACGGTGAGCCTGCGGGCCGAGGTTCCGGAGCCGTTGCTGCGGGCCATGGGCCAGTTCATCGAACGCCATCCCAACTGGGACCAATACCGCCTCTTTCAGGCCGCCCTGGCGGGATTTCTGATGCAGAACGGCGTGCAGAACCGGGGCGTAACCCGCTGCTATCTGGCCAACCTCTTCCCCGGCTCTACGGGCTTCGATCCGCTGCCAGAGAGCCACGAACGGAGCGGACCCACACCATTGCCGCGGAGGGGAGCCCCCGGGGCCGAGCGCCCCTGGGCCAGCGACCGGCGCGACGGGTTCCGGCGCCACGCCGCCTGAGCCGCCGCTGCCGCAAACAGGACCGCCCTCAGGGGGTCTCGCCGAGCAGGGCGTAGATCCGCAGGGCGCTGGCCTCCTCCACCGGCAGGATCGAGAGGCGGTTGCCGCGGCGCACCACCGGCAGGCTTTCGGCATCAAACTGCTCGCGCAGTTCCTCAAGGCTCAGCAGACGCCCGAACGTGCGCCCATACCGCAGTCGCACGCAGTCCCAACGGGGCGCCTCGGCGCTGGCCTTGGGGTCGAAATACTTGGAGCCTGGATCAAACTGGCTCGGATCGATCAGGCCCGTCTCCACCACCTCCATCAACCCCACGATCCCCGGAGGCGTGGCATTGGAGTGATAGAAAAAAGCGCGGTCGCCGACCTTCATCGCGCGCATGAAGTTGCGGGCCTGGTAGTTGCGGATGCCATCCCAGAGGGTGGTGCCCTCCGCCTCCAGATGGGCGATGCCGTAGACCTCCGGCTCGCTCTTCATCAACCAGTGGGCCATCGGGACTGGCGCATCGCGCCGAATTCGCTGCCTCAGAGTGCCAGAACCAGGCGGCGGAAGTGGTGGCCGCGGGCCTCAAAATCGCTGTATTGGTCAAAGCTGGCGCAGGCCGGCGAGAGCAGCACGGCTGGGCAGCCTCCCTCCGCCGCCAGCTCCCGGGCCAGGGGCACCGCCTGATCCAGTCCCTCCACACTCTCCACCCGGCCGCCGTAGCCACCGGACGCCAGCAGGCCGGCGAACGCCTGCCGGGCGGCGCCATAGAGGATCACCGCCGCGGCCTGGCGCTGCAATTGGGCGATCCAGCCAGCCGCATCGCCCTGCTTCGACTGGCCGCCGGCCAGCACCACCAGGGGACCGTCCAGGGCGCGGAGCGCCACTTCAGCGGCGTCGTAGTTGGTGGCCTTGCTGTCGTTGAACCAGGTGATGCCCTGGTGGAGGCGGATGCGCTCGAGCCGGTGGGGCACGCCGGGGAAGGCGCGGCAGGCCGCCTCGATCACGGCGGGGGTGAGGCCGGCGGCCAGGGCGGTGGCCGTGGCCATCAATAGGTTCTGGCGGTTGTGCTCGCCCGGCATGGCCAGGGCGGCGGCGGGGAACAGCGGACCCTCTGCATTCCACACCTCACCGGCTTCGATCCAGAGGTGGGGGTCGATGCCGGCATCGAGGGCGGCCTGGCGCGGTCCGGCGGTGATCCAGCAGGCCTGGTCCCAGCTGGCGGCGCGGCTGCGCAGATCGGGGTCGTCGGCATTGAGGATGCGCAGGCCCGACTGCTCGATGAGCTGGCGCTTGATCGCCCGGTAGGCCTCGAGGGTGCCGTGGCGCTCCAGATGGTCGGGGGTGAGGGTGGTCCAGATGCCGATGGCCGGCGCCAACTCGGGGGCGGCCTCGATCTGGTAGCTGCTCAGTTCCACCACGAGCCAGTCGGGAAGGGCCAGGTTCCCGGCGGAAGACCCGCCCGAGAGCGAAGCATCCGAAAGTGAAGGGCCCAAGGCCGAAAGGCCCGAAGGCGAACCGCCGCTGGCGGCCTGGGCGGCCAGGATCCGCTGGCGCACCACGTCGGCGGCGGAGGTGCCCACGTTGCCGCACAAGGGCGCATCCAGCCCAGCGGCCACCAGGAGGTGATGCACCAGATGGGTCACGGTGGTCTTGCCGTTGGTGCCGGTGATGCCGATCCAGGGCACGGCCCTGCCGGCCCTCCAGGCCCCCACCAACTCCCCCTGCACAGCCACCCCCCGGGCCCGCAATGCCTCGAGGGCCGGATGGTCGAAGCGGATGCCGGGACTCACCACCACAGTGGCGGGCGGCGGGGTGAGGGCATCGAAGCGGTCGACATCGAGGGGCAGGTCCAGTTCCACCGTGATGCCCTCCGCCTTCAGGGCAGCGGCCTGCTCAGCAAGGGCGCCGCCGCTGCGGCTTTCGGCAAGGCGCACCGGTTCGCCGAGGTCCCGCAGCAGCCGCGCGGCTCCGATTCCGGAGCGACCCAGACCCACCACCACCGTGCCTTGCCGTTCGGGGGTGGCCATCGGGAGTCCTGCCTCATCGATTCCGCAGATTACGGGGCGGTGACCTTGACGAGCCGCGGGAACTGAAGCGATTGCAATCAGCCATGGCCCGCCACGCTGATGGCTGCCTGCAACGACGCTCCCGCCGGCAGCTACCGCACGGGAGCGAGGCCGATTCCATCCCGGCAGCTGCCGGGATACGAGCCAGCTGCCGCACCTCGGAGCGCGATCCGCTTGCCCTGGTGGAGTCGTGCCATCGCGCCTAGGGCCTCTGCAAAGTCATCGGCGCTAGCCCCTGAAGTGCTGCTGGATCGATCAGCCCTATTCAGCCCTATGGGGAGGTGGATGATTGCCCGGCTGCGGGGCATGCTCCTACTAGGCCGCCGGCCGAGCGTGGCGGAGCCACTAAAACCGCTGCAAAGTGCATGTGATGGCAGCCCTCTTGAACCTATTCATGGCACGTAACAGGTTGCTATGCAGTACCTGATCCATTGGGACTAATGTGTCCAGCGAAGGGAAAAGCAGCCCACATTGGCAAGCTTCAGCTCCAAGAAGGTGAAATCAGGCCAATCAGCCTCAGTTCCGCTCCAGAATAGAATCGTTCATTCAGAACACACTAAATTCGTACTCTCTTTCTGGGCTCGTTGCTCAGAGGTTCCCTAAGCAAACCCATGCTGAATAAAACGGAGCCTGAGGCCGGGCGGCTCACCATTAGCGAGAACCATCGCCGCGGTGCAACTTTTCTACCCGCCCTCTCCCCTATCGCGACTTGCCCATCCAGCCGCCCGACGACGGGCCTGAGATGAAAGGATTTCCCCAACCTCCCGTGGCGCCCATGAGCCTGCCCACCCTTTCTATGTGAACGACACCTTCGAGGGAGGCCGGGTGCGGCGGGTGTTTGTGCAGGCGGATCAGGCCTTCCGCGCCACCCCGGAGCAGCTGCGCGGGCTCAATACCAAAAACGCCGCCGGCGAGCCCATCGCCCTCTCGGAGTTCATCCGCATCGAGCCCGCCACCGGTCCCGCAGTGATCCCCCGCTTCAACCTGTTCCGCTCGATCATGGTGGAAGGCGGACCGGCCCCAGGCCGCAGTTCGGGCCAGGCCATCAACGACATCCGCCGGCGGCCCGCGGCGAGGTGCTCAACATCTTTGCCCAGGTGGGACTGGTGATGCTGATCGGCTTGGCAGCCAAAAACGGCATCCTGATTGTGGACATGGCCAACCAGCGCATGGAGGAGGGGGCCACCGCCCTGGAGGCGGCAGCCGATTCGGCCCGCTCCCGGTTCCGCCCGATCCTGATGACCGCCATCTCCTCCCTGTTTGGCTTCCTGCCGCTGGTGCTGGCGAGCGGCGCCGGTGCCCGGGGGCAAGCCTCCCTGGGCACGGTGGTGTTCGGCGGGCTGGCGGTGGCCACCGTGCTGTCGCTCTTTGTGGTGCCGGTGTTTTACGTGGTGATGAAGCAACTGGTGGCGGGCCCGCCCCCTGCGCTGGAACCCTCGGAGGAGCCCCAGGCCCCATGAGCCCCGCCCCACTAGCCGATGGCGCCTCACGGCCCCATCGGGACGGCCCTTCAGCAGCCGAAAGCTCCCAGGATTCCCCCCTGCCGTGGGCCCGGAGCGGCCTCTGCGCCCCCTCTCCGGAGGCCAGGTGGCCGGCATGGCCGTGGAAGCGGTGCGCCAGTTGCAGCTGAGCAGCCCCGATCCCGAGTATCAGCAGGGCCGCCGAAGCCGGGGGCGAGGGGGCCAGGGCCGACCCAAGGGGTGAAGCGCTAGCTTCGCGGGAAGCGAAACCGCATATCGAAACACCATGACCTA
The DNA here is from genome assembly GCA_040399305.1 of Cyanobium sp. GTDB lineage: Bacteria > Cyanobacteriota > Cyanobacteriia > PCC-6307 > Cyanobiaceae > Cyanobium. Next base: position 25,308 of record JBBASH010000017.1, read on the forward strand.
TTGCATCGGCTACTGGCTGGAAAAGGGGTTGGTGCTGGCCTCCGATTCCCGCACCAACGCCGGGGTGGACTACATCTCCACCTACAGCAAAATGTATACCTTTCAGCCCGCTCCCGATCGGCTGTTTGTACTCCTGGCTGCGGGCAGCCTGGCCACAACCCACGCGGTGATCAGCTGGATCCGCCGCGATCTCGATCGCCCCGCGGATCTCGAGGCTGGCGCCAGCAAGGATCTACGCCATTGCGACTATCTGTTTGAAGCTGCGGCCTATGTGGGGCGGGTGAGCGTGGCGGTGCAGAAGGAAAACGAAGCGTCGTTGCGGCAGGCGGGGGCCAGCGGCGGGGCGACATTTCTCCTGGCCGGGCAGATCGGTAACGAACCTCACGGCCTCTATCTGATCTATCCCCAGGGCAACGCCATCATGGCGACGCCGGAAACGCCTTACCTGCAGATCGGCGAGAGCAAATATGGCAAGCCCCCGCTCGACAACATCGGCGGCGCCAACCTCTCGTTGGACGATGCCGCCAAGCTCTGCCTGATGTCGGAGGTGCTCACCCAGCGGTCGAATCTCTCGGTGGGCCCCCCCTTCGAGCTGGTGGTGATCCCGGCGGGCAGCCTGAGCATCGCCCACAAGATCAAAGTCGAAGCGAATGATCCCAGCCTCGACACGATGATCGATGTGTGGATTGAGGCCCAGCGGGAGGCCCTCTACCGCCTGCCCAGCCTCCCCTGGGAGAAGGAGAACCGGAACTAAACGTGGAGTCCTGGATTTCGACAGGCCACCTGCCCACCGAGGCCGTGGTGCGCCAATTGGTGGCCGAAGCCCATCAGCGCTTTGGCGCCGTGCGCGAGGGCGAGGTGGCGCGCTACATCCCCGCCCTGGCCTCGGCCAACCCGGCTGATTTCGGCATCGCCGTGGCCTCCACGGAGGGAGAGTTGTTTGAGGCGGGGGAGGCCCACCAACCCTTCAGCATCCAGAGCATCTCCAAGCCCTTTCTCTTTGCCCTGATCTGCCAGGCCATTGGGGAACGGGACGCCCGCCAAAAACTGGGGGTGAACAGCACAGGACTCCCCTTCAATTCCGTGCAGGCGGTGGAGAGAGCGGAGGACGGCCTCTCCAACCCCATGGTGAATGCGGGCGCGATTGCCGCCACGAGCCTGGCGCCGGGCGACACGGCCGAGGCCAAATGGGCCTTCATCCAGGAGGGGTTCTCCCAGTTCGCGGGCCGCCCCCTGGCGCTGGATGAGGAGGTGTATGCCTCGGAGGTGGCCACAAACCGGCGCAATCTGGGCATCGCCACCCTGCTGGAGGAGCAGGAGGGCATCTGGTTTGATCCGGAGGCCACCACCGACCTTTACACCCGCCAGTGCGCCCTGAGTGTCAACACGCACGATTTGGCCCTGATGGCCGCCACCCTGGCCAATGGGGGTCGCCATCCCCTCAGCGGCAAGCAGGTGGTGGAGCCGCCGATCTGCCAGGTCGTGCTGGCGGTGATGGTGACGGCGGGGCTCTATGAAACCTCCGGCGATTGGATGTACGACATCGGCCTGCCGGGTAAGAGCGGGGTGTCGGGCGGCATGATCACCGTGGCGCCAGGCAAGGGCGGGCTGGCCACCTATTCCCCGCCGCTGGATGGGGCGGGCAACAGCGTGCGGGGCCAGCTCACGGCAAGTTTTCTCTCCGAGCGCTTGGGCCTCCACCTCTTGGCCTCCATGCCCGCCAACTGATCAGAAATCTGCAGCCAACAAAGCCTGGAGAATCTCCTTCCCTAGAAGCTTCACCCGAAAGAGGTCATTGATGGCTACCTACCAACAATTAACAAGAATATTATTAAATAAGACTGTAATATTTTATGGGCGATACTGGAATCGAACCAGTGACTCCTACCGTGTCAAGGTAGTGCTCTACCTCTGAGCTAATCGCCCTGGAAGCCCATCAGGAATCTCGCCTGAGCTGGGCCGGCATTGGCTGCACATCACTGACGGAGCAGGTATGTCGCCAAGCCCACCTGATCCTGGAAACATGCCGGGAGAAATCTCCAGGAGGAATCCGCCGGATCAGCTGTGGTATCGAACTTAGCAGCCCCGGCCTCGTGGCCTTCCCTCAACGCCTCATCAAACGGATCCGGTAGCGATCCCGCTTGGTGATCTCCACCGCCTCGATCCGCAGCTCGCCGCGCCCCTCCAGCTGCACCCGCTCACCGCTGCGCAGCTCCCGGCTGGGACTGGTGACCACCTGCCAGTCGATCCGCACCGCCCCTTGGCGGATCAGGGCCGCCAGACGACTGCGGGAGAGGCCAAAGCCCGCCGAGGCCACCGCATCCAGCCGGGTGGAGGCCTCCACCGTGGTGAGACTGCGGGCGACCCGGCGCGGCGGCAGCTGCAGCTCCGCCAGGGGTCGGGCCTCAAAGTGCACCTCCACCGTGCGCACCCGGCCCGCCTGGCCATGCAGGCGGGCGGCCAGGGCCTGGGCCGTGATCGCCTGGGCGCCCCGATCGCCCCGGACCCACAGATCGCCCAGTTCCTCGGGCAGCGCGCCGGCGGCCAGCAGGGCAGCCCGGAAGTCGGCCGATTCGGCGGGATCAAACAAAAAGTTGCCGGCGATCTCCAGACCGCTGAAATCGCCGGCCACCTGCTCCAGGGGCAGGGCCGCCTCGCTGCGCTGGAGCAGCAGCCTGCAGCGCTCGGCGCCACCATGGCCACCGGCGTGATCAAGGCGCAGGTCGCTGAGCGCCCCCAAGCGGGCCTCGGCCTCCTCCCTCAGGGCCCCTTCGAGGAAACCGGTCCAGACCGGCTCCCAGGTGCGGAGGCAGCGCTCGGCCGCATCCAGCACGGGCTGCAGGTCGCTGGACCGGGAGCTGCCCTCCAGCGGATCAAGGTGGGAGTCCATCCAGGCCGGGGGATCAGGTCTCACCAAGACGCACCACCGCTTTAGGCCGGGACTGCTGGATCAGGCCCCAGGGGGGCTCGCTGCCGGGAGCCGGATCGATCAGCAGCAGCCAGTTGCCCTCCTGCAGCCGGTTGCGCAGGATGCGGATCCGGTCGTCCTCCTCGGAGGTCACGCTGGCGGCGGCGGCGAAGCTGCCCATCCAGCCCGACCCCAGGCCCAGCAAGCCGCCGATCAGGGGCTCTCCCCAGGGGCCCAGAGCGGAGAAGGTGTGCAGATCGGTGATCTGGGTGAAGGTGAGCCCCGCCATAAAACCGAAAGGCAACAGCCAGCGCATCATGGTTTTCTGCCGCTGACGGCGGCCCGCGGCCGGGTCGAGCCGTTCCACGGCGGCCAGATCGGTTTCACCGCTGCCGATCGCCAGCACCGCCAGGGGCGCCGGATCCTGGGCCGCGAGCTTCTGGCGCAGGGCCTCCAGCCGCTTGCGGTCCTCCAGCACCACCACCACGCTCAGGGCCACGCCTTCCTCCGGCTTTCCCTCAGGCTCGCATCCGGGGCCCTGCGGCGGTGGGGTTAACCCGAACCCGGAGCCAGCGGGGACTGAGGCCCAACCGGGGCGAGTGCCTCTCCGAACTGGGTCCATTCGGAGCGGGGACCGACTGGGGCGGCACAGATCGGTTCGAGGGCTCAGCCAGGCCCGTCGCAGGCCGATCTCTACACTGCACCTCCGGCCTGCCCCGCCGGGGCGCCGCTCTCCCATGCGCCCCCGGGGCCCCCATCACGTGCCGGTCATGACGAAGGTTCTGGTTTCCGATCCCATCGATCAAACGGGGATCGACATCCTCTCTCAGGTGGCCCAGGTGGATGTGCGCACCGGCCTGCCGCCCGAAGAGCTCAAATCGATCATCGGCGACTACGACGGCCTGATGATCCGCTCTGGCACCCAGGTCACCGAGGAGGTGATCGAGGCCGCCACCAAGCTGCGCATCATCGGCCGCGCCGGTGTGGGCGTGGACAACGTGGATGTGAAGGCCGCCACCCGCCGCGGCGTGCTGGTGGTGAACTCCCCCGAGGGCAACACGATCGCCGCCGCCGAGCAGGCCCTGGCCCTGATGCTGGCCCTCTCGCGCCACGTGCCCCACGCCCACGCCAGCACCATGGCCGGCGGCTGGGACCGCAAGACCTATGTGGGCAACGAGCTCTACAAGAAAGTGCTCGGCGTGGTGGGCCTCGGCAAGATCGGCTCCCATGTGGCCCGCGTCGCCCGGGCCATGGGCATGGATGTGGCCGCCTACGACCCCTTCGTGTCGCCGGAGCGGGCCCAGCAGCTGCAGGTGCGGCTGCTGAGCCTGCCCCAGCTGTTCGCCGAGGCCGACTACGTCACCCTGCACCTGCCCCGCACCCCCGAAACCGAGAACCTGGTGAATGCGGAGCTCCTGCGCACCATGAAGCCCACGGCGCGGCTGGTGAACTGCGCCCGCGGCGGCATCGTGGATGAGGCGGCCCTGGCCGAGGCGGTGGCGCAGGGCGTGATCGCCGGCGCAGCCCTGGATGTGTTCTCCAAGGAGCCCCTGGCGGCCGACTCACCGCTGCGGAGCGTGAAGGAGCGGCTGATCCTCACCCCCCACCTCGGCGCCTCCACCGAGGAGGCCCAGGAGAACGTGGCCATCGATGTGGCCGAGCAGATCCGCGACGTGCTGCTCGGCCTGCCAGCCCGCAGCGCCGTGAATATCCCCGGCCTCAACGCCGAGGTGATGGAGCAGCTCAAGCCCCACCTGGAGCTGGCCGAAACCCTGGGCCAGCTGCTCAGCCAGCTGGCGGGCGGGCAGATCAGCGAACTGGAGGTGCGTCTGCAGGGCGAGTTCGCCTCCCACCCCGCCCAGCCCCTGGTGGTGGCGGCCCTGAAGGGGGTGCTCTCCACCGCCCTGGGAGACAGCATCAACTATGTGAACGCCAGCCTGGAGGCCAAGGAACGCGGCATCCATGTGCTCGAGGTGAAGGACGACGCCAGCCGCGACTTCGCTGGCGGCTCGCTGCAACTGAGCAGCCGCGGCGCCAAGGGCAGCCACAGCGTGACCGGAGCGGTGTTCGCCGACGGCGAACTACGGATCACCACCATCGATGAGTTCCCGGTGAACGTGACGCCCAGCCATCACATGCTGTTCACCCGCCACCGCGACATGCCCGGCATCATCGGCCAGCTGGGCTCGGTGCTCGGTGAGCACAACGTGAACATCGCCTCGATGCAGGTGGGCCGGCGCATCGTGCGGGGCGACGCCGTGATGGTGCTCAGCCTCGACGATCCGATCCCCCCCAGCCTCCTGGCCACGATCCACCAGATCGACGGCATCCAGGAAGCCCACCCGGTCACCCTTTGATGGAAGCGGGCAAAGCGGGCAGCCCCCTGCCAGCCGCCGAAGGCCCCTCAAGCGGCAGCGGGGAGCCCTCAGCGGGGCCCGGCACAACCGTCCCCAGCCTGGGGGACCCACAGGCCCTGGAGGGATCGATTGGCACCGTTGAGCTGGCGCTGAAGGCCACCCCCGGCCCGGCCTGGTGGCGCCTGGAGATGCCCCTGGCGGGGGAGCTGGAGGAATCGCTGCTCTGGAAGCTGCCCCAGCTCGGCATCCCCCGGGTGGCGGTGCGGCATCAGCCGGAAGCGCCCGAGCAGCGGGAGCTGGTGGCCTGGCTGCCGGAGGCCGACTGGCCCGAGTCCCAGCGGGCGGAACTCCTCCAAGCCCTGGCGCCCCTTGGGGAGCCCTTCGGCCTGGTTCTACCGGAGGCCCACTGGGAGCGGCAGCCCGACGAGGACTGGAGCCTCAGCTGGAAACAGCACTGGCAGGCCGATCCGGTGGGGGAACGGCTGCTGATCCTGCCCGCCTGGCTGGAGCTCCCCGGCGAGTACGCCGATCGGTTAGTGATCGCCATGGACCCGGGCAGCGCCTTCGGCACCGGCAGCCACCCCACCACCCGCCTGTGCCTAGAGGCCCTGGAGGGAATGGCGGCTTCAGGGAACGGCCTGCAGGGCCTGCGGGTGGCGGACCTGGGCTGCGGCAGCGGCATCCTGGGCCTGGGGGCCCTGCGGCTGGGAGCGGCCTCGGTGGTGGCTGCGGACACCGACTCACTGGCGGTGATGGCCACCGGCGAGAACGCCGCCCTCAATGACCTCTCGGCCGCCGTTCGGGTGGCGCAGGGCAGCGTGGAGGTGCTGGCGGAGCTGCTCGAGGGCCAGCCCGCCGACCTGCTGCTCTGCAACATCCTGGCCCCGGTGATCACGGCGCTCTGCCCCGCCTTCCACACCGTTCTGGCCCCCACCGGCGTGGGGCTACTCAGCGGCCTGCTGGTGGACCAGGCACCGGCCCTGGAGGAGGCGTTGGCGGCCCAGGGGTGGCGGGCAGAACTGGCCGCCCGCCAAGAGCGCTGGGGGCTGATGGTGATCCGGGCACAGGCTGATGTTGCATAAGTCACGCTGATGCGTGCCCAGGATTTGATTGGCCTTCCCAGCCTGCGGAGGCCAGAAGGCCAGGATCGGCCCCGGGAGGATGTAGGAAGGGCGGGTCCTACAGGTTCTGGCTTCCCGCCGCCTGTGAGCTTCAATCCCTTCCATGGCTTCCTACAAGGTCACCCTCATCAACGAGAGCGAGGGCCTCAACAAGACCATCGAGGTTCCCGATGACCAGTACATCCTCGACGCGGCTGAAGAGCAGGGCATCGACCTGCCCTACTCCTGCCGCGCTGGTGCCTGCTCGACCTGCGCCGGCAAGCTGACCGCGGGAACCGTGGACCAGTCCGACCAGAGCTTCCTCGACGACGACCAGATCGAGGCCGGCTTCGTGCTCACCTGCGTCGCCTACCCCACCTCCGACGTGACCATCAAGACCCACGCCGAGGAAGAGCTCTATTGAGCCCGGCCCAGGCGGCTTCCATCGTTCCTTCCGGCCACCCCTCGGGGGTGGCTTTTTTTTATGGATGGGCTCCGGAGAAGGCCTCGGATCTGGGATCTCCTCAGCTGGCCCAACAGCTCGCGCCTGGGCGGCCTCTCGCGCCAAGGGCAGCCGTGATCAGTTGGGGAACAGCGCGGCCTCCAGCTCGGATCCCTTCCAGGTGGCGAACGGGCCATGACCGCGACCCCGGGAGATGGATCGCTGCTCCCCTCTCTGGCAGCCTGAGTCCCCGGCTTGCCATCGTGGTCAAGCCGCCGTTCGATCCCTTGTCCGCCGCATCCCCCCCCTCCAGCTCCCCCGCCAGCGGCGGCACCATGGCGAGCTCTGGCCGCCCGGCGAACCGCGCCGCAGGCCTGTCAGGGGGGCCTGCAGCGCGGCTGCTGGAGGCCGGCAGCATCCACCCCAGCCCCGGCGGCCAGTACAGCTTCCGGGTGCTCGGCCCCTGCTGCCGCCTGTTCGACCGGGAGGAGCTGCCCTGGCCCTGCTGCCGCCTGGCCTGGCGCAGCAAGGAACCGAGCTGGCGCCGGGTGGGCCGGCGCTTCGTGGCGGATCTGGCGGCGCGGCGCTGCCCCTCCTACGTGGTGGAACTGCTTCAACCGGGAGCCCGGCCCACCCGCACCGTGATCACCCTCTTCCCCCAGCGCCTGAGCGCCGAGCTGCAGGAGTGGTGGTACAGCAAACAGCCCTCCTCCCTGGATCCGGCCAACAGTGCGCCGCCAGCCCCCTTGCCGGCAGCGGCCGTGTCCCCGCTGGCTGCGCCGGATTCAGCCTCAACGCCGGGATCGCCCTGAAGGCATGCCCCTAAAGCCCTGGAGCGGGCCTGAGGGGCATCTCCATCTCCAGGGCGTGGGAAACGACATGCGGGTAGAACCGCCAAGGAGAAATGCCAGCATGAAAAAAGGGGTTCCGTCAGTACGGAACCCCTGAGATTCAATGGCGATCGAGCGGGCGATCGATCCAGGAAGCCGAAAGGATCAGAAATAGATCTTGCCGCCGCCCCACTGGATGCCTTGAACCTTGGGGGCCACCAGGATGTAGCCGGCGATCAGGCGCAGGTCGTTGTCATCGAGATCGCGCATCTTCACGAACACGTCGCTGCTGCGCAGGCTGGGGTGCACATCGGAGATGGAGTATTCACCGTCGTAGGAGGTGGGGTCCTTCATGAAGTCCACCAGCGAATCCACGCTGTCCCGCGGCGGGGTGGCCAGGGCGAGGGTCTCGGGGTCGAGGCCCACGTTCTGGTTGGTCTTGGTGATGCCCCCGGCGTGACAGGTGCCGCAGCTGTCGTTGAAGAGCTTGCGGCCTGATTTGTACTCCTTCTCGCTGAATGTCACCGTGGCGCCATCGGGGTGGGCCGGCACCGTGAGGGTGGCGGAATCCCAGCGGGCGGCGGCGGCGGGACCGGCGAAACAGACCAGCAGCGCCAACGGGAGCACCAGCAGGGTCCGGAGGACGGCGCGGATGGCTGAAGGGAGGAAGGGGGCCATGGAGGAAGCCGGTGAAATGGCGGTGAGACCGCGACTGAGACCTTGTATCACGGGCGGCGGGTCCCCCGCTGGGGAATCACGCGAACTGTTGCAGGCCCGGGCTGGATCTCAGGCGATGGAGGCAGAGCCGGAGGGCTCGGAAACCACGGCGTCATCTTCCTCCAGGGGTTGCACCTCCAAGGTGAGGAAATCCCGCGCGATCTCGGTGGCGGGGAAGATGGCGCGGGCCTCGGCCAGCAGGTCGTCCGGGGTCATCGGATTGCCCGGCAGGTAGCGGGGGCTGAGATGGGTGAGCACCAGCCGGCGCACCCCCGCCTCCAGGGCCGTCTGGGCGGCCATGGTGCTGGTGGAGTGCTGGCGGGCGATCGCCATCGCGGCCTCGCCATGGGAGAAGGTGGATTCGTGGATCAGCAGGTCGGCGCCGCGGGCCAGCTCCACCGCCGCCTCGCTGAACACGGTGTCGGTGCAATACACCACACTGCAACCGGGCCTGGGTGGGCCGCAGAGGGCCGAGCCCCGGATCACCCGGCCGTCCTCGAGGATCACCTCCCGCCCGGCCTTCAACTCGGCGTAGATGGGGCCGGGGGGGATCCCCAGCTCCTTGGCCTTCTCCACATCGAAGCGGCCCGCTCGGGGCCGGCGGTCCACCCGATAGGCGAAGGCCGGCACGCGATGGGTGAGAGCGGTGCAGCGCACGCTGATGTCGTCGTCATCCAGCAGCAGGGCCCCGCTGCGGGCGGCATCCCGCACCCGGTGGGTGCGCAATGGGTAGCCGATCCGGGTGGAGGTGGTGCGCATCACCCCCTCCAGATAGTCGCGCAGGGGATCGGGGCCGTAGAGATCAAGCCCAGAGCAGCTGCCCGCCATGCCCAAGCTGGCCAGCAGGCCGGGCAGGCCCAGCACGTGGTCGCCGTGCATGTGGGTCACGAAGATGCGGCGCAGCTGCGACACCCGCAGCTCACTGCGCAGAAACTGATGCTGGGTGGCTTCGCCGCAATCGAACAGCCAGAGCTCAGCGCGCTGGGGCAGGCGCAGGGCCACCGCCGAAACATTGCGGGAACGGGTGGGAACACCTGAGCTGGTGCCCAGGAACGTGACCTGCACAGGGGAAGGGCCTCAGGCCCGCATGCTGCCACGGGAGCCGCGGTGGGATGGGTCCCGCGCTCTGGCGCACCAGCCGCCGCGCCCCCACAATGGATGTCGTTTGCGCCCGGTTTCCAGCTGTGCCGATCCCTAGCGGCCTCCCCTGGTGCCGCGGCACCCGTTTCTGGAGACGGGGGGCCGGCCTGCTGGCGCTGCTCGGCGCCAGCGCCACCCCAGCGGCCCTGGTGGCGATCGCAGGCCCCTCCCCCTTCGGCGGGACGCCGGAGCAGATCACTCTGGCCCGCTTCGATCAGCGGGAACCGCTGGTGCGGGTGCTGCTGCTGCAGGCGGGGGTGCTGGAGCCCACGGCCGTGGGCGGTCCGCTGCAGCTGCGCGATGGCCAGGGGCGCCTTTTAGCGGTTCTGCCGGAGGGCGAACGGTTGCGGATCAGCCGACGGGGTCCCCTACTGCTGCTGGAGCGGCCTGACGCCGACGGGAGCTTGGCGCCGCCCCAGCAGCTGGCACTCCAGGAGCTGAGGCTGAGCGCCGTCTGGTCGGGCACCGCGGGGCGTGGCAGCGGTGCGGGGGACGGCAACCCTCTGCTGCCCTGGCGCACGGCGGCCGCTCCCGCAGGGCGCTCCCTGCCTCTGGTGGGGCTGGGCAGCCGCCGCTACCGGGGCCTGGTGCGGGTGCTGCCGGAGGGGGATCGACTCCAGGCGGTGAACCTGCTCGGGCTAGAGCATTACCTGGCCAGCGTGGTGGGCAGTGAAATGCCGGCCAGCTGGCCTGCAGAGGCCCTGCGTGCCCAGGCGGTGGCGGCCCGCACCTACGCCCTGGCCCAGCTGAAGCCCGAGGCACCCTTTGACCTGCGGTCCACGGTGGCCAGCCAGGTCTACCGGGGAACGGAGGCCGAAACCGATTCCACCCGCTCCGCCGTGGCCGCCACCCGATCCCTCGTGCTCAGCCATGGCGGCTCGCTGATCGACGCGGTGTTCCACAGCAGCAGCGGCGGCAGCACCGAGAACAGCGGTGAACTCTGGACCCGCCAGCTTCCCTACCTGGTGAGCGTGCCCGACCAGGACAAGCTCTCCCCCTGGCACCAGTGGAGCGTGCGCTTTGAACCCGAACAACTGCGACGGGCCTTCCAGGAAACCGGCGGGGCCAACCGGATCGAGGTGCTGACCGCCTCCAGCACCGGGCGGGTGCGGCGGGCCCGGGTGATCGGCCCCGCGGGCAGCCTGGACCTGAGCGGCAGTGAACTGCGCCAGCGGCTCGGCCTGCGGAGCACCCTCGTGCAGTTCCGCTTCGAGCCCCCCCTGGCCCCGGGCCCCGCCGGGAGCATCACCACCGCCACGGCCGAGGCCAACGCCGCAGCCTCCGCCCTGAACCGCTTCGGCGGCCCGCGTCCCGATGGTGAGGCCCGTTCCACAGGCTCCAGGTTCCGCGGCGGAACCCGAGCTCCGGCTGGCCCATTCACCGCAGGGCGGCCCGCCGGAGGTCCGCCGCCGCCGCCGCCCCTTCCTGGCGCCGATGGGCAAGGAGAACGATCCACTGCAGCGGCTCTGGATCCCACGATCACCGCCCAGCTGCGCCAGGAGCCGCTCACGGAGCCGCTACCAGCTCTGGAGGTGCTGGGGCGGGGCTTCGGCCATGGAGTAGGAATGAGCCAGTGGGGTGCCTATGGCCTAGCGCTCCGGGGCGTCAGCTATGTGCAGATCCTGCGTCATTACTACAGAGGAGCCCAACTGGTGGCTTACCCCTCCCGCTGAGGCGAGTTGTTTCATCGGCGGCATCGAGCAGGAGCCGTCTGCGGAACGGGCGAACGGCTGGGACAGGCAGCCGGTGGCCCTGGTGCGATTCGCCGATCCAGCCGGCCTGGCGGACTGGGTGGCCTCCCTGCTGCTGCGGGACAGGCTGCTGCGGCCGGAGCGCCCGCTCGGCCTGGCCACCGGCCGCACGATGGAGCCGGTCTATGCCGCCCTGGCCCGCCAGGTGGACGGGCTGACCCCAGTCGAGCGGCAGGAGCTGCGCAAGCGCTGGTGCAGCTTCAACCTCGATGCCTACGTGGGGCTCGATCGCGCCGACCCCCGCTCCTTCGCGGCGGAGATGGCAAGCCGGCTCACCACCCCCCTGGGGCTGGATCCGGAGCGGGTGCATCTCCCCGATGGCCAGGCGGCCGATCCCCATGCCGCAGCGGAGTGCTATGCGGCCCAGCTGGCAGCCACCGGGGGCATCGGCCTGCAACTCCTGGGCCTCGGCCTCAACGGCCACGTGGGCTTCAACGAACCGCCCTGCGACGCCGATGCGCCCTGCCGCTGCGTGGAGCTCAGCCCCGCCACCCGCCACCAGAACGCCGGAGCCTTCGGCGGCAACCCGGAGGCGGTGCCGGAGCGGGCGATCAGCCTCGGCCTGCGGGAGATCCTGGCCGCCGAACGCCTGCTGCTGGTGGTGACCGGCGCGGCCAAGGCCGAGGTGCTGCGCCGGGCACTTCAGGAACCACCCACACCCGAACTACCGGCCAGCTGGATCCAGCTCCACCCCCGGGCGCTGGTGGTGGCGGATGGGGCGGCGGCGGCGCTACTGGATGCCCGCTGCCATGAAGGGGGATCGCCGGTTTAGGAGTGCTGTGCGCGCGCCGGTTGGTCCGGCTGACACTGCCTGAGGGCGACAGATGGCGAACTTGAGGGCGAACTTGAACTTGATGGGGAAAAGCTATAGGAACAAGACCGATCAGACATAATCAATCCGTCGCCACTCCTCCACGCTCTGGGCAATGCCTGATGCCGCATCCCAGCCCGAAGCCCAGGCCCGTCGCCGGATCGACGCCCTGCTGGAAGCGTCTGGCTGGACGGTGCACGACCGCAGCGGCGTGAATCTGAGTTCAGGTGCCGGTGTGGCCCTGCGGGAACTCCCCACCAGCGGCGGCGAAGCCGATTACGGCCTGTTTCTGGGCCAGGAGCTGGTGGGGGTGGTGGAGGCCAAGAAGGTGGGGGCCACCCTTGGCGGGGTGGAGGCCCAGACCCTCGCCTACGCCAGCGAAACCCTCCCGGGGCTGCAGGTGCCGGTCCTGCCGCTCCCATTTCGGTACGAGAGCACGGGGGTGGAAACGTTCTTCACCAACGGACTGGACCCCGATCCCACCGCCAGGCGGGTGTTCAGCTTCCATCGGCCCGAGACCCTCGGTGCGTGGCTGCGCGCGGAAGTGCTGCACCGCGCGGGTAAGGCTGATGCGCCAGCGGCGGCAACCCTTAAGGGCCGGATGCGGCTGGCAGCCCGGCTCCTCGGTCTCCCTGCCCTGCTGATCAGCGACAAGGACACGCCGGATCTTGATCGCCACCTCCTCTCCACCACCCCATGAGCACCGAAGCCAATCGCATCGTGCAGAAGCTCTGGAGCTATTGCACCGTGCTCCGCGACGACGGACTCTCCTATGGCGACTACCTGGAGCAGCTCAGCGTGCTGCTGTTCCTCAAGCTTGCCCATGAGCAAACCCAGCCTCCCTGGAACCAGGAATCTCCGGTACCCGAGGGCTACGACTGGAGCACCCTGGTGGGCAAGGACGGCGTGGAGCTGGAAACCCAGTACCGCCGCGTGCTGGAGCACCTTGGCAAACAACACGGCCTCCTCGGGCTGGTGTTCCGCAAGGCCCAGAACAAGATCCAGGATCCCGCCAAGCTCAAGCGTCTGATCTCCGACCTGCTCGATAAGGAGCGCTGGATGATCCTCAGCGCCGACATCAAGGGCGATGCCTACGAAGGCCTGCTGGAGCGCAATGCCCGCGATACCAAGAGCGGTGCCGGCCAATACTTCACGTCCAGGCCCTTGATCGACGGGATCATCGAATGCCTCGCCCCACAGCCGGGGGAAACGATGATCGATCCTGCCTGCGGCACCGGCGGCTTTCTGATCGCCATGTTCCTCTACATCGTGGAACATTTCCGCGAGATGACCCGGGAGCAACGGGATCATCTCCGCCACCAGGCCCTGCATGGCATCGACATCGTGCAGTCGGTGATTCGGCTCTGTGCCATGAACCTGCTGCTTCACAACGTGGGGCCTACGGCGGTGCAGATCGACGAGGTGCGGCGCCAACTGCTAGCCGGAGGCGTACCGCCTGGGGATGTGGACAAACAGCTAGACGACCTGCTCCCTGTCCGCACCGACGATGCCCTGAGGCAGCTGGGAACCAAGCGCTACAACATCGTGGCTACCAATGTTCCCTTCGGGCGCAAGTCTTCAATCAAGGTGATCGGTGAGGAGGGCGATGTGGGTAGCGAAGCCATCACCTACCAACGGGACGACTTCTGGGCTACCACCTCCAACAAGCAGCTCAACTTCGTGCAGCACATCAAGTCGCTGCTCACGATCAATGGCCGCGCCGCGGTGATCGTGCCTGACAACGTGCTCTTCGAAGGCGGCGCCGGTGAGGTGATCCGCCTGAAGCTCCTCCACGAGTGCGACGTGCACACCCTGTTGCGCCTTCCCACCGGCATCTTCTACGCCCAAGGGGTGAAGGCGAACGTGCTCTTCTTTGATCGCCGCGCCGGCAGTGCCCAGGCCAGCACCAAAAGTCTCTGGGTCTACGACCTACGCACCAACAAGCACTTCACCCTCAAGACCAACCCGCTGCAGCGCGCCGACCTCGATGAGTTCGTGAGCCTCTATAGGCCCGGTGCCATCGATCAGCGCCAGCCCACCTGGAGCGAGCAAACCCCGGATGGCCGCTGGCGTTGCTACGAGCTGGAGGATCTGCTGGCCCGCGACAAGATCAGCCTCGATCTGTTCTGGCTGAAAGACGACAGCCTGCTCGATTCCGACAACCTCCCGGAGCCCGACGTGATTGCCTCCGAAATCGCCGAAGATCTGCGCAGCGTGCTGGAGCAGATGGAGGAAATGCTCGGTGATCTGGAGCTGAGCAGCGTGGATTCTGAAGAAGAGAGTGACTTGGTGGCGGCTGGTTGAGCCCCCTCACCTGTTGCACATACGCCCGCCCTGGTCACAGCCTCCACCAGCCCACCCCTCACTCCATCACCGCAATCAAGAGATCCTCATCAGCCTCGAGGTTGGAGGTCACGCTGCGCACGTCGTCGAGATCTTCAAGCGCATCGAGCATGCGCAGGCAGGGGCGCAGGCTGTCTTCGCTGTCCAGGCGGCAGGGCAGCGGGGCAATCCAGCGGTGTTCCCAGCCGGCCACAGGCAGCCCAAGACCGCGCAGGCCATCCTGGAGCGCCTCCAGGTCGGCGTAGGAGCCGAGCACATCGGCACCTTCTGCATCGAGGCTGTAGCCCACCACCGCCGGACCACCGGATTCCTCCAGCTCGAGTAGGCGCTCCAGCAGGGCCTCCTCCTGCAGATCGCCCGCCTCGAGGCGCACCACGGAGCGCTGCTCGAACAAGTAGCTCACGCAGCCGGTTTCGCCGAGATTGCCGCCGTGCTTGTTGAAGGCCAGGCGCAGGTCGGCGGCGGTGCGATTGCGGTTGTCGGTGAAGGCCTCGATCAACACCGCCACCCCACCGGCTCCGTAGCCCTCGTAGCGCACCGCCTCGAACTGATCGCCCTCCCCGCCCGCCTGGCCGGAGCCCTTGGCGATGGCCCGCTCGATGTTGGCGTTGGGCACGCCGGCCGCCTTGGCCTTCTCAATGGCGGTGCGGAGCTGAAAATTACCGGCAGGATCGCCGCCGGCGCGGGCCGCCACGGTGATCTCGCGGCCGAGGCGGGTGAACACCGCCCCTCGCTTGGCGTCGACCACCGCCTTGGTGCGCTTGATCTGGGCCCATTTGCTGTGGCCGGCCATTCAGGGGAACAGTGGGAATCGGAACGGGGTGGCGGAGTCGGAAGGCTCCGGGTGAAGTGGGGCGGGCAGCCCTGGAGGGCGGCCAGCCTTAGCCGGCGGCATCGAACACCAGGCGGGGCCGAAGCTGCCCGCCGGGATCGAGCCGGGCGATCCCGGCCAGGCTGCCATCCGGGTTGAGGATGGCGTAGGCGGGGCCTTCCGGGGTGTCCGAACCGGCGGGGCCAGCGGAAGCGGGCATGCCCAGCACTTCAGCGAAGGATCGTGCCGGCCCGGCTTCCACCAGGGCTATTGCCGGATCGCTGCCGGCCTGATCAGCGGCGCCGGCCCGCAACGGCAGCGCACGCCCGCAACGCCAACTGGGCAGTTCCTCCGCAAGCAGCTGGCGCCGCTCCAGGTGGCCCAGAGCCAGCAGGGGATCCAGCAGAGGCGGCAGCGGGCCGCTGGCCAGCCGCTCCAGATCCACGGCCGTGGAGAGGTCGAAGCCAAGCGTTTCGGTGCGGCGCAGGCGGGCCAGGGCAGCGCCGCAGCCCAGATGGTCGCCGAGGTCGCGGGCCAGGGAGCGGATGTAGGTGCCGGCCGAACAGCGCACCTCCAGCTCCACCCGGGCCTCGGCCGAATCCCAGCCGAGCAGCTGCAGGCTGTGGATCGTGACGGGTCGGGGGGGCAACTCCACCACCTCGCCCCGACGGGCGCGGGCATAGGCCCGCTCGCCCCCCACATGCACCGCCGACACCGCAGGCGGGCGCTGCAGGATCTCGCCGCGGAAGCCGGCGAGGGCCTCCTCGAGAGCGGCCAGATCCAAAGCCGGCGGGGAGCGGCGCTCCAGCACGTCCCCCTCCAGGTCATCGCTGCTGGTGCGCACTCCCAGCTGCACCACGGCCCGGTAGAGCTTGTCGCCCCGCAGGTAGGGGAGCAAACGGGTGGCCGGCCCGAGGGCGATCGGCAGCACACCGGTCACGGCCGGATCGAGGGTGCCGCCATGGCCCACCCGCTTGAGGCCATAGGCCCGCCGCACCGCCGCCACGCAGCCATGGGAGGTGGGACCAGCGGGTTTATCGATCACCAAAAAACCGCAGAGTGCCGTGGGACACTCCGCGGGGGCTGGGGAGAGGATTGCTGCCACAGGCCGCTGCCGCGGTGGGGCTTCAGCCCACGGCCACGTTCACCCGCTTGCGGTTCCGCAATCCGCGCTTGATCGATTCGAAATTCACCACGCCATCCACCAGGGCATAGAGGGTGTCGTCGGAGCCGCGACCCACATTCACGCCGGGAAGCACGGAGGTGCCGCGCTGGCGAATGATGATCGAACCGGCGCTCACAACTTCACCGCCGAAACGCTTGACGCCGAGGCGCTTGGAATTGGAATCGCGGCCGTTGCGGGTGGAGCCTGTGCCTTTCTTGTGGGCCATGGGTGCTGCGAGAACAGAAGGGGAATGGAAGGGATCGAGCCAGGCTGGCGATCAGGCGATGGGCTTGCCGGCCACCTGAATCGACTTGACCAGCACCCGGGTGAGTTCCTGGCGGTGGCCATTCTTGCGCCGCGTCTTCTTCTTGGGACGCATCTTGTACACCAGGATCTTCGGACCGCGGCGATGGGCCAGCACCTGCAGTTCCACCGTGGCTCCCTTCACATAGGGGGCGCCGAGGGTGGTGCCGCTGCCGTCCTTCACCAACAGCACCGTCTCGAGGGTCACGGTGCTATCCACCTCGGCATGGAGCCGGTCGATGTCGATGTAGCGGTCGGGCTGCAGCCAGAACTGCTGGCCGGAGGCCTCCACGATCGCGTAGGGACCCGGAGCGGCCGGACCGGAGGAGGTGGCCGGGGCGGCGCTCTCGGCGGCGGGGGCGCTCGGGGCGCTGGCCGCGGGGGTGGTGGTTTCAGCCATGGGACTCAGGGCACGGCCAGGCTGGTGGCAGAGATCTGCCCCCATTCAGCCTGGCGCGTGGCAATCGAAAGACAAACAAAGACTTTCCCATTCCAGGCCGCCATCCGTCAAGATTCGGGCACCCAGCAGGGTTTCCCTCCGTTCCGGCAATGCCAGGACAGCCGCTCACGATCGTGTCGCTGCTGCGCGACCCCGCGCTCGCCCAGGCCTGTGGCCAGTGGCTGCGAGAGGGTCCGTATCGGATGGAGGCGCTTGACCCGCTGGCCGATCCGGTGGAGATGCTCGAAGGGAAGCCCGAATCCTTCGATGCGGTGCTCCTGGAACAGGGCGTGCTGGCCTCAGAGATCCGCCAGTCCCTGATCGAGCGGGGGCTGCTGCTGCCGGCCGTGGTGATCGGCGAGGTGAGCGGCCGGGTGGAGTTCCACGACGCGGAGGTGCATCTGCCCCCCGACCAGCTCGAACAGCTGAGCTACAGCCTCGATGCAGCGGTTTCACGCTTCCTGCATCGGGGCCTCCCCAGCTCGTCCAGCCTGGGCCCAGCGGAGGTGGGTGGCGGCGCGGCCGCGGCCGGCCCCAATGATGGGGGCGAACGCTGGAAGCTGACCAACCGCCTGCGGGGCCGGCTTGGCTACCTGGGCGTTTACTACAAACGGGACCCCGCCCGCTTTCTGCGCAATCTGCCCAAGGGCGACCGGGAGGAACTGCTGCGCTCCCTGACCCGCACCTACCGCGATCTGCTGCTGAGCTACTTCCGCGATCCAGCCAGTGCCAATCAGGCCCTTGAGAGCTTTGTGAACACCGCCTTCTTCAGCGATCTCTCGATCACCAACACCGTGGAGATCCATATGAATCTGATCGACGGCTACGCCAAACAGCTCCGGCTGGAGGGCCACACGAATGACTTTCTTCAGGATTACCGCCTTGCCCTGCTGGATGTGATGGCCCACCTCTGCGAGATGTATCGCCGCGCCGTGCCCCCCGATCCGCCCCTCACCAGCACAACCGTGCCGGCAACAACCGAACACCCCGCCTGAATCACCACCCCGAGCCTTCCCCCAGCCCGCTTCATCGATTACACCCCCAGGTCCACCCCCAGGAGCCCCCGCGATGCCCGCCCGCAAGACCTACATTCTCAAGCTCTACGTAGCAGGCAACACGCCCAACTCGATGCGGGCGCTCAAGACCCTGCGCAACATCCTGGAAACGGAATTCCGTGGTGTCTACGCACTCAAGGTGATTGATGTGCTCAAGAATCCCCAGTTGGCCGAGGAAGATAAAATCCTGGCCACCCCAACCCTCGCCAAGATTCTTCCACCACCGGTGCGCCGCATCATCGGCGACCTCTCGGACCGCGAGCGGGTGCTGATCGGCCTCGACCTGCTCTACGAAGAACTCAGCGATGAAACCTACGGATTCGAGGAGGAGGGCAACACCCTGACCAACGGTCCGCTGGACCCGGAACCGATCAGCGGCGGCGGGGATGGTGGCGATTTGCCCCATCTCTGACCTCCAGCCCGCCCACCTTTCCGCCTCCATTCCTTTCCCACCGCTTTCCCGAGACCTCCTTCGATGCAGGACCCCAGCCTCACCAGCCCCGCCACACCGCTGATGCAGGTGCAGAAACTGCCGACCAGCATCGAGGGCTTCGATGACATCTGCCACGGCGGTCTGCCGATCGGCCGATCGACGCTGATCAGCGGCACCTCCGGCACGGGCAAGACCGTATTCTCGCTCAACTTCATCTATAACGGCATCCGGGACTACAACGAACCGGGCATCTTCGTGACCTTCGAGGAATCGCCCCTCGACATCCTCCGCAACGCCGCCAGCTTCGGCTGGAATCTCCAAGAGATGGTGGAGCAAAATAAGCTATTCATCCTCGATGCCTCACCCGATCCCGATGGCCAGGATGTGGCCGGCAGCTTCGATCTCTCCGGCCTGATCGAGCGCATCAACTATGCGATCCGCAAATACAAGGCCCGCCGGGTGGCGATCGACTCGATCACGGCGGTGTTCCAGCAGTACGACGCCGTTTCGGTGGTGCGCCGCGAAATCTTCCGCCTGATCGCTCGGCTCAAGGAGATCGGCGTGACCACGGTGATGACCACGGAACGCATCGATGAATACGGTCCGATCGCCCGCTACGGCGTGGAGGAGTTCGTGAGCGACAACGTGGTGATCCTCCGCAACGTGCTCGAGGGCGAACGGCGGCGCCGCACCGTGGAGATTCTCAAGCTACGCGGCACCACTCACATGAAAGGGGAGTTTCCCTTCACCATGGGCGCCCACGGCGTGAACATCTTCCCCTTGGGCGCCATGCGACTCACCCAGCGCTCCTCCAACGTGCGGCTCAGCTCCGGCGTGCCAAAGCTGGATGAGATGTGCGGCGGTGGCTTCTTCAAGGATTCGATCATTCTGGCCACCGGCGCCACGGGCACGGGCAAGACGCTGCTGGTGAGCAAGTTCATCGAGGATGCCTGCCGCAGCAAAGAGCGGGCGATTCTGTTCGCCTACGAAGAATCCCGAGCCCAGCTGCTACGCAACGCCACTAGCTGGGGCATCGACTTCGAGCAGATGGAGCAGGATGGTCTGCTGAAGATCATCTGCGCCTATCCGGAATCCACCGGCCTCGAAGATCACCTCCAGATCATCAAAACCGAAATCAGCGAGTTCAAGCCCTCACGGATGGCGATCGATTCACTCTCTGCCCTCGCCAGGGGGGTGAGTCACAACGCCTTTCGCCAGTTTGTGATCGGCGTAACCGGCTACGCCAAGCAGGAGGAGATCGCTGGCTTCTTCACCAACACCTCCGAAGAGTTTATGGGCAGCCACTCGATCACCGACTCCCATATCTCCACCATCACCGACACGATCCTGATGCTGCAGTATGTGGAGATTCGGGGTGAGATGGCCCGGGCATTGAATGTGTTCAAGATGCGCGGTTCCTGGCACGACAAGGGCATCCGCGAATTCGTGATCACCAGCAACGGTCCTGAGATCAAGGATTCCTTCTCCAACTTCGAGCGCATCATCAGCGGCGTGCCCCATCGCATCACCACCGATGAGCGCAGCGAGCTCTCCCGGATCGTGAGGGGTGTGGCCTCAGAAGACCTCTGACCCCGATGCGAGCGCCTCATGCCAAAGCTCCTCCCGGGCAGAACCTCCGGGCAAAGCTTCGGCCGGCTCGCTCGCTGCGCAGCCTCCTGGTTGTGCCGGTGGTCTTGCAGATGGTGGCCACGGCCGGGCTAATCAGCCTGCTCAGCTACCAGAACCTGCGGAGCACCACCGACCGGATGGCGGCGACGATGCAGGAACGCACCAGCCGTCAGGTGAGTGATTACCTGCGCGCCTACCTGCAGGTGCCCCAGCAGGTGATCGCCACCATGGAGCAGGCCGTGCGAAGCGGAGCCCGGGATCCGCAGGACCAGGTGGCGACCACCCGTTATCTGTGGCAGCTCCACAACACCTTTCCCAATGCCCCTTACCTCAACTACGGGCTGGCCAGCGGGGATTTCATCGGTGTGGGCCAGGCCGACAACGACGATCCCCGCCCCTACCTGGAGCTGGCCGCTGCCGATTCGATCGAGCGACTTGAGAAATACAGCATCGATCCGATCGGCCGAAAAGGCGATCTGCAGCGCGTGAAACCCTTCGCCGACTTCCGCGGTGATGGCTGGTACAACGAGCCGGTGGTGGCCGGCAAGGCCGTGTGGACGAGCATCTACAACTGGGTGGATGCCCCGGAGGTGATGGCGATGGGGGCCGGCATCCCGATCCGGCGGGATGGTCGCCTGGTGGGGGTGGCCGGGGTGGATGTGTTCCTGTCCAACATCAGCCGCTACCTGGCCAGCCTGCCGCTGGGCAAGGGCTCGCAGGTGTATGTCGTGGAAGCCAACGGCATGTTGGTGGCCGATTCCTCCGATCGCCTGCCCTTCCGGGTGGTGGGGGGCCGGGGGGTCCGGCTGCGGGCCACCGAAGCCAAGACCACGGCGATCCGCGATTCAGCCCGGGCGCTGGTGAATCGCTTCGGCGACCTCGGCGCGATCGACAAGCCCCATCAGCTGCGGCTTCCGCTCAGCGGCTCCGGGGTGCTGGTGCGGGTGGAGACCTTCCGGGATCGCTACGGCCTCGACTGGCGGATCGTGGTGACGATGCCCGAGTCGGAGTTCCAGGGCCCGCTGCGCCGGGATGCCCTCACCAATCTGCTGATCTCGCTGGGGGCGGTAGGGGTGTCCGGAACCCTGGCGATGCAGGCGGTGCGGCGGGTGAACGCCAGTCTCACTCAGGTGGTGGAAGGATCCGAAGCCCTGGCGGAAGGGAATCTCGAGCAGGAGGTGCCCCCGGGCGAGGTGGCGGAAACGCAGCGCGTGGCCATGAGTCTCAACACGATGGCGACCAGCCTGCGGGAGAGCATCCGCAGCCTGCGGGCCCGCAACGCCGCCGTGAGTGAGGAGGTGGCCCAGCGGACCCGGGAACTCCAGGAGGCCAACCAGCGCCTGGAGGAGGAGATCGACCTGCGCCGCCGCGCCGAGGAGGACTTGCGCCAATCCAACGCCGAACTGCAGGTGCTGGCCCACACCGACCGGCTCACGGGCGTAGCCAATCGCAACCAGCTGGACCAGCAGCTGGCGATGGAATGGCAGCGCCATCGCCGTGAACAGAAACCGATCGCCCTGCTGATGATCGATGCGGATCACTTCAAGGCCTACAACGACTGTTTTGGCCACCTGGCCGGCGACCGTTGCCTGATCCGGATCGCGGAGGTGGTGCAGCGCACCTGCAGCCGTCCTGGCGACCTCCTGGCCCGCTTCGGCGGCGAAGAATTTGTGCTGCTGCTCCCGGACACGGATTTCCCGGGGGCGATCACCGTCGCGGAGCGGGTGCAGGAGGCGCTGGAACACCAGGCGATCCCCCACCCCAAGGCCGTGGTGGCCGGCCGGGTGAGCGTGAGCATCGGCATCGCCTGCCAGGTTCCCGATGCCCATAACACCCCCCAGGAACTGCTGGCCAGTGCCGACGCGGCCCTCTACCGGGCCAAGGCGGGCGGACGCAACCGCTGGGAAATGGTGGGCTGACCCCGGAGCGCCCGGCTCCGGTTCCCATGCATCGGCGAATCAGCAGATGCGCGGCAGCAGATCACCGGCCGGGGGGGTGAGCACCCGTTCACTGCCAAAGGCGGTGCGCAGCAGCAGCCGCGGTCCGGCCAGGGCGGCGGCGTGCATCCCTGGCGGGCGCTCCTCCGGCTCCACCCCACCAATCCAGGCACCGCCCCCGGGTTCGAACACTGCCAGAGTGGCCTCCAGATCGGCGGGGGCCACCACGGCCACCAGCCTTCCCTCGTTGGCCAGGTGGAGCGGATCGAGGCCCAGTAGATCGGCGCCGCGGCGCACGGCGGGGGCCACCGGAATCCGCTCCTCGATCAGCCGGATCCGCACGCCGGCCGCCGTGGCCAGCTCCTGCAGAGCAGCGGCGAGGCCGCCGCGGGTGAGATCCCGCAGGCAATGGGGCCGCACCCCGCAGGCCAGGAGGGCCTCCACCTGGGGCCAGAGGGGGGCGCAATCGCTGAGCAAAGGAGGGTGGGGATCGAGGCCGTGGCGGGCCATCAGGATCGCCATGCCGTGGCGGCCGAGGTCGCCGCTCACCACCACCTGGTCGCCGGCCGCGATGCGCCCCGGCCCGATCGGCTCCGCCGCCATGAGCAGGCCGATGCCGCTGGTGGTGAGGAAGGCCCCATCCGCCTTGCCCCGCTCCACCACCTTGGTGTCCCCCGTGACCACCTGAACGGCGCAGTCCGCCGCAGCGGCAGCCACCGAGGCCAGGATGCGCCGCAGCACCGCCAGCTCCAGGCCCTCCTCCAGGATCAGGCCGAGGCTGAGGGCCCAGGGACGCGCCCCTGCCATGGCCAGATCGTTGCAGGTTCCCACCACCGCGAGGCGGCCGATGTCGCCACCGGGGAACTCCAGGGGGTGCACCACATAGCCATCGGTGCTGAAGGCCAGGCGTCCATGGGGAAGCGCCAGGCTGGCGGCGTCATGCAGGAGCGCGCCGGGATCGGCATAGAGGGGGCGCAGTTCGCTATCGATCAGCTGCTGGCTGAGGGTGCCGCCGCCGCCATGGCCCAGCAGGATCCGCCCGCTCATCGCAGCACCGGAGAGTGCTGGAAGGCTGCGCCCTGCGGAGGACGGTAGTGGTGATAAGCGGCGCAGGCCCCCTCCCCCGAAACCATGGGCGCCCCGAGCGGATGCTCCGGGGTGCAGCCCTGGCCGAAGGCGGGGCACTGGAGCGGGGTGGCCTGGCCCCGCAGGATGGCGGCGGCGATGCACGGGCCCGCAGCCGAAGCCGGATCGGGCCCTAGGCAGAGGGAGGGGGTGACACCTGGCGGCCTAGCGAAGGGGCCGGGGCCTGGGGAGGCCGTGATCTCCGGAGCGCTAGCGAAGGCGCCGGGTGGGGGGAAGCGGCGCCGCGCCTCCAGGGTGGCCGAATAGGACTCCCGCAGCGCCAGGCCGCCCCCGGGGATCAGCCCAAGGCCCCGCCAGGGTTGATCGACCACCTCAAACACCTCCTCCAGCAAGGCCCGGGCCGCCGGAT
>JBBASH010000018.1:0-40415 GCA_040399305.1 Cyanobium sp.
GACTACACAGAGCGCGTCAAGCGGATGGTGGGCAAGGTTCACCTTCAACGGCATCACCCGCTACGACCAAGGCGCCTACGCCCTGGTGGGCGGCGAGGAACTGAGCGACGCCGAGCGCGAAGAGCTGCTGCAGCTGTGCCGCCAGCGCCTCGATGCATTCCGAATGCGGCGCGGCGAGGAGGTGGGCTGTTTGCTCACGCAGAAGCCTGCGGCTTCGGGCACAGGAGCCGCCACCGCACCCCGGTCAGCGGCTCGATCAAAGTCCGGGTGCTCACCCGCGCCAGGGGCCGCTGCGAATGCTGCGGCGCACACGAGCACCAGAGGGCCCTGGAGGTGGACCACATCGTGCCCAAGAACCAGGGCGGTTCGGACGACCTCAGCAACCTGCAGGACCTCTGCTTCCGTTGCAATGCCGGCAAGCGCGACACCGACTCCACCGACTTCCGCGGATTGCAGTCCAGCTACGCCAGCCGCGAGGTGGGCTGTGTGTTCTGCGCGCTGGAGTCCAGCGGCCGGGTGCTGCTGGAGAACGAGCTGGCGCTGTGCATCGCCGATGCCTACCCGGTGACGCCTGGGCACAGCCTGGTGATCCCGCGGCGGCATGTTGCCGATGGGTTGGCGTTGCACCAGCCGGAATGGAACGCGGTGGTGGAGCTGCTGAAGCTGCGGCGGGAGCAGCTGAGCTGGGAGTTTATTGGGGTAGGCAGGGGCATGAATAACCTTCCTTTTTCTCAACTGATATCACGGCCATCGGATGTCAATTTCTGCGAGGAAGGTATAAAAATTGAGGACGCTTGCAGCGAAGCAAGAGTCTATATAGCGGTAGCTACTTTTTATCAATTCTAGCCTTTAACTCTTCTAATTCTTTCCTGACTTCATCGAGACTTTGCTTTGAATTGTCCATCTCTGTGCGCCTCATCGCCTGCTCTTCCGCTTGGTATTCACGTAATGATCTGAACATCAGACCACCACCACCAGCAATCATGGCGACCATGGTGATCAGGTTCCAGAGGCTCGTTGCTCGCAAACTGAAGAGCAGGCTTTGTAGCACCCCAGCTCCGAGGGCGGCCGAAGATGCCCAAACAAGAAACCAGGCCGCTTTTTTATAGGCATCAGCCAATAGAAGGGCAACACCGATTCCAAAGGGGATCATCAGCAATCCGAATCCCTGGCCCGTCCCCCAGGAAAACATCCCGCCAAAGGAGGCTCCCATTCCGCCGCCGTAACGCCTGCCCCAGCCCATGCCGCTAAAGCCCGAATTCACCATCACTTGATTGGTGAAGAGAAAGATCCCTGCCGCAAAGAGAGCTCCGCCAACAAGAAATAGGAAGAAGTCTTGGGTTGGTTTGCGAGGCATTGTAAATCCGAGCTCTACGCCTATCATCCTGGCGAGAGGCATGTCTGTCAATGAACGCGTGTGGACACTTGTATGGTGTTTCGAGGCGTTCGCCCCAGTGGGCGTTGTTTTCTGACGGCGGAGAATTGCTCCGAAGCCGCGCAATTGGGTTGGTGGCTTGTGAGGAGGAGATACAATCCTAAGATGTCTTTGCCGCACCATGGCCTACTGGTGGGTCAACCACAAACAGACCTACCGCCAGGAGACCGACGGCGGCTACATCTGGTCGCCGAAGGCGAACGCCAACGGTGCCCGCAATGTGAGCTACGACAACCTCACCCGCTGCCAGCGGGGGGATGTGGTGTTCAGCTATGCAAATGGGCGCATCAGCCAGATCGGCCTGGTGGAAACGGCAGCGGTCACGGCGCCAAAACCACCGGAGTTCGGCACGGCCGGGGACAACTGGAGCCAGGAGGGCTGGCTGGTGCGGGTGAACTGGCAGCCGCTACGCCAGCCCCTGGTTCCGCAGACGTTCTTTGAATTGCTGCAGCCGCTACTGCCGGAACGCCACAGCCCGATCAGCACCAACACGGGCCGAGGCAATCAGGGGGTGTACCTGGCAGGCCTCAGCGAAACCCTGGGGCTGTTGCTGCTGAAGCTGATCGAAGACCACGCCGACGCCGCGGTGCGCGTGCACTTGGTGGTGCTGGCGGAAGAGGGCGCCTACACCGCCGCCCTGCTCGATGACATGCAGCGTCTGCGGGAGGTGCCCAGCAGCACCGAGCGCGATGCGCTCACCAAGGCGCGGCTGGGGCAGGGGCTCTTTCGCCATCGGGTGGCGGAGCTGGAGCCCGCCTGCCGGGTGACGGGGCTGGAGCGGCAACAGTTCCTGGTGGCGAGCCACATCAAGCCTTGGCGCGACTGCGACAACCGCGAGCGGCTGAGCGGCGCCAACGGCCTGCTGCTCTCCCCCCATGTAGACAAGTTGTTCGACCGGCACTGGATCAGCTTTGATGCGGGCGGTGAGCTGATCTGTGAACACGAGGCCGCCCGCGAGGCGCTGCGCTGTTGGGGGATCGATGGCGCCAACCTGATCCGGCCGTTCAGCCGCGACCAGGAGCAGTTTCTCAGGGCCCATCGGGAAGCACTGAGGCGCTGAGCTCGGAAGCATCACCAGGCAGGAAG
This sequence comes from Cyanobium sp., assembly GCA_040399305.1. Classification (GTDB taxonomy): domain Bacteria; phylum Cyanobacteriota; class Cyanobacteriia; order PCC-6307; family Cyanobiaceae; genus Cyanobium. The sequence continues at coordinate 2,522 of JBBASH010000018.1, forward strand.
CGCTGGATGAACACCGCCAACGGCATGGGCCCGCAGCGGGGATTCCAGCTGTCTCCGCCGGGGATCCGTCGCCAGCACTGCACCTGTAGGCGGGGGCCTGCGTCGGAGACGAGCTGCACCAGGTAGCGGTACTCAGCATCGGCCGTCTGCTCGGGGCTCTGGATTGGCTCCGCATTGGGCTGCGTGTTCAGGAAGGCCACAAAGAAAGAGGCCGGTTCAGGGGCTTCGCGTAAGGCCTCCCTAAAGCGCCAGGCGGCGCCGGTGGGGTAGCCGTCGTGGTGGAGGTAGAGATGGCGCACCGGTGCTTCGGGGAAGCCGGTGAAGGTGTAGACGGAGCGGGTGGCCAAGGAGAGAGTGCGTTGCCTTCTGCCGGTGCCACCCGGTGTCACAACGGCTGGCGCCGCTTTGGCCTACACCCACTGGTTGCACAAAAGCTCTGCCTGGGCCAGCACAGTTTTAACCGCCTCTTCCTGAAGATCGGGCGGATAGCCGTATTTGCTGAGGATGCGTTTCACCATCACACGGATGCGGGCGCGGGCGCTTTCGCGCAGGGTCCAATCGATGGACACGCTCTTTTTCACCTGGGTGATCAGCTCGGCGGCAATCAGCTTGAGTTTGTCGTCGCCCATGGCCTGCACGGCACTATCGTTGGCGGCCAGAGCGTCGTAGAAGGCGATCTCATCGTCGTTCAGGCCGAGGGATTCACCGCGCTTCGTGGCAGCATCAAGTTCCTTGGCTAGTTTGATCAGCTCTTCGATCACCTCGGCCGTGGTGATGGCACGGTTGTGGTAAGCATTGAGAGCCTTCTTGAGCTTCTCGGAAAACATCTTGCCCTGCACGAGATTGCGCTTGGAGCGCACTCTGAGTTCGTCTTTCAGCAACTTTTGAAGCAGCTCGGCAGCCACGTTTATGTGCTTGAGGCCGCGTACCTCGGCAAGGAACTGATCACTGAGAATCGAGATATCGGGCTTGGGTAGACCGGCGGCGGTGAACACATCGATGACCTGGCCATCGGTGGTGATGGCCTTGCTCACCAACTGGCGAATGGCGGCATCGATCTGCTCGGGCGTTTTGCTGGTGCTGGAGATTTGCTTGAAGAGAGCGGCCTGCAGCGCCTGGAAGAAGCTCACGTCGTCGCGGATCGCGGTGGCCTCGTCGCTGGCGGCACAGAGGGCGAAGGCGCGGGAGAGGGAGGTCACCACCTGCAGCCAGCGTTGCTTGCCGTTCTCCTGCTGGAGGATGTGCTCCTGTCCGGCGGGAAGGAGCTGCAGGCGCTGGGTGGGGGTGCCGGAGGTCCAGGTCGACCAGTCAAAACCGTGCAGGAGATCGCAGGCGATGCCGTGCTTTTCGAGCATCACGGCGATGGCCTGGGCGGTGTCGAAGGTGGGATCGCCTTTGCCACCACCTTCGGTGTAGTCGCCAAGAGCGCGCTTGAGCTGATCAGCCAGGCCGAGGTAATCGACCACCAGGCCGCCGGGCTTGTCACGAAAGACGCGGTTGACGCGGGCGATCGCCTGCATCAGGCCGTGGCCCTGCATCGGTTTGTCGGCATACATGGTGTGCAAACAGGGCGCATCGAAGCCGGTGAGCCACATATCTCTCACGATCACGATCTTGAAGGCATCGGAGGGAACCTTGAAGCGGTTGGCCAGCTTGCGACGCGCCTCCTTGCTGCGGATGTGGGGCTGCCAGTCGGGGCCGTCGTCGGCGCTGCCGGTCATCACCACCTTGAGGGTGTCTTGCGCCCACTCGGGCCGCAGCTGGATCAGGGCGTTGTAGAGGTCGACGCAGATGCGGCGGCTCATGCAGACGATCATCGCCTTACCGTCCATCGCCTCCAGGCGTTTTTCAAAGTGCGCCACCAGGTCGGCGGCCACGAGCGCGATGCGCTTGGGATCGCCCACCAGCGCTTCGAGGGCAGCCCACTTTGTTTTCAGCTTTTCCTTGCTGGTTTGCTCCTCGCCTTCGGTGATCTCCTCGAACTCCTCATCGAGGCTGGGCAGCTCAGCGGCATTGAGGGAGAGTTTGGCGATGCGGCTTTCGTAGTAGATCGGCACAGTGGCCTGATCGGCCACGGCGCGCTGAATGTCGTAGATGGAGATGTACTCACCAAACACGGCCCGGGTGTTGGCGTCGACTTGTTCGATCGGCGTGCCGGTAAAGCCGATGAAGGAGGCGTTGGGGAGGGCATCACGCAGGTTGCTGGCGAAGCCGTAGGACATCACGCCGGACTTATCGTTCACCTTGCCGCTGAAGCCGTACTGGCTGCGGTGCGCTTCATCGGCGATCACCACGATGTTCGCTCGGGCGCTCAGCTCGGGCATCGCTTCGCCCTTTTCCGGCATGAACTTCTGGATGGTGGTGAACACCACGCCACCACTGGCCCGATTGAGCAGCTCGCGCAGGTGTTCGCGATTGGCGGCCTGCACGGGCATTTGGCCCAGCAAGTCGGCGCAGCGCTGGAACTGGCCGAACAGCTGGTCGTCGAGATCGTTGCGATCGGTGAGCACCACCAGGGTGGGGTTCTGCATCGCCGGATGGCGCACGATGCGAGCGGCATAGAAGAGCATCGAGAAGCTCTTGCCGCTGCCCTGGGTGTGCCACACCACGCCGGCACGGCGGTCGCCCGGCTGGCCGCCCAGGGTCCGGGCAGCGGGGCCCAAGCCGCTGGCGCGCACGGTTTCATGCACCGCCGCGTTCACGGCGTGGAACTGGTGGTAGCCGGCGATGATCTTGTGGAGGCCGCCCGAATCTGGATCTTCTTCGAAGACAATGAAGTGCTGCAGCAGGTCCAGAAAACGCTCCGGAGCGAACACGCCTCGAATCAAGGTTTCCAGCTCTAGCTCTGTGGCGGGTGCGTCAACCTCACCATCAATGGTGCGCCACACCTTGAACCACTCCTGGTTGGACGTGAGCGACCCGATGCGAGCTTGTAGCCCATCGCTCACGACCAGAACGGCGTTGGTGCTGAGCAGGGAGGGAATCTCGGCTTTGTAGGTCTGCAGCTGGGAGTAGGCGCTCCAGATGGTGGCGCCTTCAGCGGCGGCGTTCTTGAGCTCGATCAGGCCGAGAGGTAGCCCGTTGAGGAACACCACCAGATCAGGCCGACGGTTGTGCTGGCCGTCGCTGACGGCGAACTGGTTCACCACCAACCAGTCGTTGGCGGCAACGACTGTGAAGTCCACCAGGCGCACGTGGTCGCCGGCGATGCTGCCATCGGATCGGGGGTATTCCACTGGCACGCCCTCACGCAACAGGCGATGGAAGGCGCGGTTGGTCTGCAGCAACGACGGCGTAGCCAGGCGCAATAGCTTGCGCAGGGCCTCTTCTCGGGCGTCCTCAGGAATGGCCGGGTTGAGCTGGCGGATGGCCTCTCGCAGCCGGCCCACCAACACCACATCACTGAACGTCTCCCGCTCCGCCGTCTGTTCACCGGGGGCCAGCTGGGGGCCAGAGAGTACGGCATAGCCCAGCTCCTGGAACCAGCCGAGAGCCGCTTCTTCGACGATGGATTCGGTGAGGGTCATTCGGGAACTCTGCTGACAGATGTGTATGCCTGCCGCTCATGGATGGGAGTTTTGGGGAAGGCAAGGTTCAACTGCCGCTGGCGGACGAGCATCTTGAGGTACTGATCCCGGAGTGTATCTGGCTTCCGATGCACCAGCTCCGCCAGGGAACGCAGCGTGACGAACCGCCCTTCGCATAGTTGCAGCACAACATCGATCAGCACCTGACGATCGACTTTGCCCTTCGCTCTGGGCTCAGCGGCCATCCCTTCCAGCCGTGAGCGCAACGCCTGGGACAGCGGCTCCAGATCATCGACCACAGGCAAAGACAGCTGCTCTGAAATCAGACAGCCGTCAGGGTCGCGAGTTTCGGCCAAATTCGGGGAGCTGGCAGCCAAATTCGGGGAGCTGGCGGCCAAATTCGGGGAGCTGCGCACCGAAAATCGGGTCGCCGGACCAAAAACGTCGTCTGGGGTTGGGATCGGTTCGCCGGGGAGGTGGTAAACCGCACCCCGCCCACCGGTGGACTCCAACAAGCCGGCCTGGGGCAGGTGCTGGAGCGTTTTCGAGAGATCGAACGAGCGCAGGGATTCGATGAGGCTCATGGGGCAGACGGTTTGCGATTTGATGAAAATCACGCCCAGAACGGCTGCCCCAGGAAATCCCGACATGGATCGCGACATGGTGTCGCGATCGCGTCCTGGGCTGCAACATGGGGCGCCTATCGCGACACGGCGTCGTGATAGGTGTCGCGATCATGGTTTCAAGTATTCGGTAGCAGGACCACTTCCGATTTTGCGTAGCAGGCCTAGCTGGACAAAATGCGTCAGATGGCGCTGGGCCGTGCGGGGCGTGACCCCCAGCTCCTTTGCGTAATTTCTCTGGGTAATACCCGATAGCTTTGATAAATATTTCCAGCCATTCTGCTCTGCCAGAGACAATTGAATGAGGATAGATGGGTCCAGTGCCGTTATAGCACTGTTGTCACTCAGATACAGCGTTAGCACCAGATATGGATCTTCCCATGCGTATGTCGGGAGGGGAAGACCGCCATCGGAGGCCCGAGCCTTCATCGACTTCAGCCCTAGGCCACGTTCCTCGGCTAGTTCCATCTTGGCAAAAACATAGTGGAGAACCGGGTTGCGGCTTAGCATCGGTGCATTGAAATCCTGTAGCTGCTTCAACTCAATCGGTTTCACAGGATAGCCCGGACTCCTGATCGTGATCGTTTCTTGTGTTACAACTAACTGACACTTTCCACCTGCAATGGAGTAATCGCGATGCACAAGGGCGTTGACGATGCCTTCACGGGCCAATTCGTACATCCTCGTGTTCGCAACTTTTCTCTGAGCACCCGTAGTGCTTCCGCCGATAGAACTCATGGCCGCTTTCACCGCCAAAGCCGCACCGATCTATGCCCAAATTACCGCCAACCTCCACCAATCCCAGTCCTTAGCCAACCTGCGCGACACGCTGTTGCCGAAATTGCTTAGCGGGGAACTCGCCTTACCACAAATGGTAACTTCTGACTGACTATGAGTTTGATGACTAATGCCTTGCCGAACTACCGGCGTGCCAGTGTCCGTTGGCCACAAGCACCAGCGTTGATGCAGTAACAAGCTGCAATTGAGCATTGTATTGCTGGTAATGAGCATGGCGTCGTCGAGCATGTGAAGTCTTTCATCGAATGTGTGTGCATCACAATCATGATCGAGTTTGGCAAGCCACTGCCATCTGCGGACCCAACGATCACACAGTTGCTTGTCGCGGCACTGGGAGTGCTCGGGCTCCAAAACTCTCGCGGCGCCAGCAAGCTCGACAAGGTCCTGTCCGCTTTCAACAAGATGTCAGATGCGTTGAGCGAAATGCGGAACGAGAACGGGCCAGTTGCTCATGGAAAAGATGGCTTTCTTGATGCCATCGAAGAAGATCACGCCCGCTCCTTTCTTCATACAGGAGATGCAATCGTTGGGGCATTGCTAAACGCCCTCGAAGGTAAGCAGCCTAATCTGCTGGCAACTCGAGAACCATACGAGCGATTTGCGCATCTATGCGAGCGCATCGATCGATCAGTCGGTCTTGAGGCTAGAGTTGAGTTGGAGCACGACTTTCCTGTGCTAGTCGTATCTCTATCCATTGGCAATAAGACCGAAGCCATTGATCTCCGCATCGAGCCAAGTCGACTTCTCTATGGAATTGACCGAACCGCTTTTGTAGGAGTGCTTAGCGACACACCCGAGCTTTTGGTAGAAGATGATGATGACGAAGGAGACGCTCCACCTGCCGCCGTACCTACAACGGAACCAGAGTCAGGTGCCCACGCAGAGCCGGCCGCCGTCGTCGTTGTAGGCTCTTATTCGGGCGTGTTAGCTTATCTACGTGATAGCCTACGTTCCTTTGTGGTCAGTGAGGGCATCAACGCCGCACCCAACGATGAGCTACTCAACTCAGTCCTCGCGACTGCGGAATCGAACAGCGGCGTCGATTGGCAATCCCGCGAAAACCTACAAGCACGGATGAAGATCGGTTTCAGGCGCGTTCTTAGCAAAGAGGGAGTTGATCCCACAAAGGTAGTGGACGCATCGGAACGGTTGCTCACATGGCTTAAAGTGAGTGCACCAGCAGGCACAAACGAAAAGAATTCATGAGCCGCACCAAAGCCAATACAGAGTGCTCAATTCTTTTTGCTGAGCTAGTGTCGAATTCTGTGAGGAGAGACTTGAAACTGGGCTCTATGTGCAGTCGCTTTCCCTTCGCAATCTAACTGATGGCAGGTACTCCCAAGCTAGATTCGCGCGTGATGATGGAGAAAGCCATCATAGTGATGAAGCAATCCATCAAGGAGTCTCGCGCTGACAAAAAGGCGAGTCCGATGGTTGGTGCCGTGTTGCTGAAGACTGATGGGACTGTGGAAACTGCACATCGCGGAGAGTTGAGGGAGGGCGATCATGCCGAGTTCACCCTGCTGGAGCGAAAGAATCGGGCGACCAAACTAGATGGGTCCATTCTTTTTGCCACCCTCGAGCCCTGCGCTCCCGGAGCTCGGAACCATCCGAAGCTGAGCTGTGCCGAACGCATCGTGAACGCACGCATCAAAGAGGTCTGGGTCGGCATCACGGACCCTGACCCTATGGTCGATCGCAAAGGGATCAAATTCCTTCAGGACCACGGTGTCATTGTTCATATGTTCGACCAAGACTTACAGGAGGAAATCCAAGAGGTGAACAAAGAGTTCATTGCACAGGCGCTGGAGCGGAAGGCTGCTGTGGAAGCGCCGGAAGAAGACAATGTTCTTTCTGCCTTAGAACATCCGGTAATGACGGCGAACCTGAGCGATTTCTCAGCGGATGTTTTGAATCGCTATCGCTCGCTGGCAAATATCGGAGACACAGTTGATTCTCAAGACTTCCGGCGTCGGCTAGTTCAGCAGGGGCTTCTGATATCTGATGGAAGAGCTTTCGTTCCGTCAGGTTTTGGCATGCTTCTCTTTGGTAAATCGCCTCGTGAAATTATGCCGCAGGCTGGATTGCTGGGCACAATTCATAGGCCAGATGATACTGAAGAGATTCATGATTTTGATGGCCCGATGCTGCTTGTTCCAGAGCAGGCGCTCCAGTGGCTCAAAGACAAACTGCCCGATCCCATTGACCGCAGTGCGATGGGGCGAAAGTTCTGCTTGCTGATCTCGGCAAAGGTTGTGCCTGTGGCGCGGCTTTCGATTTCGGCCATGTTCGTCTGGCACCAGTTCAGCATAAAGAAATTTGAGGCAAAGTCATTACACTTAAGCGCGATAAAGCCCTGATTGATTGCAACGGGCATGGCGGCAATGGCGAGGTAGCCGACGGGGGCGCGGGATGAAAGCAGCAGTGTTCCTGCGGGAAGCAGGCCGGAAGAAATTTTGGCAATGCCGGCGTCAGTGAGCTTGCGGTCAGTCTCGAGGAGGACGGGCGCTTGGAGCGAGGAGAAGTCTTTGGGTGTGGTCCAGTGGTGCGTGCCATCTTCCCAATAGATCGGCTCAGCGGTGCTCGGCGTGCCACCTCCGACGCAATCGACGACTTCGCCTACGGGCTTGATGCTCCACCCATTAGGAATCTGTCCGACGGCGGAGCCATCAAAAGACTCGGGGAAGAGAGCAGCCGTAGCTGGATCAAGGCCAACAGGTTGCCGCCCATCAAGCTTGGCCCGCACAGGATCAAAATCCACGAACCAGCTCTGGAACAGCGCCCGCGACGTCGCCTCCAGCGTCGCGTTCATCCGACGGTTCAACTCGATCTTGTCGTCCAGCGCCCCAAGCACTGCTGCGATGGCTTTTTGCTCGGCAAGGGGTGGGAGCGGGACTGGAAGCTCAACGAGGTCGGTTCCCGTAATCCCTGAGACGGCCACTTGCCGCCGAATTGTCTGCAACACATACGCACCGTAGGGCGAGTTAAACAAATAATAGAGAAAGAGGCTATCGACAACCTGCGGATTGGGTCGCGCACGGATGATGGAAGACTCAAATGTCGTTGGCTCCTTGACCTCGGCGACTACGATGCACTTTCCTGCTCCCTCTGCGACAAGTGACCTTCGCGCAAAAAGCAAGTCGTCTTTCTTCAAACACGACTTCTCCATTTCCGAATCGGAAAGTTCGACGCGCTTCATAGGCACATCGCGCAGGCGGGGATGAGCGAACAATTCGCCCATGTTCACAATCTTGGCCCCGCGTCCATGAAAATCCTTCGCTTTGTAGATGCCGTTCCGAGTTCCCCCTTCCAGCACGTCACCGAAACGAGCAACTTTCCAACTTGGTGGGAGGTCACCAATCAAATCGAGTGTTTCGACCTCATCCGCCATAACCCAGCCCCCTCAGGTTGGCTCTGATGGCCTGCTCCAATCTCGCAGACTCAGCAAACTGGGCCTCCAGCTCCCTGACCAGTCGAGGCATCTTCTCCTCAAACGGCTCGCCGTCGTCTTCCACCTCCTCCGCCCCCACATAGCGCCCTGGCGTGAGCACATGACCACGGGCAGCAATATCGGCGGTGGTCGCGGATTTGCAGAACCCCGGAACATCTGCGTACTCGTACGAGCTGTTAGCCCCGCGCCAACGGTGATAGGTGCCACTGATCTTCTCCAGGTCGGTCTCCAGCAGCTCCCGGTGCACCCGATCGATCAGGCTGCCGAGCTTGCGGGCATCGATGAACAACGTGTGCCCGCGCCGATCGCGGAAGCCCCGTTGGGCGTCGGCAGCCTTGCTCTTGGCCAGAAACCAGAGGCACACCGGAATCTGGGTGCTGTAGAAGAGCTGGCCGGGTAGGGCCACCATGAGTCCACCAGATCCGCCTCGATCAGGGCGCGGCGGATGTCGCCTTCGCCGCTCTGGTTAGAGCTCATGCTGCCATTGGCGAGCACAAAACCAGCCATGCCCTGCGGCGCTAGGTGGTGGATGAAGTGCTGCACCCAGGCGAAGTTGGCGTTGCCCTTGGGCGGCACGCCGAACTGCCAGCGCACGTCGTCGTCTTTGCGGAACCAGTCGGAATCGTTGAAGGGCGGGTTGGCGATCACATAATCCGCCCGCAGATCGGGATGCAGGTCGCGGCGGAAGGTGTCGGCGTGCTCTGAGCCGAAGTCGGCCTCGATGCCGCGAATCGCCAGGTTCATCACCGCCAGGCGGCGCGTGGTGGCGTTGCTTTCCTGGCCGTAGATCGAAATATCGCCGATCTTGCCGCCGTGGTTTTCCACGAACTTTTCGCTCTGCACGAACATGCCGCCTGAGCCGCAGCAGGGGTCGTAGATGCGGCCCTTGTAAGGCTCCAGCATCTCCACCAGGCAGCGCACGACACAGCTCGGCGTGTAGAACTGGCCGCCATTCTTGCCCTCGTCTGAGGCAAAGCGGGTGAGAAAGTATTCGTATACGCGGCCTAGAAGATCTACCGAGCGGTGGGTCTGTTCGCCCTCGCTGGCGGCGGTGAGTTCGATCGTAGCGATCACATCGATCAGTTCTCCCAGGCGCTGCTTGTCGAGCCCAGGGCGGGCGTAGTCCTTCGGCAGCACACCCTTGAGACGCGGGTTATCGCGCTCGATCGCCACCATGGCGTCGTCCACCAGCTTGCCGATGGTGAGCTGCTTGGCGTTGGCCTGCAGGTGGCTCCAGCGGGCGTCGGCCGGCACCCAGAACACGTTTTCGGCCTTGTATTCGTCGGGGTCTTCCGGGTTGGCGCCCTCGTAGTCGCCAACGCCTGCCAGCAGCTTGGCCCGCTGCTCTTCGAAGCTGTCGGAGATGTATTTGAGAAAGATCAGGCCGAGCACCACGTGCTTGTACTCGGCCGCGTCCATGTTGTTGCGCAGCTTGTCGGCCGTGAGCCAGAGCTTGGCCTCGAAGCCAAGGTTGGCGGTGCCGGTTGCTTTCCCCTTGCGGGGAGCTCGGCCTGAGGCGACCTCCCGCTCAGCCGGCTCGGCGCCCACCAGGGACACCGAATCGCTGCGGCCCCGGCCGCGCACCACGATCCCCCTGGCCACCAATTCTGCCTTCACCTCCTCGTAGAGAGCTTCCTCCCAGCCGAGCGCTTCGCGCAGCGCGGGGTTCTTGGCAGGGCTGCCGGCCGTTTCCAGGGCTTCAAGGAAGTCGTCCAGCTGCTCCTGATCGGGCATCGGGGGATCAGGTTTGCATCGCTTTAGGGATTCTGCCTGTAGGTGCGCGGTTTTGGGATACCCGTAGATCCCTGAGATCCCTTTTGGCCCGGTTATCACGTCGCCGGCTCCTCACTCGCTGCTCCGGCGCCGGCTTCACCTCCCTGCGGCGCGAGCTGGGCTGGTTGCCGCCCCACCTGGCGGGTCCGCCCCATCCCCAGGAGGAGCGCCTCAGCCGCGCCATCGCCGCCGGCCTGCTCCACCTCGACGACCCCGACCGTCTGCGCGCCACCGCCTCCTCCCTGGCCGCCTCCGCGCCGCCCGATGATCAGGCCCTGGAGGTGCTCTGGCAGGCAGCCGCCTGGCGCGAGGAGCTGATCCAGCTGCTGGCGTTGCTCGCCGAGCGGCCCCTCAAGCAACCCCAACGCCGCCTCCACCCGCTGCCCTGGGCCTTGCCGGTGCCGTTGCGCGTGCACGGCCACTACACACGCGCCGAAATCGAAGCGGCCTTTGGCGTGCTCAGCACCGAATCCCCCTGGATCCACCGCGAAGGCGTGCTCTGGCACCAAGCCAGCGCCACCGACCTGCTGTTCATCACCCTGCGCAAAAGCGAAGCCCTCTTCTCCCCCTCCACCCGCTACCGCGACCTGGCCCTCGGCCCATCGCTGTTCCACTGGGAAAGCCAAAGCACCACCACCGCGTCCTCCCCCACTGGACAGCGCTACATCCACCACGCCACCCGCGGCTCACGGGTGCTCCTGTTCGTGCGCGAGCAACGCAAACAGGACGGCCGCGCTGGCGCCCCCACCGAACCCTTCGTGTGCCTGGGGTTTGCCACCTATGAAAGCCACGAAGGCGAGCGGCCGATGGCGATTCGCTGGCGGCTCGAGCGGGAGATCCCGGCGGCGTGGCTGCCGGTGATGGCGTTGGCGGTTTGAACTCCCAGCACCTCAGTCGTTTTGTTCACCCTTCCTCCTCCTCTGAGCCAAGCAGAATCCTCAGAGCCCGCCTCAGATGGCTGGCCAATTCCACCAATTCAGCCTGTTCCTCGGCTGAGGTTTCAAAACCCGGGTAGCGCGCGAGCACGGCTCCTGAGGAGAGATCAGCCAGTTCCTCACTATCCCAGCTCCATTGGCCATCCACCGCCTCCAATTGACGCGACAGGGCAGCCAGATCATGGGTCTTATCGACCGGCTGCCCAAGTTGGATCAACCGGGCTTTCAGCAGTTTCTCCACGCATTGCTGAGCGTGAAACACCACCGCATCACGCAAGCCGGGTGTGTTCCTGGTCAGAAGGATCTCCAAGGCTTCCCAATCGCCTTCCGCCTTGATCATCCACTCCGGAACAGCTGACCAGGGTTCAACCATGCAGCATCTCTCCATGGTCAAGCGCCTCGCGCACGACCGGATCACCCCCCCGATAGCGAACCTCAACTTCCTCAGGCCGCCGGACCAACAAATCCAGGGGGAATCGCACCGGGCAGAGACGGCGCATTTCACGGATCTTGGCTAGGTGGCGACCCTCGAAGGGCATCACCACAAGGATGTCGGCATCAGAATCCCAGCGCGCCTCACCACGGGCCAAGGAACCGAACAGAATCACCCTTTCGGGTGCGTAGTGCTCCACCAACTGCTGCGTAAAGGCCAGCAGGGCCTCGCGGGTCACCAGAGGGGTCGGCGTGGTGGTCATCGGCTCATCATCGCGAAGCTTCGCAGGACGGGCCACGATCCTCTCGGCACGCTGCAGCAGGAGCCGGGTTGGTGGGCAGCAGGAGAGTCCTCGGATCCAGCAGAGGATCAACAACGGCAGGGTTGGAGCCGGATTTCGGCACCGGCCGGGCCGAGCGCGAGCGTCGCCAGTGGCGGCCCCTCGATCAGGCCCTGGCGGTGCTCTGGCAAGCATGCGCCTGGCGCGACCTGGCCCTTGGCGGCGATCCGCTGACGGCTGGATCGCGAGATCCCGGCGGCGTGGTTGCTGGTGATGGCGTTGGCGGTTTGAGACCCGCCAGACTGGTGGTCAAACCACTCCGGCGACCATGACGACCGCCACCCCCCAGCGCCTCACGGCGATCCTGTACCGGGAAGACGAGGTCTACGTGGCGGAGTGCCCGGAGGTCGGCACCGCGAGCCAAGGCGACACCATCGAGGAAGCCCTCGCCAACCTGCGCGAAGCCACCGAGCTTTACCTGGAGGAATGTCCGCAACCCGCGCTGGCCCCGCGGCTGCTGACCACCTTTGAGGTCAACGTTGCCTAAGTTGCCTCGACTGCCGGCATCAGCCGTTATCGCCGCATTGCAGCGCCTCGGCTTCGAGATCGTGCGTCAGAAAGGCAGCCATGTGGTGCTGCGAAGACAGTCCCCCAATCCTGAAGGGGGCGACACCACTGTGACCTGCGTGGTGCCTGTCCATCGCCGTGATTTGGCAGTGGGGACACTTGGAAGCGTGCTTCGTCAGGCAGGAGTCGACACGGAAACGTTCATCGATGTCCTCTGACGCCATTCATCCCGGTACCTGAAACTCCGCGTGCACAGCCACTACACCCGCGCCGAGATCGAAGCCGCCTTCGGCGTGCTCAGCACCGAAGCCCCCTGGATCCACCGCGAAGGGGTGCTCTGGCAGCAAGCCAGCGCCACCGACCTGCTGTTCATCACCCTGCGCAAAAGCGAAGCCCTCTTCTCCCCCTCCACCCGCTACCGCGACCTGGCCCTCGGCCCCGCCCTATTCCACTGGGAAAGCCAGAGCACCACCACCGCCTCCTCCCCCACCGGCCAGCGCTATATCCACCACGCCTCCCGCGGCTCAAGGGTGCTGTTGTTCGTGCGCGAACAACGCAAACAGGATGGCCGCCCCGGCTCCCCCACCGAACCCTTCGTGTGCCTCGGCTAGTGGCTCCGCCACGCTGGCCTGCGGCCAGGTAGTGCGCGCTACGAAAGCCACGAAGGCGAGCGGCCGATGGCGTGGGGGGAATCTCTGTGGCAGGTGCGTGGCTTCCGCTGCTCGGGTGCTGGCCCGGCAACAGCGCACCAGCCAGGTTGAGCCTGCTCAAGACGACCCGATCACGACGAACAGCTGTAGTGCGACACGCCGCCGGCATGGAAGAAGTCCCGGGGCTTGAGGCGGTCGTAGGTCGCCGCCAGCTCCGCCGATGGTGCGTCGTAGGGATGGCGGAACACGGTCTGCAGCTCCTGGATGAGGCTGGTGTCGCCCTGAGCCGCCTGTTCATAGGCCGGGGCGATCAACCATTCGCGCCAGGTGATCGCCGGGTTCACGCGTTGCATCGCGGCAGATGTGGCGCTGGGGTCGCCGTTGGCCGAGATCTGATCGCGCCAGCGCCCCAGCCACTGGGTCCATTGCGCATCGAGCGGCTCGGAGCTGGGTTGGTAGAAGCTCTCCTTCAGGGTGGAGAGTTGCTCGGGGGTGCCAGCTGGAATGGCCGACAGCTTGCGGAAGAAGATCGTGTAGTCGGCCTTGGAGAGCACCATGAGCTCCAGCAGCTCATTCACCAGGTCGGCGTCATAGCGGCTCAGGCCGAGCTTGCTGGCCCACATCGCCTCGATCGCCTGGCTCATCGTGTTGGCGAACCCGTCCCGGATCTGATCGAGCCGCGCCAAGGCTTCCGTGTTTCCCTCGAGCAGCGGCCGCAGGGCGCTCCAGAACATCTGATAGTTGGCTTCCGCAGCCGCCGGTTGGTTGAAGAAGCAGAAATGCTCGCCGCCGCCGGTCCAGGGTTGAAAGCGGGGATCGAACAATTCGCAGAAGCCGAACGGTCCGTAGTCGAGGGTGAAGCCACCGGCGGCGCAGTTATCGCTGTTGAAGTTGCCCTGGCAGTAGCCAACCCGGATCCAGTTCGCCACCAGAGAGGTGAGCCTTCCGCGAAACAAGCCCGCCAGCTCCACCACCTGATCGCTGAACGGCAGCGCCGCCGCATCGATCTCCGGCCGGTAGTTCCGCTCAATCAGGTGCGCCACGATCATCCGCAGCTCATTCAGCGCCTCCGGATGGGCCTGCCGGCGGACGCGACGGGCAAACAGTTCCAGTTGGCCGACCCGCAGAAAGGAAGGCGCCACCCGGGTGGTGATCGCCGCCGGGTTGTTCACCAGGATGTCGGGATCGAAGGAGCGGGAGTTCGGCGCGTACCAAGGCCGGCGCACGGTTTCCGACCGGGACACCATCAGCGTCAGCGAGCGCGAGGTGGGAACCCCCAGGGCATGCATGAACTCCTGCGCCAGAAACTCGCGCACGCTGGAGCGGAGCACGGCGCGGCCATCGGCGCCGCGGCAGTAGGGCGTGGGGCCTCCGCCTTTGAGTTGCATCTCCCAGCGATTGCCGTTGAACACGCCTTCGAACACGGACATAGCCCGGCCATCGCCGTAGCCGTTGCCGGTGCCGAAGGGGCACTGCTGGATGTACTCGCTGCCGTAGATCGAGAGGGCATAACCGGTGGCCCAGCCGTAGGGCCGCATCGGCTCTGGGGCCACGCTGATGTCACCGGAAAACAGCCGCAGGAATGTCTCGTCGTGGGCCAGCGCCTCGCTAAGGCCCAGCTCCGCGAACAAGGTGCTGCTGTGCGCCACGTACTCCGGCTCGGGGAGCGGGGTTGGCGTCACCGGCACGTAGTGCCCCGAGAACACCTGGCGCGGCCGGTGATCGTGGCCATCCTCTGTGGCCTGAGGATCCGCCTGCAGCGACTCCAGCAGCGAATAGTCGGCCCGTTGGGCAAACGCCGCAAATGTGGTGGTGGTGGGCATGGTCCGGACGGTGGCGCACCATCCTGGCGAGCCTGCCCGTCCACCACGCAATCAGGCGAGATCACGGATGTACTCCGCAAGGTGGACTTGCCGTAAGCCCACAGCATGCCACCAGAACGGAACCATAATGGTGCCCATCAGGCTCAAGCGCTGCCCCGCATGGCGAAAACCCTCACCCTCAAAAACCTGCCGGATGCCCTGCATGCCCGCCTAGCCGCCGCCGCAAGACGCCATCAACGCAGCCTCAACAATGAGGCCATCGTTTGCCTGGAAGCGGGTCTCGGCGCCACCCCTGGCTCCGTTGAGCAGCAGTTGGCGGAAATCAGGGCCCTGCGCCAGAGCCTTGGCACCCAAAGCTTTGATCCAGCCGACATCGATGCCGCCAGGCGGGAGGGCCGCGCTTGATCGTCGTGGATACCAATGTGCTGGCCTATCTGCTTCTGCCCGGTCCCCGAACGGAGCAAGCGGAGGTCCTGCTGCTTGAGCAGCCTCAGTGGGCTGCACCGCCGCTCTGGCGCAGCGAATGGCGCAATGTGCTCACCAGTTACCTGCGGCGCAATCTGCTCAAGCTCCCAGCGGCCATCGCGCTGATGCAGCAAGCCGAAGCGCTTCTGGCAGCCCATGACGAGCCCGTGGCCTCGGAGCAGGTGCTGCAACTGGCCACCAGCAGCGGCTGCAGCGCCTATGACTGCGAGTTCGTGGCCGCTGCGCAGCAGCTGGGGGTGCCTTTGGTGACCGAAGATCGCGCCATCCTCACGGCCTTTCCTGACCTAGCCCGCTCCCTGGATCTGTTCAACGAAGGCAGTCGGGCGCCTAGGTTTCAGCCCCCATCTCTCCCGCCACCCAAGAGCCCATGAACCCAACCCTGAAAGGTGTGGCCTATGTGAGCGTCTGGGTGGTGCTGTGGGGCACGGCGGCCTCCGTTGCCGATTTCGTGCTGCTCGAACGGGGCGCCTACGAAATCGGCACCACCGGCCAGGGGATCACCTTCGCCTCCTATGGCGTCGCCGCCGTGGTGCTGGCCGTGCGCTTGGCGGGCCGTTTCCTCAAACCGAAGCCCTGAGTTCCCGCCGAAGCCAAGCGGCGCCGGTTCAGCCCAACAGCAACTGCAGCCCCAAGGCCAACTGACCCACGATCCCTTTGCCGGTGACCAGCTCGCCGGCGATCGCCGCCAGGAACCCCAGCATCGCCACCCGGCCGTTCAGCAACTCCACCCCCGCCAGGGCGGTTTTATTCCAGGGCCGGGGGCTGGTCATCGAGGCACCGAAGCGCTCGACGGGTTCGTAGCGGTAGCTGTCGTTGTTGGTCATCGACCCATTTTGCCTCAGCCTCGTGCGCTGCAGGGACTGGATACCTGCCAGGCATCCCCGATCTGCAGGCGCGCCAGGGCATCCAGGCGGCTGGGCCGGGTCACGGTCGTCGGCTCCGGACCGCCGGCGGGATGCTCAGCCCCTCTCCGCGCGGTAGCTCTGTTCATCGGCCTCCGCCCGCTCGGCGCTCTCCCAGGGGAACACGATCCACTCCGCCGAGGACGTGACCTCCACGGCCCGCCACCACTCGGGCTCGGCCTTGCTGATCCACACCACCAGCTCCGCCCCCGCCAGCTGCCGGTGGGGCGCCAGGGTGCGGCCGGTCTCGAACACGTCGTCCACCACCAGGCAACCGGGCTGCGGCTCCGGCAGCAGCGGCAGCTCCAGCCGGTGGCTCAGGGCCACCGCCAGCACCAGCCCGCCACGGGGGATGCCATAGATGCCACTGAAGCGGCGGTCACCAACCAGCTGCGCGATCCGCTCCACGGCCTGGTCGAACTCATGCCAGCTCAGGGTTCGCATCAGTGGCCCCGGCGGCCTCCGCTCCGATCAGGGCCCATGCTGCACCGGCCCCGACCGGCGGATGATCACGGGGCGCCCGCCCAGCGCCGCCGCCCTCAAGCCGCCAGGGCCGTGAGCGGCGCGATCTCCTCCTCGCCTGTCATCGCAACGGTAAGGATGGCGTCGCCATCGAGGTCGTGCGCCATCAAATCCACCCGGCGGATCTGGCTATTGGCGTAGGTGCGGAAGTGGAACTGACGGGCCTGCAGATCGCTGGCCGCGGTCCAGATCGTGTGGTCAGCCAGCACGTTGCCCTCCGCATCCCGATGCGCATCGCGGGCGGCACCCCTGGGGATATCGAAGTTATTGAGGATGTGAAAGGCGTTGAGAATCGCCTCGCGGCCACTCTGAGCCGGGAAGATCGACTGACTAAAGGCCACGGCGCGCACGAAGCGTGAGGGCGGCGTGAAATCTCCTGGCATTCCCAGCATGCCCGAACCCTGGCCCAGGGGCGCCAGCCGCACCGATCCAAGCTGCAGGGGCTCGAGACTTGTGGTGGAGAAGTTCACATAATTGCGCAGGTTCGTGATGTGCCAGTCAAAGGAAGGCGAATTGGTGAAAACTCCGAGCGGGTTATCGTGAATGCGGAGCTGATTGTCCACATATTCGATCACCAGGCTCTGGCCGCTGGCGTCGTGCACAATGTAGTGAACCTCCAGCTCCAGCTTCCAGGCCTTCAGCAGCACCGCCGGCACCACCACCCGGCCGATGCCTGCCTTCACCTCCTCCACAGAGGCGAACTGATCGAGGATCCAGGAGCCCAGCTCCCAGGGGGCCACGGTGTTGGGCGCATCGGCCGGGGTGTAGGGCAGATAGCCGGCTGAACCTGGGAAATAGAACAGGCCAACGGCCAGGCCCTTCTCATTCAAGCCATCCACGATCACCCGCAGGCCCAGGCCATCGGCGCCAAGGCTGGCGTAGCGGGCCTGCCAGCTCTGGCCCGGCTGGCCATCCGGGGTGGTGGCCGTGCGCCGGTAACCCCGTGGGCTGAGGATCACCGTCGATTCAAGATCAACGCCGAACTCCAGGGTGCGGGCATGCACCACCGTGCCGTCCAGGGCGCTGAGTCGGATGCCGGTGCACATGGCGTTAGCACGCTTGAACAGGCAAGCTATTCCGTTGCCTCCGTTCCAACGGATGCGTGTCCGGCCAAGCGCATCAACTGAGTTCAGCTGGAGCGCTTCTCCATGACTCGCTTCAAAAGAACTGGTGGCCGCAACCGGGGTTTGGGCCGAAACGGCTGCGAAGGCTCAGGGGTGGCTGGGCATGCCGAGGCTCAGGGCGCCGTAGTGGCGGGTGAGGTCCGATTGGAGCTGCCAGGCCGACAGCAGCATCTGGGCGATGCGGCGCAGCTCGGCCGGATCGTCGCAGGCCTCAATGGCCCGGGCGCCGGATTCGATCGTGAACTGGCGGGAAAGGGAGAGGCTGTCCAAGGGGGATTCGAAATCGCAGTGATACAAAACTTTATGCGGGCAGCGCTGGTATCCGTGGCGGGTGATCCGCACACGGCTCCCCTCTGCCCATGAGTCCGTTCGCTCCCAGCGCCCTCATCGCTGCCGCGGGCCGGAGGGGGCGGTTTGCCGGAAGGGGCGGCCGGAGTAAGCAAGGCGACCGCAGCGGCGTGAGTCTCCCGCTAGGTGTGGATCCTGCGGCAGCCAACCCCTCCCATGAACTCCGACCTCTCCATCCACGAACTCACCCAGCGGTTCGCGGACGAGCTCGCTCAGCGCAGCCGCCAGCAGCTGGATCAGGCCCAAGCGGAAAACGATCGACTCCAGGCCGCTCTGGCCAGCGAACAACAACGGGGAGACGAGCTCCAGGCCCGGCTCACCGAGGCCCTAGAGCGGCTGATGCAGCTGGAGCAGGAGCTCGACCGGGAGCGGGAGGCCCGCCAGCGCTCAGACCACGAGGTGGCCACGATTCACGCCGCCATCGCCCACCAGCTGGAGAGCGCCGAGCAGGAACAGGCCGCCCTCGAGGCCGCCGAAGCCGAGCGGGAACGCCAGCACCGGGAGCAACTCGAAACCCTGCGGCTCCAGCTCACCCAGGAGCGGCTGCGACGCGAGGCGTTGCAGCAGCGCGTGGAGGCCCTGCGCAGCGCCGCCGCGGATCTCTTCTCGATCGATCTGGCCGCCGGCTCCGCGGCGACCGCGGATCCAGCCCTGACGCCCCCTTCCCCTTGCGGTGTGGCGGGCTGATCCGCCACCGCCGCGGGCAACCGCAGCCCGGGCCCGCCCGGGCCCAGGGAACAGCGGCGATCGCGGAGCAGCGGCCCGGGCTGACAGACCGGTGCCCGGCCTTCAGGCTGGAACCCTCCCCGCGCTTCCTCGCCTTGGCTGATCAACTCCGGATCCGGGCCTCGCACACCATCGCCGTGCTCCTGCCGCTCCTGCTCTTCGGCGCCGGCGCCGTGAAGGCCGCCGAGGTCACCGCCGAGTCGATCATCGACCAGGCCAGCGCCCTGCGGGACGCCTCGTCCCGCGTTCCCGCCGGCTCCCGCGTGCTCGGCAGCGATTGCAGCGACATCGCCCTGCCGGGTCTGTCGTTCCGCTATCGCTGTTCTGTGCGCTACGACCCGGCGCCGCCCCGGCCCGGCACGGCGCCGGCCCCCGGCGGCACTCCCTGAGCGGCGGCCTCCCCCAGCGGGGCCGGGCTGCCGGACCGGGCCTGCCACGGCGGCCGCCGCTAGCTAATCGCCATCACCGATGCGGAAACCACTGCGGGCCAGGCTGAGTTCCTCAAGGGCGGATCGATAGCCCGCCACCAGGAGATGGGCGGTGAGCAGCATCCGGGTGGAATCGTGAATGGGGTAGTCGTGCAGGTGGAGCCCCGCCGCCTCGAGCCGTTCGAGCGTCTCGAACAGGGGATTGAGCACCAGCAGATCGGGCTGTCCCGCCGGCCGGATCAGCTGCCCCAGCAGGGTCACCTCCTGCTCCTGCGGCCGCTGCAGGCGAAACAGCAGGGGACGGCCCACTAGTCGCCGGCGCCGTTCCTCCCCCCAGGGGCTGCCCGAGGCCGGGGAGGCTTTTGCAAGGCCATCCGCTCCAAAGCTGCGGGGCCGCACCAGCACCAGATGGCGATCGAGCAGCTCGCCCCGGGCCTCTCCCCCCAGCAGCTTCGCCAGGGATGGGCCGACATGCACGATGCGGCCCCGGTCATTGAGGCGGAGATGGAAGGGCATCAGCACATCCAGTTCCGCGGCGGCGAGGGCCACACCGGCCGCGCCGTCCCCCACGAACGCCTGCCACCGGCGGCTGGCCCGGCGCCCCAGGGCCTGCAACCGGCCGAATCCCTTCACCTTCGGCCCCCCGCCGCCGTCCTGGCCAGGGTGAGCTCCACCCATTCGCTTCCCCCGGCGTCCCGGCTGAACTCCGCAGCCACCAGCTCGCCGCCACAACGCGGGGCCAGGGCTTCCAGCATGCCCACCGCCATGCTCCCCCAGCCGATCCGGCCGGGCCGGCACACGAGTCGCACCAGGCTGCCGTCGCTGGAGAGCTCCGGCGGAGCCCAGGTGGGACCCACCATGCGTGGAAAACAGACCTGCAGCTCGCTCTGGATGTCCTCCAGCCGCAGCAGGGGGCCCGGGAAGCTCCAGTCCTGTTCCCCAGCCGCCTCCCGGCCCGCCATCGGCGGACCGAAGAGCACATCGAAGCGGGGAGACTGGGGATCGGGGTGGAGCGCCAGGCCCCCCGGAGACGGCACTAGCGCGGTGAAAAAGAAGCGCCCAAAGTGACGCAGAAAGGCGTCCCGGTCGGCGGCGAGGGCCGCCATGCCCACCTGGACCAGCGCCTCCACCTCATCCGGCACGGCGGCCTCATCCCACAACCAGCCCCGCCGCCCCTCGCTCCGCCGCACGGCGCCCACGGCACAGCCCAGCCTGGTGAGATGGAGTTGCAGCAGAGCCGGGATCAGGCCGCAGACCGTCAGGGCCATGGCAGGGGGAACCACGGGGCAGGGAGCTGGACCATGCTCAAGTCTGGACAGCTGCCGCCCATCTGGCCATGGCCGGGCAGGCATGCCGATCCCTTCGCCGATCTCATCGCCAATCCCTTCCGTAACCGCTTCGCTCATCGCCTCGCCGATCCCTTGCGCGTCCGCTGTCGAAAAGGGAGAAGGCCTGTAGGCTTCTAATTGTGGGGATGTAGATGGTTGCTCTGGAGTTTCTCAAAGTCCCTCCGCAACATTCCGCCCCCGCCCTGAAGCCTTCGGCGATGGCCCTTGTTCTCCCCCATTCCCCTGCCTGCCTTGTGTGCGGTGTTCCCTTCACGGGGGTAAGCGGCAGGCTGGCGGGGGTGGTGGGTCTGGGCCGCAATCCCGCCAATCCCGAGCTTTGCAACCGCTGCAACAGCCACTTCGTGGCCGGTGACATCCAGTCGGCCAGCGCCCTGGCCCTGAAACTGCCCGGCGAACTCACGTTGGGAGGCGCGCCGCTGGAGGCCAGCCGGTCGAGCCAGGAGGGGCTGATCGCCCGGCTCGAACGCTGCCTGCAGGGAATGGGAGCCCATGTGGTGCGGCAGCGGCCCGATGCCGATGGCCTGGGCCTGATCGCCTTTTTCAATGTGCCCGTGCCGGTGCCGGATCCCCCCCGCCAGGCGGTGGCCGCCGCCCGTGAGGTGCTGGAGTTGGTCGCGACGGAGGAACAGATCAGTCGGGTCCGCCATCCACTCCGGGCCGGGGTGGCGGCTGGCTTCGTCGAAACGGTGCGGGTGGGTCCCGAGGATCTCCAGCTCATCGGCCAGGTGAGCGACACCGCCAGCCGGCTCGCGAGCCTGAGCCCCCCCGGGGAGATCAGCCTGGATGCCCCCTCCCTCTCGGCTGCCGGCCTGGCCAGCGAAGGCGGGCCGCTCCGGTGGGACCGGGCCTACGGCTTCGACAACACCAGGTCCTTCGAGCGGCCCGGCGAGCTCGGCGGCGACCGACGCCCCCCGGCGGCGGCCCTGGCCCTGCTGCTGGCCCTGGTGGCGGCCCCCTGCGCCGCCATGCTCAGCCTGGGGCCAGCCGCAGTAGCCATCGGTGCCGGCGCCCTGTTCACCGCCCTGGTGCCCGCCCTCAAGACCATCGGCATGAACACCGGCCTGCGGCTCGCCCTGGCGGGGCTGGCCCTGGCCCTGGCCACCGGCAACCTGATCGCCGCCGAACGACGCCTGCGCCGGCAACGGCCGCTGGTACCCGGGCTCCGGGGCGGCCGGCCGCTGCGGTTCAGCCAGCGCTCAACGCGGGACATCCGCCTGGTGCGTCTGCTCACGCTGCTGGTTTACGGAGCGGTGTTCGGGGAACTGCTCCTGCGCGTCACCGTGATGAAGATGCCCCCCCTATGAGCCCGATGAGAAGCCTCGAAGGCAACCGGGAGGCAGCCCAACACCCCCTGGCCCTGGCCCTGCTCGACCGCTTGGAAAGGCCAGCGGCCATCAGCGACGCCCAGGGGTGCCTGGTGGCGATGAACGCCGCCTTCCGGGCCCAGGCCATCACGCTGACCACCTCCTCCCAGAACCTCACCCTGGTCCAGGGCAGCCTCCACGACGAACAGGGCCGGCTGCTGCCGATGCTGGTGAAGTTGACCCGGCTGGATCTGGGTGCGGCAGGCGGTGGCGACTGGCACCTGTTGGAGCTGGCCTCCCGCAGCGTCACCCTGGCGACCCTGGCTGAACGGTTCGCCCAGCTCACCACCCCGGGCGCCACCCTGCTGCAGGTTGAGCTGCGGGAGCAAGGAGGGCTGCTCAACCGCCTGGGTTTGGAGCAGATCGAATCGATCATGGATGCCCTGGAGGGGCGCCTCCTGGCCTGCCTGCCGGAGGGGAGTTCGATCTGCCGCAGCCGCGGCGAGCGTTTCATCGCCCTGGTGCCCGGCGAACGGAGCGACGCGGGGCTGCAGGAGCAGGCCAGAGGCTGGCAGAAGGCCCTCTCCCTGCCGCTCCTGCTCAAGGACCGGCCCGTGACGCCGGTGCTGAGCATCGGTCTGAGCCGTTCTCCCCAGGATGGCGCACGCTTTGAGCTCCTCCTCGACTCCGCCAACCGGGCCCTGATCAGCGCCCATCGCCAACCGAAGGCGAGCATCTGCGTGGCGGCGCCCCTCGAACGGGAGCAACGCCAGTTGCGGCTGCTGGCGCGCCCCCTGGCGATCGCCCTCGACCAGGAACGGCTACGGCTGCTCTATCAGCCGATCGTGTCGATGGCCGACCAGCGCATCGAAGGGGTGGAGGTGCTCTGCCGCTGGGAGGATCCCATCCTTGGCAGCATCTCCCCCTCCGACTTCATCGCGGTGGCGGAGGCCACCGAACAGATCAATCTGTTGGGCTCCTGGCTGATCGACACCGTGTTTGCCCAGGTGGGGCCGTGGCTGTCGATGCCCCAGGGTCTGCAGTACGTGTCGCTCAACCTGTCGCCGCTGCAGCTGCACCACGAGGGACTGATCAGGGTGCTGCGGGACGGACTGGAACGCCATGGCCTGAACCCCGGCCAGATCATGCTGGAGCTCACCGAAGACCAGAACTTCGATCACAACTCCGGAGCGCGGGAGCGCCTGCTGGCCCTCGACCAACTCGGCTTCACCCTGGCCATGGATGATTACGGCACCGGCTACTCCGGTCTGCAGCGGCTCCACACCCTCCCCTTCGGCGCCGTGAAGGTGGATCGCTGCCTGATCGACGCCATCGAAACCGACCGGCTGCAGCAGGCCATGCTGCTGGGGGTGGTGCACCTCCAGAACTCTGCGGGCATGCGCGTGGTGATCGAGGGGGTGGAACGGCTGGAGCAACGCCACACCCTCCTGAACCTGGGGTGCCGCCTCGGCCAGGGCTTTCTCTTCTCCAAACCAATCCAGGCCGAGCAGCTCGACCATCTGCTTAAGGCCGCCTGAGGGATCTGCTCAAGGCCGCCTGAACGGGGCCGGCAAATCCGCCGCAGCGGGGGCCGCAGCCGATGCCGAATCATCCCGCCCCGGCGAGCGATCGCAGCAGATCGCGGAAATCCGTACCGCTCAGGGCCCGGATCGGCATCGCCGGACACAACCACACCCGTTCACGATGCTTTACACTCCCTTCAAGTTTCGTAACCAACGAACTCCCATGGCTGATTCCACCTCCCCCCGCTTCGGTTTTGTTGCCTTCGCTGAAACCTGGAATGGCCGCCTGGCCATGCTCGGCTTCGTGATCGGCCTGGCCACCGAGCTGCTCACCGGCCAGGGCATCCTGGGCCAAATCGGCCTGGGCTGAATCCCGGCCTGGGGGGCGCCAATACCCCCCGCTGACAACCCTGCGGATCCGGCCCCGGCCTACACCGCCCCCCATCCCCGGCCTTGTCCGGGGATTTTTTTTGGCATTCCTCCCCTGCCTGCGGTCCCTGTCGAGGAGGCTGCGCAACGAGGCTGAGCAACAACGTTGACCGCTTCCCATCTCCTTGAGCAGCGACTCCCCTGGAGAGGGATTCCCTCTGTTGCTGGCAAGCGATGCGAGCGAGCCCCCGCTTCCGGGAAGCGGGTCCTACATTGACGGCCAACTGGCGTGGAGATCCGTGCCCCTGCCTGGCCCCCTGAGCCACCTCGACGGCCCGACCCTGCTGCTCTTCGGCCTCTTTGGCGGCCTGGCTGGCGCCTACCTCGTGGCGGTCCCCCTGGCCCTCTACTGGTGGATGGGCCAGCGCTGGACCCGCATGGGCAAGATCGAACGCACGGCGGTCTACGGACTGGTGTTTCTCTTCTTCCCCGGCCTGATCCTGTTCGCCCCCTTCCTCAACTTCCGCCTGCAGGGTCAGGGCGAGTCCGCCGCGTGACCCGCGGTCAGTCCCTCCTCTTGGGGTTCGCCCTGCTGGGACTCGGTGCTGGGGGCTATGGCCTCTTCCGGGCCAGCGGCCTTGAGGGTTTCAGTCCGGGCATTGCCGCCTCGGCCGTGCTGCTGCTGCTGGTGCTCGGCTGGACCGGCACCTACCTGGCCCGGGTGGTGACCGGCCGGATGACCTTCTCCGAACAGCGCCGGATCTACCGGGAGTCCTACGACGCCCTCACCACGGCCGAACTCCAGGCCCGCTTCGATGCCCTGCCGGCCGAGGAGCAGGCCCGGCTGATGGCGGAGCTGGATGGCGGCACTCGCGATGCCACGGCTGTCGACGCCACGGCTGCCGACGCCACGACCCCATAGGCTCGCCAGCACCGCCTGCCCCCACCCGGTCCGATGTGCGCCGCCGCTCCTGGGATCAGTTCCCCGCCCTCCACAACGCCGCCCTCCTCAACGCAGATCGGCCGACGCTTCAGCGCCCTCCGGGAGCAGGAACGCTGTGCCCTGATGCCCTTCCTGATGGCCGGCGACCCGGATCTGAACACCACCCGCGCGGCCCTGCTCGCCCTGCAGGAGTCCGGCGCCGATCTGATCGAGCTGGGGATTCCCTACAGCGATCCCCTCGCCGATGGCCCCGTGATCCAGGCGGCCGCTGGCCGGTCCCTCGCCGCGGGCACCACACCCGGAGGCGTTCTGGCCATGCTCGCCGACCTGCGCGGCGCCCTGACCACCCCGGTGGTGCTGTTCACCTACAGCAACCCCCTACTCAACCGCGGCATGGACAACTTCTGCCGTGAGGCCGCCGCCGCCGGCGCCGCCGGCCTGGTGGTGCCGGATCTGCCCCTGGAGGAGGCCGAAAAGCTCTCCGCGATCGCCACCTCCCACGGCCTGGATCTGGTGCTGCTGGTGGCGCCCACCACCCCCCCCGAACGCATGGCCCGCATCCATGGGGCCAGCCGTGGCTTCACTTACCTGGTGAGCGTGACCGGCGTGACCGGGGTGCGCAGCCGTCTGGAGGCCCGGGTGGAACCCCTGGTGCGGCAGCTCAAGGAGCAGGGCTCCACACCAGTGGCGGTGGGCTTCGGCATCGCCGGCGTTGAGCAGGCCCGCGAGGTGCGCCGCTGGGGCGCCGATGGAGCGATCGTGGGGAGCGCCCTGGTGAAGACCATGGCGGCCGCGGTGGCGGCTGGGGAAGATGCGGCCGCTGCTGCCGGTGCCTTCTGCCGGGAGCTGCGCCAGGGCCTCGACGATTGAGCTCCGCAGCGGAAGACTGAAACTGACGACTGAACCTGATGGGTACCCTGCACCCTCTCCCTTGCCAGCCATGACCATCTCCGAGCAGTCCGAAGGTGTAACCCCCAGCCAAGCCTCCCCTGGTGAGCCGCCCCCTGGCGCCGCCGATGCCGCCGACCGGCAGGAACTGGAGCGCCTGTTCGCCTTCCTGGGCAGGATTCAGGCGGAGCCGGAGCTGCGCGAGCGGATCAATTGGATGCAGACAGCCCTGGAGGTCAGCGAGCTGGCTGCGGCCGAGGGGCAGCCCTTCCGCCCCGAAACCCTGATCGCCCTCCTGCAGCGCGCCCAGGAGGCCCCCAGCTCCCGAGTCGGACTGATGGATGAAAAACTGATCCGCGTCTACCTGCGGCGTGAATCGCTGCTCTGAACCGGAAGCACCCCACGGCCAGCATGAAATTCGTTCTCTGGGGCACCTACTGTGCCGACGCCCTGCAACGCCGCACCCCCTATCGCGAAGAGCACCTCGAGGGGCTGCGGCGCCAGAAGGAGGAGGGGGTGCTGATCACCCTGGGCCCCACCGAAGACAGCACCCACGTGTTCGGGATCTATGAGGCGGAGAACCAGGCGGCGGTGGAAGCCCTGGTGCAGAACGATGTCTACTGGCGCAACGGCATCTGGACCGCCGTTGAGGTTTACCCCTGGGTCCAGGCCTTCTGACCCCCCGGCCTGCCCTGCCAGAGACCATAAAAAAGGGACCGGCCGGAGCCGGTCCCAGAGAGGGTGAAGGGGGAAGGCCGAAGCCTCCCCAGCAGATCACCAGAGGCCGCGGATCGGTGCGGGAGCCGGAGCGGGCTCGGGCATGGGGATCGGAGCGGGAGCAGGGGCGGGAGCCGGAGCGGGCTCGGGCACCACCACCACGACGGGGGAGGCGAAGCGGTAGCGGAAGCCCAGCTTGGCGCCCACATCCTTGTAGGAGCTGAAGTTCACGTTTTCGAACTGGGGATTGCCAGTGCCGGAGAAGGTGCCTTCGGCGTAGACGTCCCAGTTGTAGGCCAGGGCATAGCTGATACCAGCCTTGGCTTGCCAGCCGAACAGACCCTTGTTGTGGCTGCCGGTGTAGTAGTTACCGACGTTGAAGCTGGGGGTGCTCAGGTTGGAGTAGCCGATACCACCACCGATGTAGGGGGTGAAGCGGCTGAACGGCAACACATCCCAGTAAGCACTGAGCATGATGTCGTTCTTGTTGATCTTGCCGCCGCCACTGAAGGAGGTGCTGAGATCACGGCTGACGATCGTATCAACGCTGGGCGCGGAGTAGCCGTAGGTCAGTTCGGTGCGGATGGCGCCGAAGTCGTAGCCGATACCGCCGTCAACGGAGAAGCCACCGTTTTGGCTCAGGACACCCCGGGGCTGGCTTGTGGCCGCGAGGGGAGCGGTGTTGGCCCAATAATTGATGTTGCCGGGCCAGACGGCGCCTGCACCCACGGTGAGGTACCAGCCGTTGA
Source organism: Cyanobium sp. (assembly GCA_040399305.1). Classification (GTDB taxonomy): domain Bacteria; phylum Cyanobacteriota; class Cyanobacteriia; order PCC-6307; family Cyanobiaceae; genus Cyanobium. Next base: position 29,760 of record JBBASH010000018.1, read on the forward strand.
CGGATTCAACCTCGACCACCTCAGCGGTGGTGGTGGTCACGCCGTAGCCCTGGGCCACGGTGGTGGGGGCGGCGATGGTGGCTTCGGGGGCGGCCATCACAGGGGCGCCGAGGAGGGCTCCGCTGGCGGCGGCAAAGCCGAGGCCACGAAGCACCGACTTGCGAATGCTGTTGGTCATTGTGGAAAGGGTTCTCACACCAGGGCCTGTCTAGTTAGCAGCAGCGGTGGATACATCTTTGGATGGACACTGATCGCCGTGGCACAGGAGAAAAAGCAGGCGGCAGACCGATCAGAAAGCGGGGAAATTGCCCGTTGCCGCTAGCCGCTGCAGGCTCAGCGCCGCGGCCAGCCGAGTTCCGCCTGGCGCCAGACCCAGGCCCCCACGGCATCGGCCCCCCCCTCGCCGAGAACCTTCTCGTAGCCAGACATCTGCCCCTTGCCCTTGGCGGCGATCCGGGCCACCTCGGCGGGCCCCTTCACCCCCTCCCGCAGCAGATCCTGGCGACGGAGCGTCTTGTTGCGCCGGATCACATTGCCGCCGTTCACGTGACAGCCGGCACAGTGGTTTTCGAACAGCTTTCCGCCCCGCTGCAGCACAACGATGTCGTTGGCACCCCAGGCCGGCAGGCTCCAGAACAGGAGCACCAGCGCCAGGGCCAGCAGCAGCGCCCCCGCCAGGAGCGAGCGCAGCCAGCCAGCGGCAGCCGTGCCGGCTGCGGCGGCTGGCTGCGGCTCCGGCGCCGGGCCCTTGAGGCCGGGGGGGGATGGCAGCGCGGAGGACTCCATGGAAAGCTCGGCAACAGGGGATGCACCCATCTTCAACACTATCCACGCCGGCTCCAAGCTGCCCCCAGGTCGTTCCTGCCTGCCCCGAGCCAGTTCACACTCCGCCGACTGCCGCCATGACCCAGGCCCCGATGGCGGCGGCCGCGAATCCAGCTCCGGATCTGCGGCCGCTGCATCCCAACGACCTTCCCCAGGTGGCGGAGGTCTACCGCGATGCCGTGATCAGCCAGGCCACGGCCCTCTACAGCCCTGCCCAGGTGCGGGCCTGGGCCGCCCATGGCGCGGCCGACCACGGCCCCTTCCGGGAGCCGCTACTGCGCGGCTTCGGCCTGGTGAGCTGCAGCGGAGCCGGGGGCGGGGTGGTGGAGGCCTTCGGCCTGCTGGATCCCCCCGATCGCCTGGCCCTGCTCTACTGCCGGGGCCGCTCGGCACGCCAGGGGAGGGCCACGGCCCTGCTGAGGGCCCTTGAGGCCCACGCCCAAAGCCAGGGGTACCGCCGACTCCGCACCGAGGCGAGCCAGTTGTCACGGCCCCTGCTGGAGCGACAGGGCTGGCAGGTGGAGGCCGAGGAAACCGCCTTCTACGCCGGGGTGGGCTTCCAACGCTGGCGGATGATCAGGGAGCTGATCTGATCGCGCCGGCTCCAGGCGGACACCCCATGGCCGAGGAGGACCTCCAGCGATTCCTCAAGAAGGTGCGGGATCTGCAGGCCTTTGTGGCGGCCAGCGAGGCCGATCCGGCCCTGCGGCAGCGGCTGGCCGACTGCAGCAACCACCAGCAGGTGGTGAACCTGGCTGCCGCCCAGGGCTTCGAGATCGGCCGCCGCTGGGGCGAGCTGGGCGCCAGCCAAAGCGGAGCTGCCAGCCTGCTAGCCGGCTCCAGCCCCGCGACCGGCCAGGAGAGCGTTTCGGTGCTGTGGCAAGGGCCGCTCTGGCGGCTGGAGAGGATCCACTCCTGCGGGGCCCGCAGCCCGGAGGGCTTCTGGTACGACCAGGTGGAGCATGAATGGGTGTGCCTGCTGCAGGGCCAGGCCCGCCTCAGCTTTGAGGACGAAGAAGCACCTCTCTCCCTGCATCGCGGCGACCAGCTCTACATCGCGCCCCACCGCCGCCACCGAGTCGAGAACACCGACGGCGGCAGCGGAACGATCTGGCTGGCCCTGTTCTGGTGGGAAGCCTCCCCCTGACCCCCAGCGCTCAGGGCTTGAAGGGGCTGTACTGGGGCTTGGCCTGGGTGTCGCCGGGAGGGTTCACGATCTTGGTGTCGCAGGTGATGCTGCCGTCGCTGGGATTGGTCTTGCAGTTGGTGGCCTTCACGTTCGAGGCCGGCCCCACCTTGCTGCCGGGTTTGAGCAGGAAACTCTCCGACTGGGCCAGAGCCGGCTGAGCCACCGAGGAGACCCCGGCCAGAGCGAGGGCCAGGACTAGGGCTCTGGGTATCTGAAGCGAACGGTTAGGCCGCGGCAGGGCAGGGAGGGAGATCCGGAGAACGGAAACCATGGGAGACGGAAACCAGATGGAAGAACGCATCACGGGGGGTTGGGAGCGGATGGCGTGGGCTGGCCAAAACCACTAGGGGCGCAACCTATCGCGATCCCCCAGACGCTGACAGGAGCTCAGGAATCGGAGCCGGTTTCCAGCCGGATCTGCTCCAGCAGCAGATCCAGCTGGCCCAGGGATTCCTCCAGGAGCTCGGAGCCCCCGCTCCCCTCAACGCTGCCGGAATCCTCGTTGTGCCAAATGTCCTCGATGCCGCACAGACGCTCGGCCAAGGCGGTCAGGCCCTGCTGGTTGTGAATGCGCTGGAGCTCCTCGATCAGCACGGGCATGCGGATCGAGGAGGTTCGCAGCACCCGCCTCAGGTCCGCCTGAGTCCGTCCCGTATGGCGCAACCAGTCCTTGAGGAAGGCCTGGAGGTCATCGAGCTGATCGGTGCTCAGGGGGAGACTGGAGGAAGGCATCGCGGCGGGGCGGCGCTAGCGGGTGGGTGGGAACCAGCCATCCAGTCTGCGCTGCGCCCGCAGCTTGATGTCGGGCGTGAGGTGCCGAGCGCACAACCCCAGCAGGGCGGTGAGCGCCACCATGTCATCGCCGAAGCCCGCCACCGGAATGAAATCCGGGATCAGGTCGAAGGGGAGCACCAGGTAGGTGAGCGCCGCCAGCACCGTGATCCGGGCCTGGTGGGGGGTGGCTCCATCGATCAGCATCTCGAAACATTCGAGTGCCGGACGGGCCAGGGTGCGGCCGGCCCGGCGCAGCAGCCGGACCAGCAGGGCCTCATCCACCACCGTGCTTTCGAGCACGTCTGCCTGCAGGGTGGTTTGGCCGTTCGGGCCCGCGGCCGAAGAAGCGGCGGACATGGTGATCTCCTCAGGGGGCGCGCCACAGGGGCGACAACGAAGCCAGTCTCCGGGTGCCGACCGTTCCTGCCCAGACCGGTTGCCCCCCAGGCAGGGACGGTTCCCTCACCCAGCGGGACGGGCCCGTCCGTTCAAACCTCCACCAGACCGCTTTCCTCGCCCGCCCGGCGGAGCTTGCGCAGGGCCCGCTGCACCACCTGGCGGCAGTATTCGCGGCTGCAGGAGAGCTGGCGTGCCACCTCGGCGAGGGTGCGCCATTCATTGGTGCCGTCGAGCCCGAAGCGCAGCATCACCACCGTGCGCTCCTTGGGGGTGAGGTTGGCCCGCTCCAGCAGCATCCACACCGAGGCGCTGCGTTCGGCCAGTTCGGCCCGCTCCATCGGGGGCATCTCCTCGCTGGCCAGCACATCCACCAATTCGGAGGGATCGGCCTTGGAGCGCACCGCACCCTGGAGGCTCACGGTCACACTGCGCAGCTCGCAGGCCAGCAGCTCCTCCACCTCCTGCACGGGCACCTCCAGGGCGCGGGCCAGCTCGGCGGAACTCGGAGCGGTGCCGTTGGCCTGAAGATGGCGGGCCTTGGCGGCCCGTAGGCGGGTGAGCTTCTCGTTCACGTTCACGGGGATCCGGATCGTGCGGCTCTGGGTGGAGAGGGCCCGGTTGAGGCCCTGGCGAATCCACCAATAGGCGTAGGTGCTGAAACGGTGGCCGCGGGTGGGGTCGTACTTCTCCACGGCACGGGTGAGGCCGATCGTGCCCTCCTGAATCAGATCCAGCAGGTCCAGCCCCTTGCCCTGATAGCGCTTGGCCAAATTCACCACCAAGCGCAGGTTGGCCGTGATCATCTGCTGCTTGGCCCGCTCGCCGGTGCGCAGGGTGCGCCGCTCGAGATCGTCGTACTCACAGGCCGGACCCGTGCCGCCGGCAAGGCTGCAACGTTCCTGCAGGCTCACCATCGCCTGCACCTTGCGACCCAGGGTGAGCTCCTGTTCAGGGGTGAGGAGCTGGTGGCGACCGATCTCACCGAGAAAGGCACTCAGAGAACTCGCCATGGGCCTTTAAACACTTCATAGAAGCTAGGCTTTTTTAGCCCGATTCAATCAACCAGCAGAAAGACTTCCAAGTTTGGAAACAGTTTTGTTTCCCTTCCATTTTGCTTCGGATTCATGGAGCAAATCTGGCGGTGAGGAGAAGGAAACAAAAGCTTCAGATTGCCGTCATTTTTACTCCCGATTCCCTCCCTTTTTCACCTGCCGCCTATTGGCGCGCCAGCGGCCCGCCGCCCTGACCCGCTACCGTCTGGCGGCCCTGACCACCCCGAAGATCCGCGCATGGTTGCCATCGCCGCCATCCCCACACCGGTGCTCAGCAGCGCGGCGGTGGCCTACGGCCACTACCTCAGCTTCATGCTGTGCTTTGGCGCCCTGTTGCTGGAGCGCTTCCTGATCCGGGCCGATCCCGACCGCCGCACCGCGATCACGATGGTGGTGGTGGATGTGGTGTACGGCATTGCTGCCCTCACCCTGTTGCTGAGCGGCATCGCCCGGGTGCTGCACTTCGGCCAGGGGACAGAGTTCTACACCTCCAATCCCCTCTTCTGGTGGAAGGTGGGCACCTACCTGGCGGTGGGTGCTCTCTCCCTGTACCCCACGATCACCTACATCCTCTGGGCGATCCCGCTGCGCAAGGGTGAGCTCCCCAAGGTGACTGAGGCCCTCGCGGGGCGCCTGCGCCTGGTGCTCACGGTGGAACTGGCCGGTTTTGCCGTGATTCCCCTGATGGCCACCCTGATGGCCCGGGGCGTGGGACTGCCGGCGGCGTGAAGCCGGCCACCCTTGCCGCCTGCCTCCTACCGCTAGGGGTTGGGCTGCAGGGATCCCCGGCCGTGGCCCTCCCGAAGGAACCCGCCCTTCCCCAACCGGCCAGCACGTCCTGCCCCCAAGCCCTGGCGACCAGAGTTCTGGAATCCACCAGGTTGGTGCAGGCTCCTCCCCAACCCGGAGCGTCCGGATACGCCGACCGGCTGGCTACCACCCCCCTCGGATGGCCGCTGCTCCAGCGCTGGTGCGTGTGGATCGAGCCGGTCCAGCCCGCCACGGCATCAGGGCCCGCTGCCGCCGATGCGGTGCAGCCGCGCTGGCAGGGGGCGGTGATCGCGGCCCTGCAGAGCTGGAAAGCCCTGGTGCCGCTGGCCGTGGTGGCCGATCCAGCGGCGGCCCAGGTGCGGATCTGGCGACGGCTGCCCCCCCTGGCCCGGGACGCAACGGGACGGCCGCGCGCCAGCCATGGACGGGCCCTGTTGCGGCTGGCGGCGGTGGAGCGGTATGCCGGCCAGTGGCGGCTGGAACCGGCGGTGGAGGTGCTGATCGGTCCAGGGCAACGGGCCGAGGCGCTGCAGGCCACGGCCCTGCACGAATTGGGCCATGCCTTCGGAATCTGGGGCCACAGTGATGCCCCGGGCGATGCGATGGCCACGTCCCCAGGCCCGGTGCCCGTGCTGGTGCCCTCCGAGCGGGACCGGAGCACCCTGCGCTGGCTCTACGCCCAGCCCACCGCCTTCGGCGGCCCCTTCGTTCCACCCCAGGCTTCGCCAAAGCCAGCCGATCCCTGAGCGGGCGGACAAGGGGCCGATCCCTCAGGCGCCGATGCCCTGGCCGCGGGGTGCCAAAGCCAGGGCCGCCAGGAAGCCGGCCAGTTGCACCACCACCACGGCGGGGCCGGAGGGGAGATCCAGCAGGGCCGAGAGCAGCAGACCCACCACCGCACAACCGGCCCCCAGGCCCGAGGCCAGGAGCACGTAGTGGGGAAAGCGGCGGCTCACCAGCCGGGAGGCACAGGCGGGGATCACCACGAAGGCGCTGATCAGCAGCACCCCCACCGCCTTGATCGAGATGGCCACCACCACCGCCAGCAGCACGATGAACAGGAGCCGGTGGCGGCCGGCGGCCACCCCGCGGGAGATGGCGAGAGGTTCATCGAGGGTGAGCAGGATCTGGCTGCGCCGGCTGAGAAACAGATAGGCGCAGGCGCCGATGAGCAGCAACAGGATCAGGCTGAGGTCGAGCCAGGACACGCCCAGGATGTCGCCGAACAACAGGTGTTCGATCCCGCCCCGGTAGCTGCGCACCCGGCTCAGCACCAGCACCGCCAGGGCGAGGGAGGAGGAATACACGATGTTCAGCAGCGCATCGGCCGGGAGGCGGCTGCGGCTGGCCAGCCGGTCGACACCGAGGGCGAAGAGCACCGCAAAGGGCACCAGCACCACGGTGGGATTGAGGCCCAGCAGGATGCCGGCGGTGATGCCCAGCAGGGCGGAATGGCCGAGGGCGTCGCTGAAGAAGGAGAGCTGGCGCAGCACCGCGAAACTGCCAAGCACCCCGCCCAGGGCACCGGTGAGCAGCCCGGCCAGCAGGGCCCGCTGCAGAAAGGGAAGCTGCAGCAGCTCCCCCAGGACCTGCGGAGTGCTCATGGCAGCGAGGGACCGCGGCCGTGGTGGTGGTGGTAGGGCACGTAGCCCGGTCCGTAGAGGCGCTCCAGCTGGAGGGGGCTGAGGGCGTGGTCGGGGGAACCGGAGCAGCGCAGGCTGCGGTTGAGGCAGAGCACCGCATCGCAGGTGCGCCGCACCATCTCCAGATCGTGGGAGACCTGCAGGATCGTCCAGCCCTCGCTGCGGCGCAGGCCATAGAGCAGGGTGTGGAACTGTTCGGTGGCCTGGCTGTCGAGGCCGGCCTGGGCCTCATCCAGCAACAGCAGGCTGCGGGGACGCACCACGCAGAAGGCCAGCAGCACCCGTTTGAGCTGACCGGTGGAGAGTTCGCTGATCAGGCGGTCGGCCAGGTCGACGATGTCGGTGCGGCCGAGGGCGCGGCGCACCGCTGCCGCCCGGCCGCCGCCGGCACGCCAGGGCAGCGCCAAGCCGGGCCGGTCGTAGCCGAGGCCCACGAATTCAGCCACCGTGAGGGGGATGCGGCCCCGCAGGCTGAGGGTCTGGGGAAGGTAGGCGATGCGGTCGCGCACCGCGACCGGCAGCTGGCCCCGGGGTCCAAGGGCATGGCCGAGCAGGCGGATCGTGCCGGAGCGGCGGGGGAGGATCCCGAGCAGGGCCTGCACCAGGCTGCTCTTGCCGGCCCCGTTCGGGCCCACCAGGGCCGTATCGGATTCCGGCGGCAGCGAAAAGCTCACGTCCTCCACCACCGTGGCGCCATCGCGGCACACGGTGAGGTGTTCAACGTCGAGGATCGCGGCCGCCATGGCTCCAGCGTACCGAGGGCGCCAACGGCCCCCGGCCACCGGGCCCGTCCCGGTCCGCACCGGACCGGGCCGGCCAGGCCAGGTGGGTCGATGCGGGAGTGCACCCATCCAGCTCCGATCCCCGCGATCCCCGCCGGCAGCCCCATCCCCAGCCTCCGGCGGAGGGGATACGGTGAGAGTTGAGCCTGCCGTGGAGGTCGTTGGCACCGTCCTTCCCCCTGCCAGGCCTCCACACTCCGCAACGGCAGCTGCAGGAGTTGCTGCGGATCGTGCAGCACCGACTGGAGTCCCTTGATCTTGGGATCACCCGGATCGCCTTCGTGCACCACGAAGCCACAACCGACCTGTTAGCGACCTACGGGGAAACGGGCGCGGACGGCGGGCCAATGGGCAGGGAGGGCGAGCCGGGGTCGAGCCAGCCCCACTTCGAACCGCGCCCCCTTGCCACCGTTCCCGCCCTCGGCCGGCTGCGGGATCAGCAGCAGGCCCGGGTGCTCAATGACCTCGAGCGGGAGCTGGATCCGAGCTCGGACCACAGCCGCTGGTTGCTGGCCCAGGGCTGGCGCGCCTCCCTGACGCTGCCGCTCTTCCACCACAAGCGCCTGCTGGGCTTTCTCTTCCTGGATTCCACCCGGGCCGGGGCCTTCGACCCGAGGGCGATGGCGGCGCTGGCCCCCCATCTGGAGCTGCTCCAGCTCCGGATCAGCAACCACTTCAGCGGCATCGACAGCCTTGAGGGCAGCCTGCAACTGCTGCTGGAGATCGCGGAGCTGCGGGATCGGGAAACGGCCACCCACATGGAGCGGGTGTCCCTCTACAGCCGCCTGATCGCCCTACAGCTGGACAACCAACAGGAACGACCCGCCGATTTCAGCGAGAACCTCCACCGTTTCGCCGCCTTCCATGACGTGGGCAAGGTGGGCATTCCAGATTGGATTCTGCTCAAGCCTGGGCCCCTTTCCCCGGAGGAACGGCTGGTGATGGAAAGCCACGTGCTGATCGGCATAGCCCTGATCGAGCGGGTGATCACAGCGATGGATCTGGAGGAGGACGCCTCGATCGATCTGCTCCGCCAGGTGGTGGCCCACCACCATGAACGGCTCGATGGGAGCGGCTATCCGGCGGGGCTGCGCGGAACGGAGGTGAGCCTGGCGGGGCGGATCGTGGCGGTGGCCGACCTGTACGACGCCCTCACCCAGGCCAGGCCATACAAGCCCCCCTTCCCGGAATCCCATGCTGTCCAGATGCTCCGGGCGATGGTGGAGGCGGGCAAGTTGGATGGCGACTGCGTGGACGCCCTGCTCCGCAACGACGAACGGCGCCATGCCATCCGGCTAGGCCACGCCGCAGGGGGGGCCTGGGAGGGAAGCCGGCCGCCGGGACAGGCAAGAGTTCCATACGATCCGCCCATTCCCCCGAGCCTGGGTGAGCGTCGATGACCACCGCGGATTCCCCTAAGCCTCGCCGTCGCATCGCGGTGAGTGGTGCCTCCGGCAAGACCGGCTGGCGGGTGGTGCAGGAGGCGATCGGCCGGGGGCTGGCGGTGCGAGCGCTGCTGCGGCCCGGTTCAGCCGTGCCGGAAGGGCTGAAGGGGGCCGAGATTGTGCGCCTGGAGCTCAGCGATGCCCCGGCCCTGGAGGCTGCGCTCCGCGACTGTGAGGCCCTGGTGATCGCCACCGGAGCGCGGCCCTCGGTGGATCTGCTCGGGCCACTGAAGGTGGATGCCCTGGCGATCCGCTCCCAGATCGAGGCCTGCCAGGCTGCGGGGGTGAAGCGGGTGGTGCTCGTGAGTGCCCTATGCAGCGGCCGCTTGCTGCATCCGCTGAATCTGTTCGGATTGATCCTGGTGTGGAAGGGGCTGGGGGAACGGTGGCTGGCCGAAAGCGGCCTCGACTGGACCGTGGTGCGCCCGGGCGGCCTGAAGGAATCGGAGCAGGGGATCGAGCGGGAAGGGATCGTGTTCAGCGGTGCCGGCGGCCAGGAGGGCGGCAGCCTGTCGCGGCGCCTGGTGGCCCGGGTCTGCCTCGATGCCCTCGACACACCGGCTTCGATCGGCCGAATCGTGGAGATCACCAGCTCCCCTACCCAGCCCCAGGAGACCCTGGCGACCTGGCTGAATCGGCCGCAGCCGGCGCCGGCCTGAAGCAGCCTGAAGCAGCCTGAAGCACCTGAAGCACGAGGAAGGCGACGTTGTGAACAGCGGGATACCTGAGGTAGGTGGCCGCGTTCGGCTACAGCGATCCGGATTCGGCGGAGACCATCGCGCTGGATGTGTTGATCGCCAGCCAGGCCAGGATTAAGCGCCTGGCCCTGGAGCATCAGGATCTGCAGCAGGCCTCCTGATCGGGATCCAGCAGTTGGTTCAACAAGATCCGCCACAGCGGCGTGACCGGCACCAGCCAGCGGGCAGCTTCGGCGCGGATGCGATCCGCCCCACCGACCCCGAGGGCAGCCCGGACAAAGGCGGCGTCCTCCACGATCCACCGCTCCAGGGCTGCGGCAGTGACCTCGATGTGACACTGGAGCCCGAAGGTGCGCGGGCCGATCCGGAACAGCTGCTCAGGGCAGGCCAGGCTCGAAGCCAACAGGGTGGCGGAGGGAGGCAGCTGAATGCGGTCGCCGTGCCAGTGGAGCACCAGCAGACTGGCGGGCAGATCCTGAAACAGGGGCTCCTCGGCGGGAGAGCGGGTGAAGCTGATCGCGCCGAACCCCACCTCCCGATGGGGCAACGGTGGATCGCCCACGGTGAGGGGGATGGCGCCACCCCCGGCGGCGTGGGCCAGCAGCTGGGCGCCCAGGCAGAACCCCAGCACCGGCCGTTCTTCGGCTAGGGCACGGCGCAGGAGGATGACCAGAGGCTCTAGCCATGGAAAGGCCGGATCACCGAGGTCGGCCACGCCCATCGGCCCGCCCATCACCGCCAGGATCTGATCGGGCCGGAGGGCCTGTGGCAGGGGATCGCCGGCGAAGGGCCGCAGGATTCGCACCGCCAGGTCCCGTTCGGTGGCCACCTGGGCCAGCAGACCAGGCCCCTCCCGCTCGACGTGCTGAACCACCAGCAGTTCCTGGACCCGGACCATCGCGACGGCGTGGGGAGGCCGGAACGTTAAGCCGCCCCCGGCTGGGCAGTCGTGGTCAGAGGCCAGCCACCACCGACAGGCGCGCCAGGATTGAGCTGTCTCCCCAGAGCGCCCCATCGCTGAAGCGGAAACTCTCAATCCGCATGGATGGAATGTTGAAATATCCCTGCACCCGCACCT
>JBBASH010000018.1:40515-48581 GCA_040399305.1 Cyanobium sp.
CTCCTCCCACCAGCATGTCGTGGCCACCACCGGCGATCAGGGTGTCGTTCCCCAGATCACCCCCCAACCAATCATCGCCGCTGCCGCCCTGGAGTTCATCGTTGCCCCCGTAGCCCTGCAGCACGTCATTGCCGGCACCGCCGAGCAGCCGATCATCGTGCCCCGCCCCATTCAGGGTGTCGTTGCCCGCCAATCCATCAATCCGATTCACGATGTCGTCGTAGCCGCCCAGCTGATCCGGCCCGGCCGTGGCACCGCCCACCACCAGCCGCGACCGCAGCGTCGCATCGCCCCACACCACCGCATCACTGAAGCGGAAACTCTCAATCCGCAGCGATGGAAAGGTGAAATATCCCTGCACACGCACCTGATCCGACGACACAAATTGCAGCGACAAGTCATTCCCCAATCGCTCCACCAATGACACCTCGGTACTGCGCAGGTCGCTGAACTCCACCACATCCGCATTCAGCTCATTGGTACCCCCCTCATAGTCGGAGATCGTGGTGCGCCAACCACCACGGCTGATGCGGTACAGATCGTTGCCAGCTCCTCCCACCAGCATGTCGTGGCCACCACCAGCGATCAGGGTGTCGTTCCCTAGATCGCCCCCTAACCAGTCGTGGCCGGGACCACCGTGGAGGCGATCAGCCAAGGGACCGCCCAGGAGGGTGTCGTCCCCCTCCAGCCCATCAATCCGGTTCACGATGTCGCCGAAGCCGCCCAGCTGATCAGAACCAGCCGTGGCGCCGCCCACCACCAACCGCTCGCGCAACTCCCCATCAGCCCACAGCACCCCATCGCTGAAGCGGAAGTGCTCCACCCAGGAGGCGGAATTGGAGAAGTACTGAACAATCCGAACCGCGTCACCACCGCCATGACCAATCACCAGATCGCCATCGAAGCGCTCGACGGTGATCTCGGTGGAGGCAACATCCAGCCAGCGCAGTTCATCCTGAGTGCCATCCCTATCCTGAAGCGTGTCGCGGCCATCGCCACGCGCCACCACATAGAGATCATTGCCCGCTCCTCCATAGAGAAGGTCATCACCGCGGCCACCCTGAAGAACGTCATCCCCCTCCAGGCCCGAGAGGCCGTCGGGGCCGGCATCTCCCAAGATCCAGTCGGAGGAAGCTGAACCCGTCAGCCCGTCGGCACCGGGCCCTCCCGTGACCATGGCCTGAATGGGCAACACCGCCGCGAGCAACACCGCAAAGGGATCCAGGCGGCCGCTAATGGCCTGGGCCAGGGAGCGGAGCAGGGAGGCCCCGGTGGGGCCCATGCCAGCCAGGCTGCTGGTGACACGGAAGAGGGCCCCCGCATCGGGGAGGGGGCCACTGTTGGCCTCCAGGGCCGCCAGCAGGCCACCCACCTCAAAGCGCAGGCTGCCATCGGGCTCCACAGCCCCCTGCACTCGCCAGAGCAGGGGGCCCAACTCCACCTGGGCGGAAAGGAGACGGTCGACGACCAGCCGCAGCCCCGTAAAGGCCTCCTCCAGGGCGAAGGTCACCCAACCCTGGGGCACCTGATTCCAGATCATGCCGCGAAAGCGCCTGCCCATCAGCAGCTCCATGGCCCGCAGTCGCCGGAAGGCGTCCTGATCGCCGATCCCTTCGGGCATCCCCTCCTGATCAACACCGGTCCAGGCGAAGATCAGGGATTGGAGCAGGGCCTCCCGCTGCACCGAACTACCCGCGATCCACTGCTCCAGCAGGGCCGGCAAGGGGCCATTGGGGCGGGCGGCGATGGCCTGATGCAGCCCGGGAACCAGCCCCATGCACGGCAGATCCGGCAGGGCGGCGATGGCGGCGGACACAGGCAGAGGATTGAGCAGGCGTGAGCGGGTGGGGTCCATCGCGAACCACACGTCATGGCAGGCCAGCTCACGGCCATCGCTGCTGCGGTAGGTACCGAGCTGGCGGTGGCGATTGCCCTGGGGATCACTCCATGAAGAGTCGACATAGGCGAGAGAAAGGCTCTCCACACCGCGCTGATCCAGGCGGAACAGCTCACCCGGATCGGTTTCCGCGTCGGCATCGGCATCCAGCCAGAGCCGCAATTCCGACCAGACGGCATCACGGCGATCGATGCGGCCATCACCATGGCTATCGAGGCCCCGCAGGGCTTCAAAGCCATGACCGGCCAGGTTGCCATCGGCCAGGCGGGTGTGGTTCCCGAACAGCTCGTTGCCCGTGGTGATCCGGCCGTCACCATTGCGATCCCACACGAGCAGGGCATCGCCGCCACCCACCCAGCCCGTGCGTTCCGCGAAGCCATTGCCGTCGTGGTCGAACTGGATGAGTCCCTCAGCGATGCCGCGGGTGGTGACACCGTTGCCGTCGAGGTCGAGCACCAGGGGGGAGACGGTGTTCTCGGCCGACACGAAGAGGCCCTGAAGGGTCGCGATGGCCGCCTCGCTCCAGTCGGCCAGGGCACGGCTGAAGGCGGCCTGGAGCGCCTCACCGGCGGGACCTCCGGCGAGCTGGGAACCGCCGAAGCCACCGGCAACCACCAAGCCGGAGGCCACCAGGGCCCCGATCGGACCGGCGGCGAGCAGGGGGGTGGCCAGGAGTGCGGCGAGCTGCCCACCCGCCAGGCCACCGGCAGTCTCCCGGGCCCAGCGGCTGAGGATGGCCTGGGCACCGTCTTGGTCGCCGCGCTGCAGGGCGGCGTGGGCATCGATGGCGGTGATGGCCAGACCCAGCACCAGCAAGCCCTCATCGAGGCGGCTAAGCAGCTTGGTGAACCCCACCCGCTCCAGGATCTGATCGGGCCGGTTGAGACCCCGCAGCTCGGCCACCAGCAGCGGGCGGTAGCGCTGCAGCACCTGCTGATGGCTGTGGAAGCGATCGGGGGGCAGGAAGTTGCCGAGGGGGCGATAGGTGGCCCCTTCCGGCAGGGGGGGCGGAGCCACGGGGGGCAGATCGGAGAGGAAGGGGCGGCTGTCGATCTGGAGGAGACCCTGGCGCAGGATGGGATTGCCGGTGGCATCCACGGCCAGGCGGAGATGGGCGAGCTCGATTTCGGAGTTGGCGGTGATCAGCTCGAAGGCCTGCTGCAGGTTGAGCCGACGCAGCAGGCTGATCGGAATGCCATCGATCCGGGTGACGTTGGGATTGGCCAGCAGTGCCGCCAGTTCCGTCTGGGCGAACACGCCATCGAGCCGAGCACCGGCGGTGAGGGTGAGCACCTCCCCGCTGGCGGCAGCGGCGAAGCGGGCCGAAACCCGATCCCAGATGCCATTGGGGATGCGATTGCCGTTGGCGTCGCGGGAGCCGTAGAAATAGGCGATTATTTTTTCGCGATCCCCTAAAAACAATTCATCAAGCTTCGCAATCAACAGTTCATTGGCCGTATTACTGCCTCGCTGGACGTCCAAAAAATTCCCGATCGGCAGATTATTAACAAACAAAAGCTTGGAATGATTAGCAGCCAGTGCGGCCGCCAGATCAAACGATCTGATCGCCGTTTTCCCCGGCCCATCATTCAGGTTTAGCTGACCACTGAACAACGTAATTCGTCCAGCCGGCAGCTCCACATCGATCAAATCGATCAGGGCGGTGAGCTGGTCAATCGTGTGCACGTCGGCCAGGCGAGCCATGGCCGCCTCGGCTGTGATGGCCATGGCAGAGGACAGGGAAAGGGAGGGAACTCAGCGCGCTATCCCGAGGGAAACGGCGATGCGGCGATCATTCCCTGGGGCGGACAGACTCGGCTCGGTGGACGATCGTGGAACCTCGGAAAGCAAGGGATACCTGAGGCACCAGGGTGCGGATGGATGGATCCACCGACGCCAAGGCGCGCTAGGGAAGCGAGTCCTTTACCTTCGTGCGCTGCTGGAGGAATCGAGGGCAACAACTGAAGCGCAGATTGACCGCAGCCACCCACCTGAGCCCACCCGAGCGCAGAGCCTCGGAAAATGAATCCGGAATACCTTAGAAGCCAAAACGCACAATCCGATCTGGCGTGTTGCGATTTTCTCTGCCATCACGGCCATAAGCAACCAAAGCCTCTTGAACCAAATCAATCACCCTTGATCGATCAATGGCATAGCAGTCAGGAGGGTCAATCCACAGCAGTCGATCCCAAGTCACAATATATGGACTGACATTCCAATTTTTGGACCAAACACCCAAAGAAAGAGCAAGTCGAAGCGTTTTGCCATCAATAAAAAAACTAAAACGTCCTTCCACGTCATCTCCCCAGGCTGGATTTCCATATTCACCACCCCACAAATAAAGATCCCGTTCCTTGTCGCGGGTCCACCAATGGCCCTTGCCCTTCTCAAAGGGGAGGCCATAGGCGTCGATGTCGGCGTCGGAAACGACTTCGTTGACGAAGGCCACGGGCAAAGCGGGGTGATGGAATGGCGGATGGGGCCCCCTCCAGTCGGCAGGGCCCTATGGCCATCATTCCCAGCCGCACACCCGCTGGCAAGCCGAGCGGCAGCCCAACGCCTCAGCCCATGCCTGTGCCCACGCCTCAGCCCATGCCTCAGCCCGCCGCCGCGCGCCGCTTCCGAAAAACCAGCGTGCGGTTATTGGCCGGCATCGCCTCATCCGCCAACGCCTCAAGGCCAAGGCTGAGCGCCTGCTCGCTCACCTCCCGGGCATCGCGCAGCCCCATGGCCGGATCGAGGCTGCGCAGATGGGCATCGAAGGCGGCATTGCTGGGCGCCGTGGGCACGCCACCGCCAAGGAAGGGGCCATAGAGCAGCAGCAGGCCTCCGGGCGCAAGCACCCGCGCGGCGCCGGCCAACAGGCGGGGCACCGAGGCAGCCTCCATGATGTGGGTGGTGTTGGCGCTGAACACCGCCTCGTAGGGCCCCCGCGGCCACTGATCGGCTCGGTCCACATCCAGCTCCAGCGGATCGGCCAGCCGGGCTCCGCTGGCCAGACCCTCGCGGCCCTCTAGGGCGATCCGCTCCCTGAGATCAGCCAGGTACTCGGCCCGGTCGCTGGGCTGCCACTGCAGGCCGGCCAGCTGCCGGGCGACATGCACGGCGTGTTGGCCGCTGCCGGAGCCCACCTCCAGCACCCGCGCCTGCGGCGGAAGCCACTGGCGCAGCACCTGCAGGATCGGCTCCTTGTTGCGTTCGCAGGCCTCGGAGAAACGCACCAGCAGCACACGGAAAGCTGCGCCATCCTGACCGGCCCCGGCCATCACGATCGGAATTCGCCATCGGTGATCACCCTGGGCCATCGCAGAGGCCATCGCCGTAGGCCAGGGCGACCGGTCGTATCCGTGGGCCATCGCACTGGGTGATCACCTTGACCCTCCGCCGTCACCGATCGGCCCGGATCAGCCCGCCGCGGCCCCGCCACCCTCCGCACCCGCGGCAGGCGATTCCGGCAGCGCCGCGTTCCAGAAGCTCAGGGCCGGGGGGCCGGCTTAGTGGCTGGGCGGCGCCGTCGTTCGACGCCACTCCAAAGCAGCCACGACCAGGCGAGCGCCGCGGCCGCCAGCACCGCCATGGAGGCGGGGTGGTTAACGGAAGATTAAGGCTCGTACCTACAGACAAAGATATCCGCTTTAACCTTCCGTTAACCACCCGCACCCCTCTATTGATCCAGCTCCTGATCGCAGCTGCAGCTGCTGCCGGCCTCACCGTGACCCACTCGGATCCCCGATGTGCCCAAAACCCCATGCTGATGGGTGGATGGAACCGCGAACAGGCCGTCGTCTTTCTCTGCGCCGCCAGCATCCAGGCCCAGGGAATGGATCAGGAAGAGACCCTCCGGCATGAGCTGATTCACGTGATCCAGGATCTGCACCAAGGCCCCCTGTTGCCCGAGCCCCTGTTCTCGATCCTGGCTCGGGAAACCATCCCCTCCGGTGAAGTGATGGTGGTGATCGCCAGCGGGGACGATACCAACCGAGAGCTGGAGTGTCGTCTACTCACCCAGATGCTCTCCACCCCCGTGGTGGCCCAGTGGCTCACGGAATCGGCCGCGAAGAACCGGCAGGCGGTGGTCATCCCTGTTGCCCTGGTGCCGAAGAATCCTTGAGTGGGGGCCGTCCTGCCTTGAAGGCAGCGAGACCCTTAAAGAATGAATTGCAAAAAGCTTATGAGACCCACAAAAATAGCCAGCACTACAGGGATCCAGGCGAATTCAAGCATGACCTAGACTCATGAAGCATTATTGATTGGCAGTCCAGGTGCTACAGCAAGAAATAAACTTGAAGAACGAGGATTTAAATGCAACGCAGAGCAGTCGCTCCCCGGCAAGAAGTCAAGAGACTCTAGGATTATAATGTGTTACCGTGAGCTGCCTGGCTTCCCCTGCGATCAACGCCTGCAAGTATGGCTATCACATGATGCAAAGCATCTAGTTGATAAAATTGTGATTCAGCAAAGCCATGGACAGCTTCCGGCATTTTGCTTATAAGCTAGCACAACGAACAAGAAACAATCGCGGCTTGCGCGCGATCGACGCGATCAACTTGAGCAAGCACGGACTTTCCCTGGCGGCTTCAGCTCAGGCCATCGCGTCTAGGTTGCAATGACTTATTCCAAGCTCGGCCGATCAAGGTGAGTCGTAGTACCTCCTGGCAACTAGTACGATGTTGGTATGCGCGGCGGGATGACCACTGATCGTGATTTCCACATCTATCGTCGCCATGGCAGGCAGACGATACCTTTGGTCAGACCGTAACTGTGACTGACTGGAGGCATCCTCAATGACACGATTTGGCATTTTCTGTCCTGCTGCTATCGGACACTTGAACCCTATGTGCGCTATCGCCCTTGAACTCCAGCGGCGTGGTCACATCGTGGTCCTGTTTGGGGTTCCCGATGCTTTAGACAAGGTATCGAGCCTTAACATCACAACCCATGAAATTGGTACATCTGATTATCCCATGGGAAGCATCGACTCTGCCTATAGAACTCTGGGAAAGTTAACCGGGAAGGCAGGGCTTAAATTCTCAATTGATTTTTTCAAGCGGGAAACACAAATGTTTTTTCGCGAGGCACCACAAGCAATCCGACAGGCAAATATTGATGTACTCATCATCGATCAAATCTCCTCATCAATGGCAACCGTTGCCGACTACCTTGGCTTGCCTTTCATCACGGTGTGCAATGCAATGCTGATCAACCGTGAGCCAGGCGTGCCTCCCTACTCAACTCACTGGGCTTACTCAACAACACCTTGGGCTCGCTTGCGTAATCGATGTGGGAACGCACTGGTCGATTTCCTCGCCCGCGATTTATGGCAAGTGATTGTTGAGCAGCGCCGCGAATGGAACTTGCCTCCATACCAAAAGCGTAAGGATGCCTTTTCACCTTTGGCCCAGGTGTGTCAACTTCCAGAGGCTTTTGACTTTCCTCGTGAACACCTACCAGATCACTTTCATTATATTGGGCGCTTTCAGGATCCATCGGGAACAGAACCCATTAGTTTCGATAACACCGACTTTCCTTTTGAGCGACTCAATGGCAAACCCCTGATCTATGCTTCATTGGGAACACTGCAAAACCAGCGCCCTGAAATCTTTGAATGTATTGCCAAATCCTGTTTATCATTGGATGTTCAGCTTGTTATCTCGCTAGGAAATCCGAAGGCGCCAATCATTGAGCTTCCTGGCAATCCCATCATTGTGCCATTTGCGCCTCACCAAAAACTAATTGAGCGTTCAAAAGTTGTTGTTACCCATGCCGGGATGAACACCGTGCTGACCGCCCTCGGTTGTGGCGTTCCGCTTGTAGCGATTCCGATCACCAATGAACAACCCGGGATTGCCTCAAGGCTGGCACGAACAAAAGCCGGGAAAATGTTGAAACTTAGTGAGCTTAGCGAAACTTCACTTCGCACGGCTATTTCGGAGGTTCTTTCAGAATCAAGCTACCGTAATCATGCTCAGCGAATGCAAAAAATCATTCAAGAATCAGGTGGAGTCGGCCAGGTTGCCGATATTCTCGAAAAAGCTGCTCAAAAACGACAACCCGTGACGAAGCGATCAGCCAACCGGCAGTAGTCTACGCGTACAGCTTTGTCGGTCCCCGCACCGGCCCGAACGACCACCTCATCTGACCATGGCTATAGCGACCACCGCTGCCGATC